>JAATGN010000241.1 GCA_015654615.1 Rhodospirillales bacterium
ACGCTTTCCGGGGTCAGGCCGACCCGGTATTCGTGAATCTTGTTTTCCTTCGGAACACCAATTCTCATTACGCCCCCTCCCGGGTACAAACAGCCTGCCCATAGCTTATGACCGGACAGGGGGAATTGTCCTGCGGAAACTGCGAGACGGGAATCGCCGCCCATCGGACTCAACCGAAACGGCGGCCGAGACGCCCAGCCAGGACGCTTCCCATCGCCTGTCCGATTAGTCTAGATTTGACTTAGGCGTCATGATCGCTTAATAACCGCAAAAATCTTGCCGTTTTAGGCGGGCGGGGGTGAGGCCGTCGGATCCCGGATCCTGAGAATCCGGCAGATTCCCGATGGTCCGCCATGGTCGTCTGCGGCTGATTTTCGAAGACGAACGCTTCCGCCGGTGGCGGCATGGAATAATTTTGCTGAATTGACACCAGCCTGGAGAAAGGCCGCGTCATGGTCCTGAGTTGGCTTCACATCGCCATCATGCTGTTCCTCATCCTTGGGGTGCTGTTTGCCGGCGTCCCCTTGCTTTCCTCGACGCTTCTCGCCCCCAAGGCGCGCGGCGGCGACCTCGGCATGTCCTACGAGTGCGGCATCGCGCCGCAGGGCAACGCCAGGGGGAAATTCGGTGTCAGCTATTATGTCTACGCCCTGATCTTCCTGGCGTTCGACGTGGACGTCCTGTACCTCTTCCCGGTCGCCGTCCAATATCGGCTGACCGTCGGCTGGAGCGCGTTTTTCGAGGTCCTGCTCTTCCTGTTCTTCCTGGGACTGGCGGTGGTCTACTTCTGGGCGAAAGGGGTCTTCACATGGCCGCGCAAGATCCGGTTATAATCACCCCCGACTATCAGACGGCGAACGGCGCCTATGTCGACCCGCCGGTCATTCAGGTGAAGGCCGTCGAGAGCGTCATCGACATCTGCCGCGCCATGTCGCTGTGGCCGATGACCTTCGGCCTGGCCTGCTGCGCCATCGAAATGATGGCGGCCAGCATGGCCCGCTTCGACATTTCGCGTTTCGGCGCCGAAGTCTTCCGGCCATCGCCGCGCCAGTCCGACCTGATGATCGTCGCCGGCACGGTGAGCCGGAAAATGGCGCCGGCGGTGGTTCGCCTCTACGAGCAGATGCCGGCCCCGCGCTTCGTCATGGCGCTGGGAAACTGCGCCATCTCCGGCGGTCCGTTCAAGTTCGAGGATCAATACGGCATCATCGAGGGCGTCGACAAGCTGATCCCCGTCGACGTCTATATTCCGGGCTGCCCGCCCCGGCCCGAGGCTCTGCTCGAAGGTCTCTTCGAGATCCAGAAAAAGCTGACCGGCCGCCGCTGGTGGCCCGAAGCACCGGGAGCCTCGAAATGATCGACGTTCTGTTCGGCGTGCTCAAGGTCCAGTATCTGGTCAAATGCGATCCGGCCAAGACGGGACTGACCTGGTCCGTCTTCCTGTTGCCGACCGACCTGCTGCGGGCCGTCAAGCTGCTCTATCGCGACGAATATTTCCTCGAGGACATCACCGCGATCGACGCCAAGGAAGGCTATCTGCTGGTCTATCACTTCGACCACATGGCCCGGCCCGGCCGCGTCGCCCTGCGCGTCCTGGTCCCCCACGAAACTCCGGAGCTGCCCTCCATCGCCTCGGTCTTCCAGGGCGCCGAATGGCACGAACGCGAGACCACCGATTTTTACGGCGTCGTCTTCCAGGGCAATCCCAACCCGGTGCCCCTGCTGCTGGCGCCCGAAATGACCGAACATCCCCTGCAGAAGGCCGATGCGGCACGGGCCTTCCTGTGGGATCTGTTCCCACCGGCCGATCCCTTGCGCTCTTCGGCGGAGTTCACCCTGCTGACACCCAGAGCCAAACTGGCCGAGACAGGCGAAACCTGATCATGAATTATCAACAGATGGGCGTCGACGAGGGCGACTTCTACAATCGGAATTTCGAGAAAGGCGCCCGCGAGGGTTCGCTGATCCTCAACCTCGGCCCCCAGCATCCGGCCACCCACGGCGTCTTGCGGGTCATCGTCGAACTCGACGGCGAATATGTCATCCGGGCCGAACCGGTGCTGGGCTACCTGCACCGCATGCACGAGAAGATGGGCGAGGTGAAGACCCTGCCCCAGTTCATTCCCAACACGGGCCGGATCGACTACGGCCATGCGCTGGGATGGAACTGGGCCTTCGTCGGCGCGGTCGAACGGCTGGCCGGCTTCGAAGTGCCGGAGCGGGCCACCTATATCCGCGTCATCACGACGGAACTCAACCGGATCACCTCGCACCTGCTGTGGTGGGGGGCCTTCACGCTGGATCTGGGCGCCATCACGCCCATCATGTATGCCTTCGACGACCGCGAACGCCTGCTCGATCTTCTGCAGATGCCCACCGGGTCGCGGCTGACCCATTCGGCCTTCCGCATCGGCGGCGTCTGCACCGACTTGAGCGAGCGGTTCATCGAACGGGTCAAGGCCTTCATTCCGCATATGCGCAGCCGGCTTCCCATGTACCGGGACCTGGTCACCGACAATATCATCCTGCGCAAACGCCTCGAGGGCATCGGCGTCATGGATGCCGACATCTGCCGCCGCTACGGCGTCACCGGCCCGGTGGCCCGCGGCGCCGGCCTCGATTACGACGTGCGCAAGGCCGAGCATTTCCCGCTCTACGAAGGTTTCGACTGGAAGGTCCCGGTCTACGGCCAAGGCGACTCCATGGCCCGCTATCTGGTCCGCATGGACGAGATGGAGCAGAGCCTGGCGATCGTCGAACAGGCCCTGGCCGCCCTTCCGGCCGGGCAGATCATGATGAAAAACGCGCCCAAGGCGCTGTGGAAAGCTCCCAAAGGCGAATCCTACTTCGCCTTCGAAGGGGCGCGCGGCAAGGTCGGCGTCCATCTGGTCAGCAACGGCGGCGAGACCGCCTACAAAGTCAAATTACGCTCCCCGTGCTTTTCCAATCTCAGCGCCTACGCCGAGGTCGCACGCGGAACCATTCTGGCAGACGCCGTGGCCATCCTGGGCAGCCTGGATCTGGTCATTCCCGAGATCGACAGGTAAGCCGCATGGAACTCATTCCTTGGGACCTCATCCGCATCGTCATCGGCATGGTGGCCGTGATGGCCTTCGTCGCCGTCAATGTGCTGGTCCTGGTCTATGCCGAACGCAAGGGATCGGGCCATATCCAACGCCGCCCGGGCCCCTTCGAAGTCGGCCCGCACGGGATTCTGCAACCGCTGGCCGACAGCCTGAAGCTGATCGGCAAGCAGCTTTTCACGCCGAAGGACGCCGACCCGATCCTGTTCTGGCTGGCCCCCGTGCTCGCCGTCTGCCCCGTCCTGCTGCTGTTCGTGCCGATGCCCTTCGGAACGGTGCTGACCGTCCAGGAGGTCAATCTGGGCGTCCTCCTGATCCTGGCCTTCGCCGGCTTCAACGTATTGGCCATGCTGCTGGCCGGCTGGTCGTCGAACAACAAATTCGGCCTGTTGGGCGCCGCCCGCGCCGTGTCGCAGTCGGTCGCCTATGAGATTCCGCTGCTGCTGACCGTGCTCTGCATCGCCTTCCAGACCGGCAGCCTCAATCTGTCCACCATCGTCGAGGGCCAGGGCTCGTGGCCCTGGCAATGGAACATCGCCTGCCAGCCCCTGGCCTTTCTGATCTTCCTGGTCTGCTCCTTCGCCGAAACCAACCGGGCCCCCTTCGACATGCCCGAGGCCGAATCCGAGCTGACCGCCGGTTTCCACACCGAATATTCCGGCATGGGCTTCGGCATGTTCTTCCTGGCCGAATACGCCAATATGGCGGTCGTCTGCGGCGTCTGCACCGCGCTGTTCCTCGGCGGCTGGAAGGGGCCCGGAATAGACGGGGTCTGGTGGTTCCTGATCAAGATGTACGTCTTGCTGGGATTCATCATCTGGGTCCGCTGGACCTACCCGCGCATTCGTTTCGACCAGCTCCTGAACATCAATTGGAAATGGCTGCTGCCTCTGGCCACCCTCAATCTCCTGGGCACCGCCCTCCTCATCAAGATTTTTTAGGAAAGGGGCCGAAACGTCATGAGCACGATCAAGACATTCGTTCGGTCCGTGACCGATCTGTGGAGCCTCCTCGTCGGCCTGCAGATCACCGGCCGGTATTTCCGCCAGCCGCAGATCACCGTCCATTACCCGCGCAACGTCGTCGCCCCCGAGGACACCGTCAGCTATCGCGGCCCGATCGCCCTGGTGCCGCATCCGCGCGATCCGACCAAATCCAAATGCACGGCCTGCATGATCTGCGTCGCCGCCTGCCCGTCCAGTTGCATCACCGTGGTCAAGGCGCCGGTGCCCGAGATCACGCCGGAGCAGGAACAAGCCTTCCAGGAGGCCGAGGCGCGCGGCGAAGAGGTCGAACGCCCGACGGCCCCGCGCGAGCCGGTCACCTGGATCAACGATTTCTCGCTGTGCAGCCTGTGCGGCCTGTGCGTCGAAGCCTGCCCGCCGCGCTGCCTGACCTTTTCCCACGACCTTTATTCCGTCGGCACCGGCCGCGACGCCTTCAAGCACGACCTGCTGATCCCCTATCCCGGATCCCTGAAGCCGCCGCCGCCCAAAGCCACAGAGAGCTGATCATGGAAATTCTGGCGAAAACAATCTTCGGACTCCACGTCCTGATCATCCTGGGCGGCGGGATTCTGGCCGTCTCCAGCAAAAGCCTGGTCCGCGCTCTGGTCGGTCTGATCGTCACCTTCTTCGGGGTGGCCGGTCTCTATCTGATGCTGAACACGCCGTTCCTGGCCTTCATGCAGCTGCTGATCTATGTCGGCGCCGTCTGCGTCCTGGTCTTCTTCGCCGTCATGCTGACCCGGGCCGACCAACAGGGCGAGGAAGCGGCGCCGATCACGCCGAAGCGCCGCCTTTATGCGCTGCTGGCCGGCCTGGCCCCGGCGGCCGGCCTGGCCGCCATCCTGCTCCGCCATCCGCCGGCCTCGAAAATCACCCCGGAGGAAGTCCCGCTGCCGGCGCTCGGCGCCGGACTGCTCGACCAATACGCCATGAACTTCGAGTTGATCTCCCTGGTGCTCCTGGTGGCCATGGCCGGCGCCGTGTTTCTGACCTGGGAACGGAGGCAAAAGTCATGAGCGCGCTTTCGCTCTTTCAACTGACCGCGCTGCTGCTCCTGGCGCTCGGCCTTTACGGCATCGTCTGCCGCCGCACCCTGGTCGGCATGCTGATCAGCGTCGAACTGATGCTGAACGGCGCCGGCCTGTCGATCGTCGCCGCCGCCCAATTGACCGAAGCCAACGCCATGCTCGGCCAGCTGGGGACGCTTCTGGTCATGGGCCTGGCGGCGGCCGAAGCCACCCTCGTTCTGGCGATCGTCGTCGTGGTCTCCCGCCGCTTCGGAACCACCGAAACCAGCGCCATCCTGACGTTGAAAGAATAACGACATGCCCGCCTCCATCGAAAGCGCCCGCCTGCTCCTTCCGCTTGCCGTGACCGGATTGGCGCCTTTGGCCATCTGGCTCAACCGGCACAACGAGAACCGGCGGGAAGCCGTGTCCTTCGTCGCCGCGGCCGTCACCTTTGTGGTGATGCTGACCTTCGTGCCGGGCGTGCTGGCCGGTCATGTCTATTCCTATACCCTGTTCACCATCCTGCCGGGCATCACCATCTCCTTCGGCCTCGACGGACTGGGCATCATCTTCGCGCTGATCGCCCCCTTCCTGTGGGGCCTGGCCACCAGCTACAACGTCGGATACATGCGCGGCCTGCAGGAACATGCCCAGACGCGTTATTATTTCTGCTTCGCCATCGCCATCTTCGGAGCGGTCGGCGTGGCCTTCGCCGCCAACATCTTCACGCTTTACCTGTTCTACGAAGTCATCACCGTCTTCACCTATCCCCTGGTGGCGCACCATCAGGACGCGGAAGGGTTCGCCGGGGCCCGCAAATACCTGGTCTATCTGATGGGGACCTCCAAGCTGTTCCTGCTGCCGGCCATGGTGCTGACCTATGTGCTGTGCGGCACCCTGGACATGAACCTCGGCAACATCCTGGGCGGCATCTTCCCGGCCGACGTCGTCGCCCAGCACCCCAACCTGGTGCGGCTGACCTATGTCCTTTACATCTGCGGACTGGGCAAGGCGGCCCTGATGCCCTTCCACAACTGGCTGCCCTCGGCGATGGTCGCCCCGACGCCGGTCTCGGCCCTGCTGCACGCGGTGGCGGTGGTCAAGGCGGGCGTCTTCTCGGTAAGCCGGGTGATCCTGTCGGGATTCGGCGTCGAGACCATGAACAACCTGGGGCTCGGCCTGCCCACCGCCTATCTGGCCGCCTTCACCATCGTGGTCGCCTCGCTGATCGCGCTCACCAAGGACGACATCAAGGCGCGGCTGGCCTATTCCACCGTCTCCCAGCTGTCCTATGTCATCATCGGCGTCACCATGCTGACCCCGATGGCGGTCCAGGGCGGGCTGATGCACATCGCCAACCACGCCTTCTCGAAGATCACCCTGTTCTTCGCCGCCGGGGCCATCTATGTGGTGACCCATCAGAAGAAGATCAGCCAGATGAACGGCCTGGGCCGCAAGATGCCCTGGACCTTCGGGGCCTTCGCCCTGGCCTCGCTGTCGATGATCGGCATGCCGCCGGTCTCCGGTTTCGTCTCCAAATGGTATCTGGTCAACGGCGCCCTGCAGGCCGGCCAGCTTTGGCTGCTGCTGGCCCTGCTGGCCTCGACGGCGCTCAACGCCGGCTATTTCGTGCCGATCGTCTATCGGGCCTTTTTCAAGGCCCCGGTGATCGGTATCGAGGACTACAAGGAAGCCCCGCTGACCATGGTCGTGCCGCTTTGCTTCACGGCGGCCGTCTCGCTGGTCCTCGGCATCTATCCGCAATTGTTCCAGGACTTCATCCGTGTCTTCGGGAACTATTAGGAAATGGCCATGAATAGTCTTGGCGCATTGTTCGAACGGCTCCGCGACCTCTCCAGGGTCTGGCGAATCCTCTTTTTCGTCGTCCTGGCCGGCCTCGTCGGACTGAATTTTCTGATCCGTCCCGAGGAAGCGCATTTCGGCTGGGACGCCATTCCCGGCTTCTTCGCCGGCTTCGGCCTGGTCGCCGGCGTCCTGCTGCTGCTGGTCATGATCAAGATCGTCCGTCCCCTCATCGCCCGCAAAGAAGACTTCTATGGCGACCTCTAGCTTTTTGCACCCCTCCCTGGGCTTTCTCGTCCTGGCCGCGCTGCTGCCGTTCCTGCCCGGCCGGCAATGGAAATGGCTGCTGCTGGTGCCGCCGATCGTCGCCCTCGTGAGCGTCTTCACGGTGGCGCCGGGCGTCTATGCCAGCCTTCCCTATCTGGGCAGCCAGCTGATCCTCGGCCGGGTCGACGCGCTGTCGCTGATCTTCGCCCAGGTGTTCGCCGTCATGTCGCTGATCGGCATGATTTACGCCCTGCACATCGAGGACAAGGGACAGCATATCGCCGCCTCGCTCTATGTGGCGGGCGGCTTCGGCTGCGTCTTCGCCGGCGATTATCTGAGCCTGTTCATCTTCTGGGAATTGATGAGCATCGGCTCGACCTTCCTGATCTTCCTGAACCGCAGCCGCGAATCGACGCTGGCCGGCTTCCGCTATTTCCTCTACCACACCATCGGCGGCCTTTTCCTGCTGGGCGGCCTGCTGCTGCGCCACCAGGCCACCGGCTCCTTCGCCTTCGAGCACATCGTCTTCTCGGAGGCGGCCTATTACGACTGGCTGATCCTCATCGGCGTCTGCGTCAATGCCGCGGTGGTGCCGCTGCACGCCTGGCTGCCCGACGCCTATCCGCGGGCCACCGTGGCCGGCGCGGTGTTCATGTGCGCCTTCACCACCAAGACGGCGGTCTATGTGCTGGCGCGCGGCTTCGCGGGCTGGGAGGTGCTGGCCGTCGCCGGGGCGGTGATGGCGGTTTACGGCGTCTTCTATGCGATCGCCGCCAACAGCGCGCGGCGCGTCCTCGCCTATGACATCATCTCCCAGGTGGGCTATATGGCGGTCGGGATCGGCGTCGGCACGGCGATGACGCTGGACGGCACCGCCGCCCACGCCTATGCCCATATCCTCTACAAAAGCCTGCTCTTCATGAGCATCGGCTGCCTGATCTACAGCCTGGGCACCGACCGGCTCGACAAGCTGGGCGGCCTGGCGGCGCGCCTGCCCTGGGTGGCGATCCTTTTCACCGTGGGGTCCCTGTCCATTTCGGGCATGCCGCTGTTCAACGGCTTCGTCACCAAGACCATGACCATCGCCGGGACCGCCGAGGCGCATCATCGCCTGCTGGCCCTGGCGCTCGAGGTGGCGACGGCGGGAACCTTCATCGCGGTGGGCGTCCGCCTGCCCTATCTGGCCTTCTGGCGCCGCAAGCCCGAGGGCGGCGTCGCCGACAACGCGATGAAGCCCATTCCCTGGAACATGTATGCGGGCATGACCCTGGCGGCCGCGCTCTGCATCGCCCAGGGCGTCTATCCGGACATGCTCTATCGTTTCCTGCCCTATGCGGTGGCCCACCCCTTTGAACCCTGGACCGCCTGGAACGTGCTGCAGGCCCTGCTGCTGCTCGGCTTCTCCGGACTGGCCGCCTTTCTGCTGCGCGGCCTGCTGGCGCCCGGCAGCGGGATCATCCTGGATCTCGACTATTTCTATCGCCTGATCGGCCGCGGCGTGCTGGCCCTGGTCTGCCGGCCGCTGGCCTGGCTCGACGACCGCTGGACCGAGGCCTATCGCACCGTCGGGCTGCAAGGCCTGATGGGGCTTGCCGCCGGCAGCGCCTGGTTCGACAAGCGCGGCATCGACGGCGTGGTGGACGGGTCCGCCGTGACCGTCCGCGGCATCGGACGCCTCGGCGCCAAAATGCAGAACGGCAATCTCCAGGATTACCTGGGCCTGGCCACCACCCTCGCCGTCCTTGTTTTCGCAATGGTCTGGTACTTTGGATAGAACGGAGTAACTGCGTTGGATTTCGCCTATCCGGTTCTCAGCAGCCTGATTTTCTTCCCCCTCGTGGCCGCCCTGGGTCTGCTTTTCCTGCGGGACGATGCGGTCGTGCGGAAATATACGCTGGTCGTCTCGATCCTCGAGATCCTGCTGGCCATCCCGCTCGCCGCCTTGAAGCTCAACGCCGACTTCCAGTTCGTCGAGCGGCTGGCCTGGGTTCCGCGATGGGGGCTGCAATACAATCTGGCCGTCGACGGCATCAGCATCCTGATGATCTGGCTGACGCTGTTCACCCTGCCGCTTTGCGTCCTGTGCTCCTGGACCGGCATTTCCAAGCGCATCAAGGAATTCCATTTCTGCCTGCTGTTCATGACGGCGGCCTGCCTCGGCGTCTTCACGGCGATGGATCTGGTGCTGTTCTACGTGTTCTGGGAAGCCATGCTGATCCCGATGTATCTGCTCATCGCGGTCTGGGGCGGCGACGAACGCAAATACGCCTCCATCAAGTTCTTCCTCTACACCCTGGCCGGATCCACCCTGCTGCTGGTCGCCATCGTGGCCTTCCGGATCGAAGGCGGGACCTTCTCGATCCCCGAGCTGATGCATCAGAACTTCAGCTTCCGCTTCCAGTGCCTGTGCTTCCTGGCGATGGCCCTGGCCTTCGCCATCAAGGTGCCGATGTTCCCGTTCCACACCTGGCTTCCGGCCGCCCATGTGCAGGCGCCGGCGGCGGGGTCGGTCATTCTGGCCGCCATCCTGCTGAAGATGGGAACTTACGGATTCCTGCGGTTCTGCCTGCCGCTGACCCCGGCCGCCAGCGATTATTTCGCCCCCTTGATGATCGCCGTCTCGGTGGCCTCCATCCTTTACGGCGGCGCGGTGGCGCTCGGGCAGTCCGACATCAAGAAACTGGTGGCCTATTCGTCGGTCGGCCATATGGGCTTCGTGACGCTGGGCATCTTCCTGTTCAACCAGCGCGGCGTCGAAGGCGCGCTCTTCCAGATGCTGAACCACGGCGTCGTCACCGGCGGCCTGTTCATGATGATCGGCACGGTCTACGAACGGAGCCACAGCCGCGATATCCAGAAAAACCTGGGCCTCGGCAAATATATGCCGGCCTTCATGTTCTTCTGGGGCCTCTTCTCGCTGGCCTCCTTCGGATTTCCCGGCACCAACGGCTTCGTCGGCGAAATCCTGGTTTTCGTCGGTGCCTTCCAGCATAGCCTGCTGATCGGCCTGCTGCTGGTTCCCGGCGCCTTGCTGGCCACCGCCTATATGTTCCGCCTGGGCCTCAAGATGGCCTGGGGCACCCCGTCCTCGGCCAAGAGCTGGAGCGATCTTTGCCCCCGCGAATGGGTCTTCCTGCTGGTGCCGGCGGTGATGGTCTTCTACATCGGCCTGGTGCCCGCCCCCTTCTTCCAGATGATCACGCCCTCCGTCGAAAAGCTGCTGGCGGAGTACGATTCGCACAAAACCGTGGCGCAGTCGGAAACGACGACGCAAACCGCCGTCCGGACGCCGATGACCGGCGTGTCGGCCGGAAAGAACTAGGGAGAGTCCGCTCGTGAATTTCACCCCGGCTTTATTTGCACCGGAACTCTTCCAGCTGCTGCTGATCCTCGCACTGTTCGCGCAGAGCATCGGCAACGGCGCCTGGGGCCCGGCCGTCGAGCGATGGCTGCCGATCGGGGCCGGCATCGGCGTCGTCGTCGCCATCGCCTCCTTCACAGGCAGCGGCGTCATGTTCCACGACGTCTACAAGGTCGATGGGCTGTCGCAGTTCTTCAAGGTGGTGATCGCGCTGTGCTTCCTGGTCACCGTGCTCAACGCCTCCCGCCAGCCGACCCTGGCCCCCGACAAGCGCTGCGACTATTTCCTGTTCCTGGCGCTGTCGGCCTGGGGGTTGACCATCCTGTCGTCGACCACCGAGCTGTTTTCCATCTATCTGGCGCTGGAACTCTCGTCCTACAGCCTTTACGCGGTCATTTCGCTGCGGGCCAACGACAAGGGCGCCGCCGAAGCCGGCATCAAATACATCCTGTTCGGCGCCGTCGCCACGGCGCTCGCCCTCTACGGCCTGTCCTACATCCTGGCCTCCCAGCACACGACCTATATCGCGGAGCTGGCGGCCAAGTCCTGGGCCTGGGCCGACGCGCCGCTCGCCGTGGTGGGGCTGGCGCTGTTCCTGGGCGGCATGTTCTACAAGCTGGCGCTGTTCCCGTTCCACTTCTGGTGCACGGACGTCTATCAGGGCACCAGCAACGAGACGGCGACCTTCGTCGCCACGCTGCCCAAACTGGGCGCCGTGGTCGTCCTGGTTCGTCTCGCCACTTTGCTCACGCCCGGCTTGGAGATCACCACCATCCTGGCCTGGCTGGGCGCCATCTCGATGACGCTCGGCAACCTCTGCGCCCTCAACCAGACGGACGTGAAGCGCATTCTGGGCTTTTCCTCGGTGGCGCATGCCGGGTACGTCATGGTCGGCCTGGTTTCCGGCACGGCGGAAGGATTGGCCGCCGCCGCCTTCTATGCGCTGGCCTATGTGGCGATGACCCTGCTGGCCTTCTGGGTGGTCAGCCGGGTCGCCGCCGACGGCCGCAATCTCCAGCTGGACGATCTGAACGGCCTTTACAAGCGCGCCCCGGCCCTGGCCTTCGCCCTGGCCGTCGGCGCCTTCGCCCTGGTCGGACTGCCGCCTTCGGTGGGCTTCATCGGCAAGCTGTTCCTGATCACCGCCGCCTGGAACCACGGCTACAATTGGCTGGTCGTCACGCTGGCCGTCAACAGCGCCTTCGCCATCTATTATTACCTGTCCCTGGTCCGCCACGCCTATACCGAGGAGACCGTGCGCGACGGCGTGGCGGCACCCGACACCAGCGCCTTCAGCCTGGTCGGCGCCGGCATCCTGAGCGTGGTGGTCCTGGTCCTGGGCCTGCTGCCCAGCCCGGTCTTCGAATTCGCCGTCACCGCCGGCAAAGGGCTGATCAAATAGCCGGGGGCATTCCCCGCGAAAGCGGCGAGATTTCGGGATAGCGGAGGACTTTGAGCAACACGGACGGACACGGACAGCCGCGGACGCGCCCGGATAAGAACGAAGCGCCGCCGGAGACGGAAAAAACGCGGCTCGGGTGGGTGTTTTCGCCATCGCGAAAGCGGAGATTTGGAGGGGCATATGGTGGGTGGCCGTGCCAATTTTGAAATCCAGGCTCTTCACGATGGCCGCTGGCTTACCGAGGACTACCGGGAAACCGAACTGACGGCGCGGGCCAAGGCCAAGGCGCTTTTCGGAAAGCCCAATCGCCAGGGCATTCGCATCATCAAGCACTGGACGCGCGCCGACGGATTGGTCACCGAGACCGTCATCCATACCGAAATGCGCGGAACGGTCGTGCCCAAAGTCACCATCGTCCCCATCGACGAAGCCCCCTATTGCCGCAAGGTCTCCGACTACTACCGCCCGGAAAGCCGCGCCACGATCAATCGCCTGTTCCGGAAATATGTCGATCAGGTGTTTCTGACGCCGAGCGAACTCATCCACAATTACAAGGCGCTGAAGAAAATCCAGGAGGCCGACGGGCTGTTCCCGGCGGCGGTCGACCGGGTGGCCGCCGTCCAGGCCCGCGGGGCCGGCGAAGAGCCGGCGGCCCGCCGCGACGAGATCTATCGCGCCGTCGCCCGGATCACCGACAAGGCCCGTCGAGCCGAGGCCTTTCCCCATCTTCCCAAGCTGGCCGGCAACGATTTCGACGGGCTCTTCACGAGCATCGAACGCCTGGTGCCGACCGGCGAGGCCGATTTCCATACGCTGGTGGCGCTGTCGCGCGATCTGGTCCAACACCGCAGTTGGCTGGGCAAGCTGGACCGGCTGGTCGGCCTGATCCGTCCGGACCAGCCGGACCGGTCCCTGGCGCTGCTCGACGGCGTCCTCGCCGACTTTTTCGGGGTGGCGACGGCGCTGCAGGACGTCCTGGGCCATCAGGACAATCTCGGCGATGCCCTTTGCGCCATCCTGGATCTCTGGGAAGGCCGGCCGGCCGCGAAAAATTGCGAAGCCCGCGAGCAGATCGCCCTGCTCGCCCCGCTGATCGCCGGCGGCCGGCTGGACCTGACGCGGGCCAGCCTGATAGACCGTGTCCTTCGGCAATTGGCGACGCCCCATCCCTTGAGCCGGGACGACCCGTCGCGGGAAAGCGCCGTCTTCCGCCGGGTGGCGCTCCGGCTGTTCCGCCCCGACGGCCTGATCGGCGGCTCCGACGCCGCCGCGGCCTTGACGCGCCGGGCCGTCTATCTGCAAGAGCAGGGCGGGCAGGCCGGCTTGCGCCAGGCGGTGGGCGGCGTCGTCTCCGCCGTCGGCGATTCCCTGTTCGGCCTCGTCTATCTTCTGCAACTGACGGCCAGCCTTTTGGGGGCCGAGCTGTCCGGGGAAATCTCCGCGACCCTTACCCGAACGGTCGGCAGCGGCGGCATCGACGGCATGGTCCCCAAGGACTGGCCCGTCCGCGACAAGCTCTCGCGGCTGACCCGGCTTTACGACACGCTCGCCGCCCAGGCGGTCCTGCCCGACGACGAACGGCTTCGCCTGCTGGGTCACCTGGACCGGCTGCTCAGCCGGTTCGTCAAGGGCGAAGGCATCATCGAAAAGCTCGATGATCCCGCCGCCCCGCTGCGCGACCGCGCCACCCGCCTGATCGAATTCTGTGCCGGCGATGTCCTGCCGCGGCGGAGCAAGGTCCATGCCCTCGCCCGCGGCCGTGTCGTCGCATTGCTGAAGCAGCCCAATTTCGAGGTCCATTTCGTCGAGGGGATCGAGGATCCGGCCCAGCGCAACGAATCCTTGCGCAAGTTCCATACCCTGCTGGCGCACGCCGGTTTCAAATGAAGGATGCCGCCTCGTTCGCTTAAGGGTCCCACGATGGCCAAGAGCGTCCCGGGCTTGTGACATAAATTGCAGTGGCACCGGCGTCCTTTCCTTTATTTCCAGGCTCTCCTTGCCCCGCGTCTTTTCGGAAAAAGGCGGGCGCGGAGGCCCGCCCCACTGGCGAAAAGGGACAGTATTGGGCCAGGCCCTACGGGGCGAACACCTCGCGGGCCCGGTGGGCCAAGCCGCTCGCCACGGAAATGAACTCGCCGCCGGCGCTCAGCTTGGCCGCGCCGAAGCGGCTGGCGAAGATGGCGCGGACGGCGGGGACCAGGGACGAACCGCCGGTGAGGAACACCCGGTCCACCGCTGCGGCCGGCGTGCCGGTGCCGGCCAGCAGGGACTCGACGCAGGCTTCGATGGCGCCGAGTTCCGGGGCGATCCATCCCTCGAATTCGGCCCGGGTGATGCGCCGTCCGACCGTTACCGGATCATGGTGGAAGATGAAATCGGTGGCCTCGGCCTGCGACAAGTCGCGCTTGGCCCGCTCCACCGCGCGATAGAGATGGTACCCCAGATTGTACTCGATCAGCCCCAGCAGCTGCTGCAGTTGCTCGGGCCGATCCACCTTGCGCTCGAGATCGCGCAGCAGCCGCAGCGTCGAAGGCACGTTGAGGAAACCGATATGGTGCCAGCGCTCCAGCTTACCGTAGATCCAGGCCGGGACGGGCAGGATCTTGCCGTTGCTTTCGAAGGTCGCGTCCCGGCCGAAATGACCGCCGACGCCATGCCGGACGATCCGGCGGTCGAAGGCGTCGCCGGCGATGCCGACGCCGCCGGTCCCGATGATGGCGTCTTCGGGCCGATTGAGCCCGGCCCGGCCCGGTCCGAGACGGATCAGGCAGAAGTCGCTGGTTCCCCCGCCGAAATCGGCCACCAGGACGGTTTCGTCATCGGTCAGGTCGCGTTCGTAGTAATAGGCGGCGGCGATGGGCTCGTATTCGAACACCACCTCGCCGATGCCGGCCTTGGCAAAGGCATCGCGCAGGCGGCCGATGGCGAAATCGTCCTCTTCCTCGCCGCCTTCGGCGACGAAGCGCACCGGCCGCCCGGCCACGACGCGCTCCACCGGGCCGCCATTGCCCGAAGCGGCATGGTGGCGCAGATGCGTGACGATCAGCGCGATCAGATCCTCCAGCGCATAGGTGGTGCCCAGGATCGACGTGCCGGTGAAGGCCCGGCTGGTCAGATAGGACTTGAAGGACTGCAGCAGGCGGCACTCGCCGTCGCCCTGGAGATAGGCGTCGATCGCCTCAGGGCCGACCAGGGGCAGGACGCGTCCCGCCGCGTCGCGATGATGCCGGTCGAAGGCCAGGACCGAGCGCAGGGTCGAGGCCGGGCCGGCCGCCGTCGAAAATTGCGCGATTTTCGCCGCGCCCTGCCGGCCCGCCACCGCCACGGCACTGTTGGTGGTGCCAAAATCCATCCCGACATACATGGACGATATCTTTCGTCAACTCTCGGCGACCGCCAGGCGGGCCAGGGCCAAGGCGCCGTCGCGGCTGCGGGCGCCGCAGACGAAACGGGCCGGATGGCAGAATGTGGCGTCGGCCACGGCGGAAATCGCGGCCAGGGCCTCGTCGCGCAGGCCGGCCCAGGCATCCGGCAGCGGCTGCCGTTGGGCGAAGGACCCCTTTTCCGGCGGAACCGCGCTGCAGGTCCAGTCGTTCCCGGCCGGCCGGACGACATAGAGAACCTCGGACAGTCCCAGATCGAAGACGGCGTCCTCCCACGGCACGCGGCGTTCCAGAACGAGAATGGCCGGATGCGGGGCCCGGCGGGCCGCCTCGGCGACCGTATCCTTGGCAAGGACGGCGGCATGGGCGTGGGCGCAGGCCCGCGCCATGACGGCCGCGGCCAATTGGACGGCATCGTGGAAGGCCGCGTTCTCATCGCGGGAATCCTCGGCGAAGGTCGGATTCCATGCTTCCAGAAGCGTCGAGACATGACCGGGCATCGGCAGCGTGGCCCCGTTGTCCATCAAATCGACGTCGCGGACCAGGCCCTGGTCCACCGAGAGCCAGACGGCGGCGACGGTCTCCGGGCCGGCCTGCGGCAGCAAGGCCCGCACGGCCTCGGACCCGAAGTCGCGCCAGATCAGGCCGGCCGAACTGTAGGGCGCCCCGTCGGCCCGAAGCGGCTTGTCGCGCATATGGTGATCGTAGCGGCGGGCGGCCGGATCATAAAGGCCGCCGACGTCGAAAACCACGTCGGCCCGGGCCAGGGTCGCGCCGTCGCGGCTGCGGGTCAACGCCAGCCGGCCGCCGGTCGCCGTCTTCAGGATGGCATAGGCGAAAACGTCGTCGGCATGGAAGGTGCCGCTGTGGGTGGCCACCGTCAGCAAGGGCCGTCTCCTGTTCGAAGGGAAGTCGCGAGCATCGGAAAAAGCTCTCGTCCGCAAGAGCCCGCCCCCGATGGCAGGCATACTCTTTATTCGATTTTGCGCCTCCCTTCCAAGCCCTCTTTCCAAAGCGGCGGCCGGCGAAACGCCCGGCAGGGCGGCCGATAGGTAATTTCCGCCCCTGTCCGGAGGTCGCCGCCGGCCGCTATTGTCTGCCACCACCATTCGCATGAGACTGCCCGGAAGGAGGCATACCATGGTCGAAAAAACCGCCAGCGTGCATTGGGAAGGCCAAGGCAAAAAAGGCCAGGGCAAGATCAGCACCGAGACCGGCGCGCTGATGGACACCCCTTATGGCTTCGCGACTCGCTTCGAAGACGATCGGCGCGGCACCAACCCCGAAGAGATCCTGGGCGCCGCCCACGCCGCCTGTTTCACCATGGCTTTTTCCTTCGCCTGCGACAAGGCCGGCCTGGCCACCACCGCCGTCGACACCACGGCCAGCGTGCGGCTTTCCGCACAAGGCGACGGCTTCGCCATCGACCGCATCGCCCTGACGATGCAGGCCACGGTGCCCGGCATCGACGACGCGAAATTCCAGGAGATCGCCGCCGCCGCGAAAAAGAATTGCCCCTTGTCGAAGGCCCTGGCCGGCGTTCCGGAAATCACCCTGCAGGCGACATTGCGATAGGAGAGCGGTGATGAATGCCCCCGAAGGCACCGTCTTGCTGGGACGCACCATTCGCTGGACCTGCACCGACGGCCCGGTCGCCGGGCAGACCTTCGAGCATAGCTTCGACAACGGGCGCAAGGCGGGCGTCGCGCCAACCGGCGAAACCTTCGTCGCCGTCGTACCGGTCGATGACGACATCGTCGTCGTTTCATCCCTCGCCGCCGGCGGACAGGCGCTGTTGGCGACGTTGAACTTCGCCGACAGACGGATGGTCGGCTTCCTGTTGGACCACGACAGCTGGACTCGGCAGAGGGCCCGGTTCGAGCTGTTGCCCGAACCGGCTTGAAATCCGCCGGCCCGACCCCGCTTCGGCGCCGTGCCGAATGCGATCGGGTGAGCTGTCGCATGCCGCGCGAAACCATCATCGGAACCGCCTCGCCCTGGCCTGAGGCCTTTTCGACCGCCGCGACGCGCGAGCGGGCCGTCGGGCGCGAGGTGGCTGATCTATTGAAACCGTCGTGCAAAAATAGGACAGTGCTCGGCTCGATAAGGGAGGGGGGGTGATTCCACCTCGTCGGCCCTTGCGGAAATGAACCACGGACAAGACATCGGGCGACATTTATGGATATGACGGGAATTCCCTTTTCGACGACCGATTGGTCGACGGTCGAACGCACGGAGCACAAGGGCGAGCGCGGCCTGGCCTATTGGCGGACCCGCCAGTTCGGGGCCATTCGCCTTCGCCTGGTCGAATATACGCCGGGATATCTGGCCGATCATTGGTGCGCCAAGGGCCATATCCTGTTCTGTCTCGAAGGGGAATTGCAGACCGAGCTTCAGGACGGACGACAGTTCACCCTGACCGCCGGCATGAGCTATCAGGTCTCCGACAACGCCGAGCCCCATCGGTCGCGCACGTCGGCGGGCGCCAAGCTGTTCGTGGTCGACTGAAGGCCTTTCATTCAAACGGCGGCATGTCCCCAAATGGGGATACCGGCCGGCATCTCGCCACCATAGGTTATCGTCGTTCGGGAGTAGCCGTCGTGCCCCGGCGGGACTCCCTTTTCGACGAGGGTCGCATGGTGAAAAAGGTATCGGTTATCGACAAGGTCAGAGATCGCAAGCTGTTCGAGACCAGGCTCAAGGAGACGGAAGCCCGGCACCGCCTGCTTGCCGACAACTGTTCCGACATGATCGCCTTTCTCGATTTGGAGGGACGCTATCTTTATGTCTCGCCGGCCAGCCTCACGCTGTTCGGCCAGGCCGAGGACGAGCTGCTCGGCCACCGCGCCGTCGATTTCAGCCATCCGGACGACGCGGCGCTGTTGCCGTCGATGATCGAAGAAATCCTGAAAAACCCGGGCGTTCGCACGCTTACCTTCCGGCGCCTGCGAAAAGACGGGCAATATTCCTGGGTCGAATCGCGGATCCAGGGCGTGCGCGACGATGCCGGCACCGTGACCGAAATCGTTTTGACGGCGCGCGACATTTCCGACCGCCGTCGCGCCGAGGAGGAACACCGCATCGCCGCCATCGCCTTCGAATCGCACGAAGGAATGGTCATCAGTACGGCCGATGGGACGATCCTGCGGATCAATCGGTCGTTTTCCGAGATCACCGGCTATTCCGCCTCCGAGGCGATCGGGCAAAAAACCAATCTTCTCAAGTCGGGCCGCCATGACAACGCCTTTTACGAAGACATGTGGAAGACGCTGACCGGCACGGGAACATGGCGCGGCGAAATCTGGAACCGGCGCAAGAACGGCGAGGTCTATCCCGAATGGCTGACCATCACGGCCGTCACCGGACCGGCGGGAGAGATCACCCATTACGTCGGAGCCTTCGCCGACATCACGCAGCGCAAGGCGACGGAAGACGAGATCGAGCATCTGGCTTTTTACGACCCCCTCACCCGGCTGCCCAACCGGCGCCTTCTCATGGATCGCCTGAATCAGGCCTTGGCGACTTGTCTCCGCAGCAGGCGGCAGACGGCCCTGCTGTTCATCGACCTCGACAATTTCAAGACCATCAACGACACCCTGGGCCATGACAAGGGCGACCTGCTGCTGCAGCAGGCCGCCCAGCGGCTGATCGCCTGCGTGCGGGAATCCGATACGGTGGCGCGCATGGGCGGCGACGAATTCGTCGTGATGCTGGAGGATCTGAGCGAGGATCGCAGCGAGGCGGCGGCGCAGGCCAGAATCGTCGGCGAGAAGATCCTCGCCGCGCTCAGCAAGCCCTACAAGCTGGCGTCCTACGAGTGCGAAAGCAGTTCCAGCATCGGCGTCACCTTGCTGCACGATCATCGCGAAAACATCGAGGACGTCCTGAAACAGGCCGATCTCGCCATGTACCGGGCCAAGACGGCCGGTCGGAACGGCATGCGCTTCTTCGATCCGGAAATGCAATCGGCCATCACGGCCCGCGCCATGCTGGAGGCGGAACTGCAAACCGCGCTCCAAAACGAGCAATTCGCCCTTTATTATCAACCTCAAGTTGATTTAATGGGACGGCCGACCGGGGCCGAAGCGCTGCTGCGCTGGCAGCATCCGGGACGCGGCCTGATATTTCCCGACCTGTTCATTTCCCTGGCCGAGGAAACCGGCCTGATCCTGCCGCTGGGGCGCTGGGTCCTGGAGACCGCCTGCGCCCAGTTGGTGGCCTGGGCGGCCCGGCCGGACACCGCGCACCTCACCCTGGCGATCAACGTCAGCGCCAGCCAGTTCCACCAGGCGGATTTCGTCGAGCAGGTCCTGACGACACTGGAGCGGACCGGGGCCGATCCGCGGCAATTGAAGCTGGAACTGACCGAGAGCATGCTGCTCGAC
>JAATGN010000275.1 GCA_015654615.1 Rhodospirillales bacterium
ATGTCCCCCACCCCAGCCCTCCCCATCAAGGGGAGACGCTGCTTTCCAAGCCCCTCCCCTGGATGGGGAGGGGTTGGCGTGGGGAGGAGCGCTGAAGCGCCAGGCTATACGTAATAGGCCTTGAGCGGTTCGAAGCCGTTGAAATTCACCGCTGAATAGCTGGTGGTGTAAGCCCCGGTGGCCAGAATCCGCACCTTGTCGCCGACCTTCAGCGACAGCGGCATCTGATATTGGAACTTTTCATAGAGAATGTCCGCCGAATCGCAGGTCGGGCCGGCCAGCACCACCGGACCGGTCGGGCCTTTGCCGGGGGCCTGCAGGCGGTATTTGATCGACTCGTCCATGGTCTCGGCCAAGCCGCCGAACTTTCCGATGTCGAGATAGACCCAACGCACGTCCTCGTCATAGGACTTCTTGGAAATGAGCACCACCTCGGCTTCGATGATGCCGGAATCGCCGACCAGGGACCGCCCCGGTTCGACGATCATCAGCGGCAGATTGTTGCCGAAATGCTTGGTCATCGCATTCATGATGGCGCTGGCGTAATCGTCCACCGAAGCGATATCGTCGCGATATCGCGCCGGCAGGCCGCCGCCGAGATTGATCATCTTCAGCTCGATCCCCGCCTCGTTCAGGGCGGTGAACAGCATGGCGGTCTTGCCGACCGCGATGTCCCACTGGTCGAGCCGGGTCTGTTGCGATCCGACATGGAAGGAAACGCCGTAGGGTTCAAGACCCAGCGTCCGCGCCTTGATCAGCAGATCGCGCGCCATCTCGGCGTCGCAGCCGAATTTGCGCGACAAGGGCCATTCGGCGCCTTCGCAGGTCATCAGCAAACGGCAGAACACCTTGGCGCCGGGCGCCGATTGGGCGAGCTTCTGCAGTTCGGCCTCGGAATCGAAGGCGAACAACCGCACGCCCTGTTCGTAAGCCCAGGCGATGTCTTTCTGTTTCTTGATGGTATTGCCGAACGAGATACGGTCGGGCGTCGCCCCCGCGGCCAGCACCTGTTCGATTTCCGGGCGGCTGGCCGTGTCGAAGCACGAGCCCAAACCGACCAGCAGGGAGATCACTTCTTTCGCCGGATTGGCCTTCACCGCATAGAAGACTTGGGCCACCGGCAAGAATCGTCGCAGGGCGCCATAATTGCCGGCAATGACATCGAGATCAACGACAAGGCAAGGAGTTTCCGGCCGCTGCTCGGCCAGAAAACGGGAAATCTTAGCGGTCATCGCATACTCCTGTACGCGAAGATGGATACAATGGGTGAGGATGCGGGACCGTAAGGACACCGCGGGAGCACTTAGACGATCGCCCCTTGAAGGCCGTAGGCCTCAAGCGACCGTCTACATACTTTCCCGACGGGGGGAGACTGGTGACGGCACCGTCCCCTGGGCAAGTCCATTGCAAAAAAGCGGTGAGGGAATGCAATGGTCGGCGGAGCAACGAATAACAACGGACATAGCCATTTCCTCCGGGGTGCCGGAAACACCAGCAAGCATCAGAAGAACGCCTTGACGTCGTTGCTTAACCAACTCGGGCCAGAGGCACGTGCGCGGTACGTCTATGGCCGCTATTTACGCTTTTTTTCGGCGATGAAAAGGGAAAAATTCCGCTCACCGAAAATTTTTTCAATTATCGTTTCAAATCAATATGTTACTTGAGGTGAAAAATGGCGATTTCGAGGCACCTTTTATGACGATCGGCCATATCGGGACGACCGCTGATTCCCGCATGCGGAATGTTCCTATCGTCATGGAGGAAACAAAGCCGTTCCCGCAGGGTTTTCCGAGGGAAACCGGCGAGGTTACCCCACTTTAGGGTTCGTTCAGAATAACCGCGTCATTGCGAGTTCCGCACCGACCGAGGTCGCCTCTCCCGGGTGAAAATGCCGTCACTGCGAGCGCAGCGAAGCAGTCCAGGACAGCCTGGCCCTCTGGATTGCCGCGTCGCTTCGCTCCTCGCAATGACGGCGTTTTCTTGTAGCCTTTAGGCGAAGCAATCCAGCAACCGGGGCTGCCCCTGGATTGCCGCGCCTTCGCATCGCTTTGACGGACCTGAAAACAGAGCGGTTAACTTTTAACGGGCCCTTATTACATTGACTCATTCGGACGGTTCGCCGTCCCAGCCCTCCCCCCCGGCTCACAGTGCACAAAAGCCGCCCTGAAAAGTTCGATCCGGGAAAAGCGTCAAGACGAGAAGCCGCGCCCGGAGACGGAAAGATCCGCCTCCGGGCGTCCGCAGTCTCGACGCGGGAACGGGCCGGGCCCGCCCCGTTCAGATCAGCCCGGCCAGAGGGCTGCTGGGGTCGGCATAGCGCTTTTTCGGCATGCGTCCGGCCAGATAGGCCAGGCGTCCCGCTTCGATGGCCAGGCGCATGGCCTTGGCCATGGCGATCGGGTCCTTGGCCTCGGCGATGGCGGAGTTCATCAGCACGCCGTCGCAGCCCAGCTCCATGGCGACGGCCGCATCCGAAGCCGTGCCGACGCCGGCATCGACCAGCACCGGCACCTTCGACTGCTCGACGATCAGGCGGATGTTGACCGGATTCTGGATTCCCAGCCCGGAACCGATCGGCGCCCCCAGGGGCATGATCGCGCAACAGCCCAGATCCTCGAGCCTTTTGGCCAGGATCGGGTCGTCGGTGCAATAGACCATCACTTGGAAACCGTCCGTGATCAGGACTTCGGCGGCCTTCAGCGTTTCGATCATGTCGGGATAGAGGTTTTTCTGGTCGCCCAGCACTTCCAGCTTGACCAGATCCCAGCCGCCGGCCTCGCGGGCCAGGCGGAGGGTGCGCACCGCATCGTCGGCGGTGAAGCAGCCGGCGGTGTTGGGCAGGAAGGTATAGTCCTTGGGACTGACGAAATCGACCAGCATCGGCTTCGACGGATCCGAAAGATTGACCCGGCGGACGGCGACGGTGACGATCTCGGCGCCCGAGGCCTTGAGGGCGACGGCCGTTTCCTTGAAGTCCTTGTATTTTCCGGTGCCGACCAGCAGACGCGAATGGAAATGCCGGCCCGCCACGATCAGGGGATCGTCGTCGACCAGGGCGTCGGCTCCCGGCGCGCCGCCGCCGATGAAATGCACGATCTCCAGCTTGTCGCCGTCGCCGATCTGGGTTTGCCCATAGACCGATTTGGGAACGATTTCGAGATTGCGTTCGACGGCCACCTTGCGCTGGTCGATGCCGAGCTCGCCGAGCAAAGTTTCAAGAGAAAGCGCGGCCGCCAGTGTGCGGGCCTCGCCATTGATGGTTACTAGCATAGGGAATTCCATTTGCGGCCAATAAGGATGAACCGAGTCAGGCCAGCCAGTATGAGCCGGCGGCCTTGCCGTTTCAACGCCCAACACCATTGCACACGCCGCAGCCCATGCTATAACGGCCGGCATGATGCATTGGCGATCTGGCGCGAAGCGCCGATGACCCCTACTCACTTGCTTTTCGACGGCCCCGATTTCAACCTGTTGGGCCGCCGCCAGCCGGAAATTCCATGGACGCCGGATGCTGGCCGCGGCTCCTCCACCCTTCCCGACAGCGAAGAGGCATAATGGCTAAGACCCCGATCGACAGCGAGCTGATCCGCTCGTTGGCTACCCTGCTCGATGAAACCCATCTGACCGAAATCGAGTATGAAGCCGGCGGCCTCAGGATCCGCGTGGCGCGCAATGCCCAACAGGCCATTTCCTTTGCGCCCTCCAACGTCGTCTCCGCGACGGCGCCGATCGCCGCGGCGACCACGCCGGCGATCAGCGACGATCCGGCCAACCATCCCGGCGCCGTCAAGTCGCCGATGGTCGGCGTCGCCTATCTGTCGCCCGAGCCGGACGCGCCGCGCTTCATCAATGTCGGCGATACGGTGATCGAAGGCCAGACCCTGCTGCTCATCGAGGCGATGAAGACCTTCAACACCATCCGCGCGGCGAAGGGCGGCAAAATCGAAGCCATTCTCGTCGAAAGCGGCCAGCCGGTGGAATTCGGCGAACCTCTGCTGATCATCGGCTGACCATGTTCGAAAAGATCCTGATCGCCAATCGCGGCGAAATCGCCCTTCGCATCCACCGCGCCTGCCGCGAGATGGGGATCAAGACGGTGGCCGTCCATTCCACCGCCGACCAGGACGCCATGCATGTGCGTCTCGCCGACGAATCGGTGTGCATCGGGCCGCCGCCGGCCCGCGACAGCTATCTGAACCAGGCGGCGATCATCGCCGCGGCGACCATCACCAACACCGACGCCATCCATCCCGGATACGGCTTCCTTTCGGAAAATGCCGATTTCGCGCAGATGGTCGAGGAACATGGCATCACCTTCATCGGCCCCTCGCCCGATCACATCCGCATGATGGGCGACAAGATCACCGCCAAGCGCGCCGCCAAGGAAGCGGGAATTCCCTGCGTTCCCGGATCGGACGGCGCCGTCGCGTCGGAAGAGGAGGCGTTGCGCCTGGCCGAGAGCATCGGCTATCCGGTGCTGATCAAGGCGCCCGCCGGCGGCGGCGGCAAGGGAATGAAGAGCGCCGACAACCGGAGCCAGCTGGTCGAGGCCTATCAGATGGCCCGCCGCGAATCCAAGGCCGCCTTCGGCAATGACGAGGTCTATATGGAGAAATATCTCCAGCGGCCGCGGCATATCGAAATGCAGATTCTGGCCGACAACCACGGCAATGTCGTCCATCTGGGCGAACGCGACTGCTCGCTGCAGCGCAAGCACCAGAAGGTCCTGGAAGAGGCGCCGTCACCGGCCTTGAACGCCGACGCCCGCGAACGGATCGGCCGGATCGCCTGCGAAGCCATCCGCCACCTCGGCTACCGCAACGCCGGCACCCTGGAGTTTCTCTATGAGAATGGCGAGTTCTATTTCATCGAAATGAACACCCGCCTGCGGGTCGAACATCCGATCACCGAAGCGATCACCGGCATCGACATCGTCCGCGAACAGATCCGCATCGCCGATGGAGCGCCCCTGGGTTACAGCCAGGACGATGTCCGCTTCTCCGGTCATGCCATCGAATGCCGGATCAATGCCGAGGATCCCGTCACCTTCGCGCCGTCGCCGGGCACCATCGGCGGCTTTCATACCCCGGGCGGCCTTGGCGTGCGGGTCGATTCCGGCCTCTATTCCGGCTATCGGGTGCCGCCCCATTACGACAGCATGATCGCCAAGCTGATCGTTCACGGCAACACGCGGAACGAATGCCTGATGCGTCTGCGCCGGGCCCTGGGCGAATTCGTCATCGAGGGCGTGAAGACCACCATTCCCCTGCAGAACCGCCTGGTCAACGACCCCGATTTCATCAACGGCGATTACGATATCCACTGGCTGGAAAGATTCGTGGCCGAGAAAAACCGATGATCTCGAAAGACAGCATCGGTTTTACGCAAGGCTGATTGCCGCAGCTCTCTTCTCGCCGGGTCACTCACCTCGTCTTCAGGTTTCCGACAGCAGTTTTGCTGGTTCCGCCGCGGGAAAACCGCATGTTGCGAGGATGCGAACCGCGGTCTTGTCGAATGTGGCGAGCACCATGCCGCCGAGAGCGGCACCGTGCCAGGCGATCACCCCATCGGCAAAATCGCCGCCGCCCCTCAGCACGGCGAGACCGGCCTCTACGGCGGGCCGATCGGTGACGATGGTGGCGACCCGCAGGATCGCTTCTATCGCATCGGCGACCTCGCCTGCCGAGCGTTTGTAAAGACGCCGCATCGTCCAGACCAGTTCGCAAAAGACCGGCACCGCCACCGCGACCAGTTCGGCGCGTTCGATCAGGGCTTGCGCCTCTGCGGCCTGGCGCGGTTCGTCTTCGAGTATGGCCCGCAACAGCAGGTTGGTGTCCGCGGAGATCTTCACGGTTCGCCCGCCCAACCCGCCGCCGTCGACTCGTCGATGTCCTCGATCGTTCGCGCCGGCTCGCCGGGCCGCTTCAGCATCCCGAACAGGCTCGATGCCGGAACGCCCCGCCGCATCCGCGCCTCGATGCGGCCAGCCGGCAAAAGCTCGACTTCCAAACGGTCGCCCGGCCGGGCGCCGAGATGTTCCAGCACCTCTTTGCGCAGCGTCACCTGCCCTTTGGAGGTCACGGTCAAGGTGACCGGCATGATGTCCTCGATGGTAAGGTTGCGATGCCTTACAATGTAAGGCGATACCGCCTTACCGGCAAGGGGAGGACTCAACCGAACCGGCCGCGGCCGGTTCGGCGCGCGTCGACCGGCCTCACACCGAATAATCCTCGGCCAGATCCTCGGCCAGACGGTCGACCTGCGCGCGGTGTCCGTCGCCGCTTCGGCGCAGGTCGCGCGGCGTCTGGTTCAAGAGATCCCTGACGACGCGGGCCGGCGACCCGCGCAACATGATGATGCGATCGGCCAGATAGGCCGCCTCGTCGAGATCGTGGGTCACGAAGATCACGGTTTTCCCGGTCGCCTGCCAAATCCGCAGCAGTTCCTCCTGCAAGGTCCGCCGGGTAATGGCGTCCAGCGCCCCGAAGGGTTCGTCCATCAGCAAGACATCGGGCTCCACCGCCAAGGCCCGGGCGATTCCCACCCGTTGCCGCTGGCCTCCGGACAGTTCCCACGACCAGCGATCGCCATAATCGGCCAGATCGACCAGGGCCAGAGCCCGGCGGGCCCGTTC
This sequence comes from Rhodospirillales bacterium, assembly GCA_015654615.1. GTDB lineage: Bacteria > Pseudomonadota > Alphaproteobacteria > Rhodospirillales > Magnetospirillaceae > Telmatospirillum. The sequence goes on from JAATGN010000275.1 coordinate 6,635, forward strand.
CTGCCGCTCGGCACGGCTCAGGGCCAATCCCTCCAGGCCGAAAGCGACATTGGACGCCACCCGCCGCCAAGGCAGCAGCCGCGCTTCCTGGAACACCAGGGCGAGGCTCCGCCGCCGCGGATCGGGCGCCGAGAACACATTCACCCGTCCGGCGGTCGCCGGCAGCAGACCGGCCAGGACCCGCAGCAGGGTCGATTTGCCGACGCCGGACGGCCCGACGATGACGACGAACTGCCCCCTGTCGACGTCCATCGACAGATCGACCAGCACCGGCACCGGCGCGCCGTCGCGCTGGAACGACAGGGTCAGGTTTTCGATGCGGATCACCGCTGCCATGCCAGAATCCTTCGCTGCGCCAGCATGAACAGAACGTCGGTCAGGCCGTACAAGGCCGCGATGGTCAGCATGTAGAGAACCACCACCTGCGTCGCCAGCAGGCCCGAGGCCTCCATCATCCGTTGGCCGATGCCCGGAATGCCGAACAATTCGGCGGCGACCACGCTCATCCAGCCTTGTCCCAGCCCCGATCGCAAGCCGCCCAGGATGCCCGGCGACGCCGCCGGCAGGACGATCTTGGTCAGGCGCGCCGTCAGCGAGGTCTGCCCGAAGGCGACCCCCATTTCGATGAAATCCTTGTCGACCCCCCGCACCGCGACGGCGGTGGCGAAGAAATTCAGCCAAAACACCGTGATCGAGATGATGAAGGCGGCGGCCGTTTCCGTCACCCCGAACCAGATGATGGCGAAAGGAATCCAGGCGATGGCCGGAATCGGCCGCAGCGTCCTGATCACCCAGGCCAGCGAGGCGTCGAGGCGCACGGAAAGGGCGGTCGCCACGCCGACCGTCATGCCGGCCAGCGACCCCAGCAGCAGGCCGGCCAGATAATGCGTGAGGCTGGCCTCCACGATGGAGAACCAGGTCCCGGATCGCATTTCGGCGATCCAGGCGGCCGGCACGCGACTGGGCGGCGGCACCAGCAAGGTGGAGACCAGACCGCTGCGGGCCAGCCCCTCCCAGGCGGCGAAAAACAGCAGCAGACCGCCCAAGGAGAGCATGGTTCGTCCGCGGCGATCGGTCATCGCCTATTTCCTCGTCGCCGCGTCATAGAAGGACAGATCGAACACCTCGGCGACCGGCACGGTGGCGCTGATGACGCCGGTCTCCTTCTGGAAGGCCTGCAGCCGGTCGCAGGCCTCCATGATGGCCCGCGGATCGCCGACGAATTTCGACGACGGCGAGGCCAGGGCGCGCTCCGTCGTCGAAAGCTCGATCAGTCCTTTGCCGATATACTCCTGGGCGGCGCGGGCCGCACGGGGGCGATCCTGGGCGATCAGCTGAATCGCCTGCAGATGCAACTGGACCAATTTGGCCGCCGCCGCCGGATGATCCCTCAGAAAGGCCCGCGTCGCCGTCACCACCGTTCCCGGCTGATCGGGAAACATCTGGCCGCCCAGCGCCAGGACGAGCGACTGGGGATCCTGATCGCGGACGATGGTGATGGTCGGTTCGCGAATCATCGCCGCGTCGATGGCGCCGGCCATCAGGGCCTGTTGCGTCTTGTCGATTCCCATGCTGACCACGTCGACGGCGGCGGGATCGACCTTGGCGACTTTCTGCAGCCAATAGCGCAGCACCGTGTCGGGGACCGAACCGGCCGGTTGCGTGCCGATTTTGACCTTGCGGCCTTTTGCCGCGGCAAAGGCTTCGATCGCCTCCTTGGCGTCGTGGCCCTTGGCGGCCAAGGCCAACTCGCCGCGGCCGACCAGGGCCAGTTCCTCGACGGCGCTGTTGGCGATGACGGAAACGTCGATGCCGCCGCTGCGCGCCACCAGCACCGGGGCCACGCCGGCATAGATCACATCGACCCGGCCGGCCGCCAGGGCCTGGATGGCCGACGGTCCCGCTTCGAAACGGGTCAGTTTCAGGTCGAGGCCGTTTTCCTTGGCCCATCCCTCGTGATCCATGATCAGCAAGGGAGTGGCCGCCAGAATCGGGATGTAACCGATCTCGACCTTCACCGTTTCGGCCCCCAGGGCGGTCGTTCCGACCGACAACAAGGCAAGCAATCCCACACATCCGCGGATCCAACAGGACATGACGCCATCCCCACCATAGTGATGGCGCGACCGTAGAGCAGGGGCGTGGCAGGGTCAATGTTCCCTGAACAGCCAGGTCCCGAGGTCCGGATCCGACGCCTTCGCTTCGCCGCGGCGGACTCGGGCGACGCTCAGGGCTTCAAGGGCCTGATTCGATTGGTTCCTCGACAGGCCCTTAGGTAGTTTCCGAGCCTTTCGCCAAAGCCCGATTGGCCTTTATTCTGCGCCGCGGCATTTGGTATGGCATTCCATCCGCCCTGGCGGTGAAGGTCTGCCTGCGAGCACGAGCTTGAATTGCGTTTCCAACAAAGGACATCCGAATATGCGTATACTTGCGGGCATTCTCTCTGCTGGCTTGGTTGCCGGCATTGCTTCCGCCGCACAGGCCCAGACCGCTGGTCAGGCCGACGGTTGGTATGTCGGCGCCGAAGCCGGCCTCTCCATCGCGCCGACCGCGAAGTTCAAGGACGGCGGCCGGACCTGGAAAGAAAGCCAGGATCCAGGCTATGCCGTTCTCGGTCAATTCGGTTACGGCTTCGGGCCGGTCCGTGTCGAAGGTGAACTGGGCTGGCGCGCCAACGGCGTCGATCGGGTGAAGCAGCCGTTCAACAATGCCGACGGCAAGGGCAGCCTCGACGCGGCCTCCGCCATGGCCAACGTCTATTACGACATCGCCACCGGAACACGCTTCACGCCCTTCATCGGCGCCGGCCTCGGCGCCGTCGACATCAGCGCCGACAAGCCGCGGGTCGGTGGCACGGTCTTCTCGCGCGACGATCACTATGCGCCGGCCTATCAAGGCATCGCCGGCGTCTCCTACGCCCTCGACGACAATCTGTCTGTGAAGGCCGACTATCGCTACATCCGCACCGCCGAAGGTTCGCTGAAGGAAGACCGCGGGTCCTACGGAAACGGCCGCGCCAAGGGCGACTATTCCGACCACGCCATCCTGGTCGGCTTCACCTACAAGTTCGGCGAAGCGCCCAAGCCGCCGGCCGCCTACACGCCGGCCCCGATCGCCGCCCCGGCGCCCGCCCCCCGGGCCGTGCAGGCCGCGCCGATCGCCAAGAACTATCTGGTGTTCTTCGACTTCGACCGTTCGGACATCACGCCCGAAGCCAGCCGGATCATCGACCAGGCCGCCAGCAATGCGAAGGCCAACAAGGCCACCAGCATCTCCCTGACCGGCTATACCGACGCCGCCGGCTCGGAGAAGTATAACCTGGCCCTGTCGATCCGCCGCGGCAACGCCGTGAAGGCCGC
>JAATGN010000016.1 GCA_015654615.1 Rhodospirillales bacterium
GTCGATCTCGTCGCTCACCGAGGCCCCGGTCAGCAGCGTCAGCCTCAGCTGTTCATGGCTCGCCCGCTCGGCCAGAACCTTGGGCAGGGCCTTGGCGTCCCCAGACTTGGTGAAACCCGACATGCCGATGGTCATGCCGTCGGTGATCAGTTCCGCCGCCCTCTCGGGCGGGACGATCTTGTTTGCCAGGGAGGGCATACGGATACGGTCACGGTCCATACAAACGTTCCTTTTCCTTCATGCGCCAAAAGTGCCGACGGTGGTCGACGAACTGGGAGGCCCTAAAGTCCACATATTTTTCATGGATATTAGGAGGGGAAAGGACGCCTGACAAGGCATTCGGGTGCGGCCGGCCGTTTTTGGGCCGAAAAAGCCCATCGCCCGGCGGTTCGTCACGAATCCACGGACTCGTTCACCGCTCCACCCTAGGGGCTGGGGCTTAGGAGACCGGCCCCTTAAGACGCCAGTCCCGTTCTGGTCAGAATGAATTGGACGATGGCCGCCGGATCGTCGAGATCGAGCCGCGGCACCGGCAGCTCGGTCAGCGGCACATCGCTGGCCACCGCCACGATATGCGGATCATCCGGCCACAGCATCGGTTTTCCGAGGGCCGGGCGATGGACTTCGAGCTTGTCGTGGATATCCGACTTGAACCCTTCGATCAGCAGCAGATCGACCGGGGTCATGTGGGCCAGCAATTCCTCCAGGGATGGTTCGGGCGTCTCGCGCATTTCATGCATCAGCGCCCAACGCGTCCGCGAGGTGACCAGCACCTCGGTCGCCCCGGCCTGCCGGTGGCGGTAGGAATCCTTGCCCGGACGATCGACGTCGAAGGTGTGATGGGCGTGTTTGATGGTCGAAACGCGGATCCCCCGATCGGCGATCCGCCGCACCAGCGCGACCATCAGGGTGGTCTTGCCCGCGCCGCTCCACCCCGCCAACCCGAATATCTTCATCACGCCAAGCCTTCCCACCAGTTCCACAGCGCCGGCGTCGTCGGCAAGGGGATCCCGACCGCGCGGAAGACAATAGCCGGGATTGATGGCGGGTTGAAGCCGTCGACACTTAAAGTCAGCGGTGGGCCTCCGCGCCGCTGGTGGGCTAAGGGCTCGTTAAGAGATAACCGCGTCGATTGCGAGCGGAGCGAAGCAATCCAGCAACAAGGGGGGCTGCCCCTGGATTGCCGCGCCTTCGGCTGAGAAGAAAAGCGTCAGTGGCACCGGCGTCCCTGCCGGTGGAACAGACTCCGCCGCGCAAGCGGCGGACACCGGCAGGGACGCCGGTGCCACTCTTCCTTTTCATTCAGGGCGGGTCGGCTGCCGGCCGGTGCGGAACGCGTTATGACGGACCTAAAAACAGAGCGGTTAACTTTTAACGAGCCCTAAAGGCAGGGATACATGGCAAGCGCCATGCGCTTGAACGCCAGCGCGACGGGATGTTCGATGCCGTCGCGGTGCGCCAGGCCGATTTCGGAAGGGCGCACTCCCTCGATGTCCCGAACGGCCACGTCCGGCATGCGGTAGTTCATCAACGAGGCCGGCGCGATCGCCACGCCGACCCCGGCGGAAACCAGCGAGATCAGCGAATACATGTCGCTCGCCTCATGGGTCCCCGAGGGGCGGATTCCCCCATCCTTCATGATCTTCGACAGAACGGCGGTGAAGCCGGGCGCGTTGCGCCGCGAATAGGTGACGAATTCGACGCCGTCGAGATCGGTCAGCTGCAGGACGCTGCGGCGCGCCAAGGGGTGCGAGGCCGGCAGGAACAGCTTGAAGACCTCCCGATGGACCGGAATCGTCTGCAATCGTCCGGGATCGGGGAGCGGAAGACGCAGGAAGCCGATGTCCAGGAGACCGTTGGCCAACAAGGCGACCTGCTTGGCCGTCAAATGATGTTCCAGCTGAAGCTCGACGTCGGGATAGTCCTTGCGAAAGGCGGCGACCAACGGGGGAATGACATAGGCGGCCGCCGTCGAGATGAAGCCGACCCGCAAAAGGCCGATCTTGCCCTGCGCCGCCCGCTTGGCGCGTTCGACGGCGCCGTCCGCCATGGCGAGCAGTTCCCGCGCCTCCTCCCGGTAGATCGTTCCGGCGTAAGTCAGCGTGGTCTTCTGATGCGATCGTTCGAACAGCCTGACGCCCAGTCCGGCCTCCAGCTTCTGGATCTGGGTGCTGAGAGCCGGTTGGCTCATGTGGAGCTGTTCGGCGGCCCGGCTGAAATGCAGGAGATTGGCGACGGCGAGAAAACAGCGGAGTTGATGCAGTTCCATGCGAATGTTCCGTAGGTTGGCGGACCAGGGCCGGTCGGTCGTCTCCCCCACCCGATCTCAAGGAGCATGAGGAAACCGCCCTATCCGAGCCCCGCGTCGTGGACGCGGCGGGCCATGTCGATGAAGAGCCGGCAACTGGGCTGGTCGTTGTCCCGGTGAAAGCCGATGGCTATTTCGGCGGGCGGAAGCCAAGGCACCTCCCTCGCCACCACCCCCGGTAAATTGTAACTTTGCGCCGAAATCGGCGCTATGGCGATCCCGATGCCCGCCGAGACAAGCGAAACAAGCGTGTACATCTCCCCGACTTCTTGGGCTATGTTTGGATTTATGTCCTTATCGTTTAAGGCCCTCATAATAAAATCGTGATATCCTGGCGCATTTTTGCGTGAATACATAACGAATTGCTGGTGATGAACATCCCGCGGTCCGATCGTCTTCTGCTGCGCCAGAGCGGCGGCGGCCGGCAGCAGCAGGACATGCGGTTCCTTGTGAATGCGAAACCATTCGATACGGTTCTGTAGGGCGATCGGCATGCGGAGAAACCCGATGTCCAGTTCCCGGTTCTCGATCATGGCGACTTGCTCGACGTTCACCAGGTTCTGAAGCGTCAGCTCGATATGCGGATAGGTTTCGCGGAATTCGGAGATCAGCGGCGGCAGGACGCGGGCCGTGGCCGCCGTGGAAATGAAGCCGATCCGCAGGAAGCCCAGACTTCCCATGGCGGCGCGCCTGACCCGTTCCGCCGCCAGGTCTCCGCGCGCCAGCATATTGCCGATCTCTTCGCGAAAGATTTCACCGGCATGCGTCAGCATGGTCGTCTGACGATTCCGCTTCAGCAAGAGAACTCCGATCTCCTCCTCCAGCGCCTGGATCTGCAGGCTCAGGGCCGGCTGGCTCAGATGCATCGCCTCCGCCGCCCGGCGGAAATGCAGACGTTCGGCGACCGCCAGGAAGCAGCGGATCTGGTGGATTTCCATGCTCGTTCCCCTTCCGCCCGACCGGACCCGACGCCCCCGAAGAGAGGGGATCCGAGGATCGGCTGAATACCGATAGACGTGTATAGCTATTTTTCCAGCTTATCACAACATGGACGAATTTGGATAAAACGTCGGAATTCTCCCTGAAAACGACACAATTTCAGGAAAAATATTCCTGAAAAAATTCAGATAATCATCTGAATTTCTGATCACATATCGTAATTAATGCGATTTCTAAAATCATTATCCGACGCGCATGATCTCCGCAGATCACGGACGTACATGGGCGGCCTTGGCGAAATCGGGGGCGCGCCTCAATCCAGGCGAAAGGAGAGTTCAACAATGAACGTCGCAACAGGAAATGTGGCCACGGATCGATCATGGACGACACGCCGCGAAGGCAAGCAGCGACGCCTGGCCCTGATCGATTCCTGGATGGACGGAAAGGTCCTGCAGCAGAAGAAAATCATCGACGCGTTGGAAGCCCTTTTGGTTCCGGGTGATCGGGTCATCGTCGAAAGCGTGCAAAAGCAGGCGGATTTCCTGTCGCGCTCGCTCGCCCAGGTCAATCCGAAGAAGGTCCACGACCTGAAGGCGGTCATCTGGGCCGTCGCCCGCCCCGACCATATCGAGATCTTCGAACAGGGGATCGCCAAGGAGCTCGACTTCAGCTTCGCCGGTCCGCAGAGCCTGCGCCTGGCGCAGATGGTCGAAGACGGCCAGATCACGGTCGGATCGATCAATACCTACGTCGAGCTTTCCGCCCGCATGTTCGTCGATCTGATTCCCAATGTGGTGCTGTGCTGCGCCGACATGGCCGACCGCGAGGGCAACCTCTACACCGGCGCCAATACCGAAGACACCCCTTCGATGGTCGAGGCCTGCGCCTTCCGCGACGGCATCGTCATCATGCAGGTCAACCAGATCGTCGACAAGCTGCCCCGCGTCGACATCCCCGGCGGCTGGATCGACGTCATCGTCGAGTCCGACCGGCCTTACGCCAAGGAGCCGATCCAGACCCGCGACCCCAAGGACATCAAAGAGCTGCAGATCCTGACCGCGATGATGGTCATCCGCGGCATCTACGAACGCCACCAGGTGACATCGCTCAATCACGGCGTCGGCTTCGACACCGCGGCGGTCGAGCTTTTGCTGCCGACCTACGGCGGAAAGCTCGGCTTGAAAGGCAAGATCTGCCGCAATTGGATTCTCAATCCGCAGCCGACGCTGATCCCGGCGATCGAAAGCGGATGGGTCGAAAGCGTGCACAGCTTCGGCAACGAGGACGGCATGGAAAAATATGTGGCGGCGCGGCCGGACATCTATTTCACCGGTCCCGACGGCAGCCTGCGGTCCAACCGCGTCTACAGCCAGCTGGCCGGCCACTATGCCGTCGACCTGTTCGCCGGTTCGACGCTGCAGATCGATGCGGAAGGCAATTCGTCGACGGTGACGAAGGGCCGCATCGCCGGCTTCGGCGGGGCTCCCAATCTCGGAAGCGACGCCCGCGGCCGTCGTCATCCCTCCGCCGCCTGGCTGTCGCTGATTACCTCCGACAGCGCCACCGTCCGGGGCCGCAAGCTCTCGGTTCAGGTGGTCGAGACCTTCAAGGCGGGCGGCGTGCCGCTCTTCGTCGAGACCCTGGATGCCGTCCAGGTGGGCAAGGACGCCAACCTGGCGATCGCCCCGGTCATGCTCTATGGCGACGACGTCACCCATGTCGCGACCGAAGAAGGCATCGCCTACCTCTACAAGGCCGACGGCATCGAGGAACGCCGCGCCGCGGTCGCCGCGGTGGCCGGCGTCACCAAGGTCGGCCTGAAATCCACCGCCAAGCAGGTCGCCAAGCTGCGCGAGAAGGGCGTGGTCGCCTATCCCGAGGATCTCGGGGTGCGGCGGTCGGATGCCAACCGTTCGCTTCTGGCGGCGCGCAGCATGAAAGACCTCGTGACATGGTCGGGCGGCCTTTACGAACCTCCGGCCCGGTTCAGGAGCTGGTAAATGTGGTCTTCTTTCGCCACCGCCATCGACGAAAGAGTCCGGCCGGCGCGGGCAGCGCCCGCCGATCCGACGGACGTCTTCGTGACGAGGCTCGCCGCCTGTGCGGTCGAATCCCTCGTCATGGAGGCGAGCCTGACGCCCAAGCCGGGATTGGTCGACGCTCGCGGGTCCGGCGCCCACACCGACCTCAGCCTGGACTTGATGCATCGGTCGGCGCACGCGCTGTTTCCCTGCTTCAAGGACATGGCGCGGGCGGCGATCGGGGCCGAACCGAACCAGCAGGCGCGCATGACGCTTGCCGCGATCGGCCGTGACGGCGAACGCGCCATGTTCGAAGAAACGCGCGGGGTCAACACCCACAAGGGGGCGATCTGGGCTCTCGGCCTGCTGGTGGCGGGATGCGCCATGTGCGCCGGTCCTCGCGATGCCGCGAAGATCGCCGCCATCGCGCAATGCGTCGCCCGCCATCCCGATCCCCGGATGCCGGCGGCCGCGACGAACGGCAGCCGGGTCGCCCGGCGTTTCGGCGTGCGGGGCGCCGCCGGGGAAGCGCAGGAAGGATTTCCCCATGTCGTCGGGGTCGGGCTTCCCGCCCTGCGCGAGGCGCGGTCCCGCGGCCTGGGGGAAACCTTTGCCAGGCTGGACGCCCTGATGTCGATCATGGCGAGGCTGGACGACACCTGCCTGCTGCACCGTGGCGGCATCGAGGCTCTCGATAGGACCAAAAAGGGGGCGGCGGACGTTCTGCGACGGGGCGGAACCTCGACGGCCTCCGGGATCGCCGCCCTGCATAGCCTGGACGTCGAACTTGTCGGAATGAATGCCTCACCGGGCGGCAGCGGCGATCTTCTCGCGGCAACTTTATTTCTGGATTCACTCACCACCCCATCGGCGAAAGCATCCGTCGAACTGGGTCAACGTGGAGTTTCCTAACCATGGAAGTACTTACATTCGAATTTCCCGCGTCGACGGAAAAGGCAAAGCGCGCCCACGTCGGCGTGGTCGGGTCGGGCGATCTCGAGATCCTGATGGAACCCTCGGGCGACGGACGGACCCACGCGAAAATCCAAACCAGCGTGGCCGGTTTCGCCAGCACCTGGAAAGCCGTCATCGAGCGGTTCCTCGTGCATCATCCCGATGCGGCGAACATCGAGATCAACGATTTCGGCGCCACTCCCGGGACCGTGGCGCTGCGTCTTCAACAGGCGGTCGAGGTCAGCAAATCATGACGAACACTCCTCCTCTCTCCAAA
>JAATGN010000042.1 GCA_015654615.1 Rhodospirillales bacterium
CAGATCAACGGCGTCGAGAACATGCTCTACATGCAGTCGCAGGCCAACAGCGACGGCAATATGACCACCACGGTCACCTTCGAACTGGGCACCGATCCCGACAAGGCCCAGCAGCTCGTCCAGAACCGCGTCGCCCAGGCGATGCCCCGCCTGCCCGAGGATGTGCAGCGTCTGGGCGTGACCACGGTCAAATCCTCGCCCACCCTGACCATGGGGGTCAGCCTGCTGTCGCCGAACGGCCGTTACGACCTGACGTATTTGCGCAATTACGCGGTGATCAACGTCAAGGACCGCCTGGCCCGGATCAAGGGCGTCGGCCAGGTGGCGATCTGGGGGGCGGGCGATTACGCGATGCGGGTCTGGCTCGATCCGCAAAAGGTGGCGCGGCAGAATATGACCGCCGGCGACGTGGTCGGCGCCATCCGCGAACAGAACGTGCAGGTGGCGGCCGGCATCGTCGGCGCTCCGCCGATGCCGGCGAACGTTCCCATGCAGCTCAATGTCAACGCCCAGGGCCGCCTGAAAACGGTGGAGGAGTTCCGCGACATCGTGCTGAAGACCTCGGCCGGCGGGGCGGTGACCCGTCTGGCCGACGTGGCCAGGGTCGAACTGGCCGCCGCCGAATACGGCCTGCGGGCCAGGCTGAACGACCGGCCGGCGGTGCAGCTGATCATCTTCCAGCAGCCCGGCGCCAATTCCCTGCAAATTTCCGACGACGTCCGCCGGACCATGCGGGAATTGGCGGCGGACATGCCGGAAGGCGTCGATTACGGCATCAAATACGATCCCACCCAGTTCGTCCGCGACAGCATCGACGCCGTCATCCATACGCTGATCGAAGCCGTCGTCCTGGTCGTCCTGGTGGTGATCCTGTTCCTGCAGACCTGGCGCGCCTCGATCATTCCCCTGTTGGCGGTGCCGGTCTCCATCGTCGGAACCTTCGCCCTGCTGCTCGCCTTCGGCTTCACCATCAACGCGCTGTCGCTGTTCGGCCTGGTGCTGGCCATCGGCATCGTGGTCGATGACGCCATCGTCGTGGTCGAGAACGTCGAACGCAACATCGCCGGCGGCATGTCGCCCCGCGATGCGACCTATCAGGCGATGAAGGAGGTCAGCGGCCCGATCGTCGCCATCGCCCTCACCCTGGTCGCCGTGTTCGTGCCGCTGGCCTTCATGTCCGGGCTGACCGGGCAGTTCTACCAGCAGTTCGCCATGACCATCGCCATCTCGACGGTCATTTCCGCCTTCAACTCCCTGACCCTGTCGCCGGCCCTGGCGGCGCTGCTGCTGAGAAGCCATCACGCGCCCAAGGACTGGCTGACCCGCGGCATCGACCGCCTGCTCGGCCGCTTCTTCCACGCCTTCAACCGCCTGTTCCATCGGGGGTCCGAGGCCTATGGCGCGGGCGTCGGCGGCGCCATCAACCGCAAGCTGGTCATGCTGGCCTTCTACGGCGTCCTGCTGGGCGGCGCCGTCCTCTTGGGCAAGGTGGTGCCGGGCGGTTTCGTCCCCGGCCAGGACAAGGATTACCTGGTCGCCATCGTGCAGCTGCCGACCGGCGCTTCGCTGGACCGCACCGAGAAAATCGTTCGCGAGATGAGCAAGATCGCCATGCGCCAACCCGGCGTGCGGGACGTTCCCGCCTTCCCCGGATTGACGGTGAGCCTCAGCAATTCCTCGAGCTCGGCTCTGGTCTTCCCGGTCCTCAAGCCGTCGAAGGAACGCGGCGACGGGGAATCGGCGGCGGCCATCGCCGCGGCCCTGAATGCCCGATATGCCGAGATCAAGGGCGCCGCCATCGCGGTGTTTCCGCCGCCGCCGGTGGCGGGCCTGGGCACGGTGGGCGGCTTCAAGCTGCAGATCGAGGACCGCGGCGCGCTGGGCTACGAAGCCTTGAACGAGGCGACCCAGGCCTTTCTCAAGCGGGCCCGGCAAGCCCCCGAACTGGGGCCGGCCTTCTCCAGCTACCAGATCAACGTGCCGCAGCTCGATGTCGATCTCGACCGCGTCAAGGCCAAGCAGCTGGGCGTTTCGGTCAAGGAGGTGTTCGACACCATGCAGATCTATCTGGGCTCGCTCTATGTCAACGATTTCAACAGTTTCGGCCGCGTCTACCAGGTGCACGCCCAGGCGGACGCGCCGTTCCGCACCTCGGCCGCCGACATCGGCCAGTTGAAGACCCGCAATGCGGCCGGCGAAATGGTTCCGCTGTCCTCGCTGGTCAAGGTCTCGCCGACCTATGGCCCCGAGATGGTGGTTCGTTACAACGGTTATCTGTCGGCCGACGTCAATGGCGGTCCGGCGCCGGGATATTCGTCCGGCCAGGCCCAGGCCGCGGTCGAGCGCATCGCGGCGGACGTCCTGCCGCGCGGCATCAAGTTCGAATGGACGGATCTGACCTATCAGCAGGTGCTGACCGGAAATTCCGCGCTCTGGGTCTTTCCGATCAGCGTCCTGCTGGTTTTCCTGGTGCTTGCCGCCCTTTACGAAAGCCTGACGCTGCCGCTGGCCATCATCCTGATCGTTCCGATGACCCTGCTGTCGGCTTTGCTCGGCGTCTGGCTGACGCGGGGCGACAACAATATCTTCACGCAGATCGGCCTGATGGTGCTGGTCGGCCTGTCGGCGAAGAATGCCATCCTGATCGTCGAGTTCGCCCGCGAGCTCGAAATGGAAGGCCGCACCATCGTCCAGGCGGCCATCGAGGCCAGCCGTCTCAGGCTGCGTCCCATCCTGATGACGTCGATCGCCTTCATCATGGGGGTGGTTCCCCTGGTCGTCTCGACCGGCGCCGGCGCCGAGATGCGCCAGGCCATGGGCATCGCCGTGTTCTTCGGCATGCTGGGCGTCACCCTGTTCGGACTGATGCTGACCCCGGTGTTTTACGTGCTGCTCCGCAAGCTGTCCGGCGGCGAGCGTCTGATCGACAGGCACGGCACGAATCCGCATGTGCACGTCGCCGCAGAGACCGCGAATTAGGAAGGGATGACGATGATGAAAAAGCTTTCTCCACGCCGGCTTTTGGGAACCTTTCTGTGGTTGGCGGCGACGCTCGCCATGGCGGGCTGCTCGCTCGCCCCGACCTATCGGACGCCATCGGCGCCGACCCCAGCCGCCTTCAAGGAGTCGTCTCCCGAAAGCGCCCGGATGCCGGCGCCCCCGCAAGACGGCGCCTGGAAGACGGCCCAGCCATCGGAAGACGTGGCGCGCGGCCGGTGGTGGACGGTCTTCGGCGACGCCGCGCTCGACGAGCTGGAACGGCAGGCCCTGGCGGCGAACCAGGACCTCAAGGCCGCCGCGGCGCGGGTGAAAGAGGCCCGGGCCCTCGACCAGACGGCGCGTTCCAGCCTTTTCCCCACCCTGGGCGCCGGCTTCGGTCCGACCCAGGAAAAGCTTTCGGCGGCCTCGCAACTGCTGCCGGACGGCACGAACGTACCCCAGCAGACCTTGTGGCGGGCGCAGGCCGGGGTGTCCTACGAGGTCGATCTGTTCGGCCGCGTCGCCTCGACGGTGGAGGCCGCCAGGGCGGACCTGCAGCAAAGCGAGGCCTTGTTCCATTCGGTGCGGCTCGCCCTTCAGGCCGACGTCGCGCAGAATTATTTCACGCTGCGCCGGCTCGACGCGGAAGCCGCGGTGTTCGCCGACGCCGTCGATTTGCGCGGGCAGGCGCTGACGCTCGTCCAGCATCGCTTCGCCGAAAGCGACATCAGCGAACTCGATGTCGTCCGCGCCAGATCCGAACTGGCGACGGCGCGGTCGGATCTGATGACGATTCAGCGGTTGCGCGCCGCTTCCGAGCACGCCCTGGCGGTGCTGCTGGACAAGGCGCCGTCGGAATTTTCGATGCCGGCCCGTCCGCTGACGCCGGTCCGTCTTCGCATCCCGCCCGGCCTGCCGTCGTCGCTTCTCGAACGCCGGCCGGACATCGCGGCGGCCGAACGGGCGATGGCCGCCGCGAACGCCCGTATCGGCGTGGCGAAAGCGGCCTTCTTTCCCTCGCTCAGCCTGACCGGAGCCGGAGGCTTCGAGTCCGGCACGCTGGGCGATCTGTTCAAGTGGAGCAGCCGGGCCTTCCTGCTGGGACCTCTGGCCGGAACGGCGCTGAGCGTGCCGATCTTCGACGGCGGACGCCGCGAGGGCAGCCTGGCCAACGCCGAGGCGGCGTATGAGGAAGACGTGGCCCGCTATCGCCAGCAGGTTCTGACCGCCTTTCGCGAAGTGGAGGACAATCTTTCCGACCTCCGCATCCTCGAAAGCCAGACGGAGACGCAGTCGGACGCGGTGGCCTCCTCGCTCCGGGCGGCGCAGCTTTCCCGGGCGCAATACACCGAGGGAGCCGTCGCCTACCTCGACGTGATCGACGCCGAGCGCACCGTGCTGCAGTCGCGCCGCGCCGCGGTTCAACTGGCCGGGATGCAGGCGAGCGCAACGGTCAATCTGATCCGCGCTCTCGGGGGCGGGTGGGGCGACACCGTGGTCTCGTCGTCCGAGCGCTGATCATGGCGCCCGAGCCCGCCGATGAGCGGAGCGGAGGCATCATATCGAAGCTAAGTGCCCGTTAAGGAATAACCGCGTCATGGCGCGTTCCGCACCGGCCGGCGGCCGACCCGTCCTGGAAGAATAAGGAAAAGTGGCACCGGCGTCTCTGCCGGTGTCCGCCGCTTGCGCGGCGGAGTTTTTTCTCCACCGGC
>JAATGN010000300.1 GCA_015654615.1 Rhodospirillales bacterium
GATCACCGGAAAGTACCGGTCGACCAGCGAGTATCCCCGGCCACCGGAGTTGCCCCCGTCCACGGATCCGGCGAGGACGGTTGACGCGGACGGTGACGGATTGGGACAACAGGGAAATGAAGGTGAAGGGCGACAGCGCCGGGCGCCCGAAAGGAGGAAACGAAGGTAATGGTCACGACGACTTTTAGCTACCACGGCGTCGGCATCCGGGCGCAAAACGAACGCCTGAACCTCACCGATATGTGGAAGGCCGCCGGGGCAGACAATTCGCGTCGTCCGCCGGACTGGCTCCGATCGGCTGACGCCAAGCGGTTCATTGGATTTTTGGCGGAAACGCTCAACGTGGTAATTTCCCACGATGAACAGAATCAAGGACTTACAAGAGTGGTCCGCGATGGCGGCGAGACCCATACTGAGGCCCATTGGCAGATCGGGATTGCCTACGCAAAGTACCTTAGCCCGGAATTCCACGTTTGGTGTAACACCGTCGTGCGGGACCGGATGGAGGGCAAACTCGCTCCCGCCGGAATGGTCTCACTTACCGAGAAGGACTTCGAGCGCCTGACCGACCAGACCAAGCAGATCGTGGCGCCCATCGTTGACGGCCTGCATACGCTGACCGGACGGGTTGAAAGCCTGGAAAAGAACCTTCCGCAACGGCGCCCCATCCTGCCGAAGACCAGAGAGGTGATTGTCGCCACCATCGTCAGGCTCGGACGCCGCTGTCCATGCTGTGGCTTGGCCGAGGTGGTCGCCCAAAACGGCTCCGTAATTGATGCCGAGTTCGACCACTTCTTTTCCAACCAACTCCCAAGCGCGAAGCACGCGTGGCTGATCTGCAAGCCATGCCATCGTTCCTTAACGGATGGAACCATGGACCGCACCGAAGCGGACATCCATTTTGCGAGCTTCCAACGCCGCCTGGAAAAGCTACTCCCGCCCGGGGACGCCAAGTCCAAGAAGGCGACGACGGACCACCATTCGTAGGACGCTTCCAGCGGGTCCGTCGGACCCGCTGCCGATCCGAATCCTTGGTGTCCACCGCGCCCGTCAGATCACCGGAACTTACCTGGACTTCCCGCTCAGCGCTTCCGCTGTGCTTCCGCAGACTATCGAGAACTGAGAAAATTGGTGCACCCGGAGAGATTCGAACCCCCGGCCTCTGCCTTCGGAGGGCAGCGCTCTATCCAGCTGAGCTACGGGTGCACTGGACGCGAACCGCGATGGTGCGCGGTGGAAGGGACCGTATAGCGCATCTGCCTCGGAAAGGCAAAGGGGAGAGTGGACTTTCCCGCGCAACGAGGACGCCGCCCTCCTCTCGCCCAGAGGCATCGATGAGAACCGGAGGCTCGACGGCAATCGTCCACGGCGCGCCCTGGGTGCGGACCACAAGAAACAGGATCGTGCAGTATAGACTTGGCAAAAATACACTTTTTAATAAAACTAAAAATATTCCTGGTGGTTTTTATGCATTTCGCGACATTGCGATGCCCGATTGCATCGGATATCGTGGGTTCGCGTGGATCGGGGGGCCCATATCCACTGCGACGCAGGGGGACCATATGCATCGTCTTCGTTTGGCAGCCCTTCTGGCTGTGCTCATGCTTGCTTTGAACGGTTGCGCGACGCCTTTGACAGAAATACCGTTCGACCGGCAGGCGACCGCCGATGTCAAGACCATCGGCATCGTCACGCCGAAAATTCCCGAGGATCCGCTGGTCGTTCTGGCCTCCAATCCGGGCCAGAGCTTCGGCCTGATCGGCGCCCTGGTCAATTCGGGGATGCAGGCGAACCGCGAATCCACCTTCAAGACGCTTCTGACCGAACGGAATTTCTCGGTCCGGGAAAAATTCCTGCAGGCCCTGGCCGCCAGCCTGACCGCGCAGGGCTATACCGTAAAGGTGATTCCGGCCAACCGCGACAAGGCCGGTTTCCTCGACGCCTATCCGCCCGGTCCGGTCGACGCCTATCTCGACGTGGTGACCACGGGCTACGGCTATATCGCGGCGGGCATCAAGGACAGCACGCCCTACCGGCCCTTCTACGCGCTGCGCGCCAAGCTGGTCCGCGCCGGCAACCCGTCGTCGGTGCTGATGGACGACGCCGTCTTCTACAATCCGATCAACCCGCCCACCAATGCGGTTTCGATCTCGCCCGATCCGGACTATTTGTTCGTCGATTTCGACACTCTGACAGGCAATCCGAACAAGGCCGTCGCCGGCCTGCAGGTCGCCGTCGAAAAGACGGCGTCGACCGTCAGCGGCCTGTTGCGGTAGGCCGGCCATGACGGGAAAATTGATGAGCGGCGCCGCCGTCCTGCTCTTGGCGGCGGCGGCCGGCGCCTGCACCCCCCGCACCGTCGTCCCGCCGATTCTCAGCCTGGACGGGCATGCCTGCGCGACCCAGTTCGACCTGATCAGCGCGCGGTCCCTGCAGCCCCAGGAGTCGGTTACCGTCACGATCGACGAGCGCACGCCCTGCTGGCAATCGGCCGATGGGACGAAAAGCACCTATCTGGCCTTTCACCTGCCCGCCTCGCCCGCCCCCTATCTGGCCCAGGTGACGAGCCTGCCGCAAGACGGCAATCTGTTGCCGCCGCGTCTCTTCATTACCGATTTTCAAGGCACGGTGCTGCGCCAGCAGCCGCGCGAAAACTTCCTCACCCACGGCGCTTCGCTTTCGGCCTCGATGCGCATCTATCCCGGCGACTATGCGCTGATCGTGGCGTCCGATCCGGCATCGATCGGCACCCAAAGCGCGCAGATCATCGGAACGACGAAGACCTCGACGACGACGGCCACCAGCAGCGCCGGCACCGTGGCGGTGACCCTCCATACCGGCGACGAACGGGCCGTCACCTCGATCAGTTCCTACAACGGCATCGTCACGGTCTCGGTCAAACCCATGCCGAAGAGCGAGTGACCTCCGGGCGGCCGGCTGGTGCCGGCGCCATCGCCGCCGCCTCGCCTCATTCTCCGCGATACTCCTGGCGGCGGAAGCGGAATGACGTGTAAAAGAGGCGGCGCAGAAGGATCGGCCCAACCTCATGACCCGCCGCGGCACCGCCCCATCCGACCCCACGGCCTTCGTCCGGCGCGAGCGCGAGCGCCAGACCATCGCCGCCATGCTGCGTCTGTATTGCCGGGCCCACCACCCTTCGCACGGCCCCGGACTCTGTCCCACCTGCGCGGCACTGCAGGCCTATGCGGGGCTGCGTCTGGAACGCTGCCGCTTCGGCGAGGACAAACCCGCCTGCGCCCGCTGCACCGTGCATTGCTACAAGGCCGACATGCGCCAGCGGGTCAGGCAGGTCATGCTTTGGGCCGGTCCGCGCATGCTGTTGCGCCACCCCCTGCTGGCGATCCGCCATCTGATCGACGGACGCAAGCCCGTTCCGCC
>JAATGN010000092.1 GCA_015654615.1 Rhodospirillales bacterium
AGCCTTTACCAATTTGTGGATGATTTCAGCGACGTACACAGGGATGCGGATGGTGCGCCCCTGATTGATGATGGCGCGGGCGATAGCGCGACGAATCCACCACGTTGCGTAGGTGCTGAAACGATAGCCCTTGCTGGGATCGAACTTTTGCACCGCGCGAATCAGGCCGATGTTGCCTTCCTGAATCAGATCGAGGAACTGCAGGCCGCGATTGGTGTATTTCTTGGCGATCGAGATCACCAGGCGGAGGTTGGCCTCGATCATCTCCTTCTTGGCCTTGCTGGCCTCGCGTTCGCCCCTCTGCACCGTCGAGACGATGCGCCGCCACTCGGACACCGGCAGACCGGCCTCCTGCGAGACCGTCGCGATATTGCCGCGGATGGTGTTCACTTCGTTGGAATGTTTGGCGACGAAGTCCTTCCAGCCTTTGCCGGGGCGTTCGCCCACCCGTTCCAGCCAGTTGGGATGCAGTTCGTTGCCGAAATAGCCGTCCAGGAAATCCTGCCGCTTGATCTTGCAGGATTCGGCCAGGCGCAACAGCTTGCCCTCCATGCCCATGAGACGGCGATTCAGCTCGTTCATATGGTCGACCAGCTGTTCGATGCGCGCGTTGTTGAGATGCACGCCCTCCATCAGGTGGACCATCTCGCTTTTCAGCTTTTCGTATTTCTTCTCGATGGCCGGGGTGGCGCTTTCGCCTTTCTGCAGGGCGGCCAGGCGCTGTTCCTGGACCTTGTGCATCTTGGCGTAGGTCTCGGCGATGCCCTCGAAGGTCTCGAGGACGGTCGGCATCAGGGCGAGTTCCATCGCCGCCAGCGAAATGCCGCTCTCCTCGGCCTCGCCCTCGTCGCCGTTGGCTTGAGCCCCCTCGCCTTCCGGGGTTTCCCCCTCGCCTTCCGCCGGCTCGTTTTCCGCGCCGGGCTCGGCGACGCCGGCCTCGGGCTCCGTGGCCTCGGGCGGACCGGCTTCCAATTCCTCCTCGGAGATGCCTTCCCCGGGACTGCCATAGGTGGCGTCGAGGTCGATGATGTCGCGCAGCAGCATCTTGCTTTCGACCAGCGCGTCATGCCATTCGAGCACGGCGCGGATGGTCATCGGGCTCTCGCAGATCCCGCCGATCATCATCTCGCGGCCGGCCTCGATGCGCTTGGCGATGGCGATTTCGCCCTCGCGGGACAGCAGTTCGACCGAGCCCATCTCGCGCAGATACATGCGCACCGGATCGTCGGTCCGCCCCAGATCCTCCTCGTCGACGTTGCCGGCGACCGAAGGCTCCCCTTCCGGAGCCGGTTCCTCCTCGGCGACCTGGGCTTCCTCGCCCTCTTCGCTCTCGACGAGATTGATTCCCATCTCGGAAAGCATCGCCATGGTGTCCTCGATCTGCTCGGAGGACACTTCGTCCGGCGGCAGAGCCGAATTCAATTCGTCATAGGTGATGTAGCCGCGCTCCTTGCCGCGGGCCACCATCTTCTTGACCGCGACACCAAGGGTGTCGAGAAGCGGACCGTCAAGGTGCTCTTCCTGCGTCTCAGAGACATCCGCAGTATTCGTTGCTTTGCTAGCCATCCAGTCTCCGCTCCCCACCAACTCGCCGCCGGCCGCAAGCCGGTCGCCGTTTGGCGATCATCCTTAAAGTACGCCTTTCCGTTCTCGCAATTTTACGATCACGAAAAAACGGTCTCCTACTTATACGTCAGTGTTCCGAATCTTGGTCGACCACAGAGCACTAAAACTTCCAAAGGTCTCGTCCGACAGGTCGACGGCGGCCTGCTGTTCGGCCTGCTGCAGTTCGACCGCGAGTTCCTTTCCGGTATAGAGCTTGAAAACGTCTTCCCACAATGCGCGCGCCGCCTCGACAGGGGCGTCGGGCTTGAAGTGGGCACTCTGATCATGGGCTCTGGCTTCCAGAAGGCAGTCCAATATCTGCGAAAAGCCGCACGAACGTAAATGGCGCTGCACATCCTCAGAATCAAGGCTGCCCCAGCCGTCGAGGTGCTTTAAGGCTTCCTGTCGAAGCTTGTCAAGATCGGAATCGGAAAAACGCAGATTTCCAAGCCTTTCGGCCACCTCCTCCAGCAGGGCCGGATGGGCGATGACCAGCAGCAGCAGCATCCTTTCCTGGCTTTGCCAGACCGGCGGCGGCGTGGGCGGCAAGCCGGCGCCCGGCAGCCGCCCGTCCGGTCCGCGATCGACCAGCCGATGCCCTCGGCTGCGCCGCGGATCGCCCCTTGCCGGTCCGCCGGCGAAGGGACGATATATTTTTTTCGCCTCGCGGCCGGCCCGAAAGGCCTCCCACAGCCGCGAACGAAAATAACTGCGATACTGTTCCTGCACCGAGCGGTCGGCGATGCCCCCGACCTTTTCCATCAGATCGTGCTCGAGGGCGGCCCGCCGCTCGGGCGTGTCGATGGCGTGTCCGGCCAGTTGCTGGCGCCACAGCACCTCGGACAAGGGAGAAGCGCTTTCCAGCACCCGCTGCATGGCTTCGGGCCCCTGGGCCCGGATCAGGCTGTCCGGATCCTCGGGCGCCGGGACCGTCGCGAACCGCAGGCTGAGGCCCGGCTTCAGCAGCGGCAGGGCCCGTTCGGCGGCCTTGGCGGCGGCGCGCTGGCCCGCCGCATCGCCGTCCAGGCAGACGATCGGCTCGGCGGCCATCCGCCATAGCAATTCGATCTGCTGCTCGGTCAGCGCCGTTCCCAGGGGGGCCACGGCATGGGCGAATCCCGCCCGGTTCAAGGCGATGACGTCCATATAGCCTTCGCAGACGATCACCGTGCCGGCCTCGGCGGCCGGTTCCCGGGCCTGGGCGAGACCGTAGAGGACCGTCCCCTTGTGAAACAGGGGCGTGTCGGGGGAATTCAAATATTTCGGCTGGCCGTCCCCGAGGATGCGGCCGCCGAAGGCGATGATCCGGCCGCGCCGGTCGGTGATCGGGAACATCACCCGGCCGCGGAAACGGTCGTAAGGCTCCCGCCCGTCCCGCCCCGACGCTTCCGGGGCGATCAGCAGGCCCGCCTCGATCGCCAGGGCCTCGGGCAGGCCCGCCTGTTTCAAGGCCTGCTTGAGGGCCGTGCGGCTATCGGGGGAAAAGCCCAGGCGAAACCGGGCGAGCGTCCGGTCGTCGAGGCCGCGGCGGCGCAGGTAATCGAGCCCCGCCTGCCCCGCCGGTCCGCGCAGTTCCGTTTCGAAAAAAGCGCAGGCCTTTTCCATGACGTCATAGAGAGAGGCCGCCCTTTTGGCCTGTTCGCGCTCTTCCGGCGCCTGGACGGGCACCTCGATCCCGGCTTCGGCGGCCAGCCGTTCGACCGCCTCGGGAAAACTCAGGCGATGGGTCTGCATCTCGAAGGTGATGACGTCGCCATGCGCCCCACAGCCGAAGCAGTGATAGAATCCCTTGTCCTCGTTCACCGTGAAGCTTGGCGTCTTCTCGTTGTGAAAGGGACACAGACCGGAATGCTCGCGCCCCTTCTTGGTCAGCCGGACCCGCCGCCCGATCACCGAGACCAGCGAAACGCGGGACCTTATCTCGTCGAGGAACGAGGGCGAAAACGCCATGGATGCCTGAATACCTCCGTCGTGCGCCCTCTGTCCTCGCGGGGATCAGAGGGAAGGATGCCCTCACCCAAGCTTCTGCTTGACGATGGCGCTCGCCTTGGTGAAATCCATGCGGCCGGCGAATTGTTCCTTGAGGGCCGCCATCACGCGCCCCATGTCCTTCAACCCTTGGGCGCCGATCGCCGCGACGATGCCGTCGACCGCCTCGGCCACCTCGGATTCCGACAACTGGGCCGGCAGGAACCGTTCGATGATGGCGATTTCCTCGGCTTCCTGCTGCGCCAGCTCCAACCGCCCGCCCTGTTCATAAAGAGCGATGCTTTCGCGCCGCTGCTTCATCATCGATTGCAGCATCTGCAGGATTTCGTCATCCGCGACACCGTCGGCGATGCCGCGCGGCCGCGCCGCGATGTCGCGATCCTTGAGCGCCGCCAGGATCAGCCGCACCGTGGAGACGGTCCTCGTGTCCCGGCTCAACATCGCCGCTTTCAACGCGTCACTGAGCCGCTGGCGCAACATGGCACCCATCGCATCCCCCTTAATCTATCGGAAGCTTGGGAGGCTACAGGAAAACAGCCTCAAATGCAAATGCACAAGCCTTTGAAAGAAAAGGATTTTCGAAAATCAATCGAACACTTGACGGGCCTCGCCTTTTTGCCTATTTACACCAAAATTTGCCAGCACGCATGTGGCCCAACCGGGGCCGCCAGGGACGGGCCGTGATTTCCGATCGGCGCGTTTCCGATTGCGCGCGCCAACCATCGACAGGTCAAGAGATCTTCCATGCAACAACAAGCGCCGGACTCCCACACCTTCAGCCCGCCGCCTCCGGGAGCCACGGCCGTCCTCGTGCTGGCCGACGGAACGGTCCTGTGGGGCCGCGGCCTGGGCGCGGCCGGGGCCGCCGTCGGCGAAGTGGTGTTCAATACGGCCATGACCGGCTATCAGGAGGTGCTGACCGATCCCAGCTATGCGGGTCAGATCATCACCTTCACCTTTCCGCACATCGGCAATGTCGGCGCGAACATCGAGGATGTCGAGAGCACGACGCCGGCGGTGCGCGGCGCTCTGTTCCGGGCCGATGTCACCCAGCCCTCGAACTGGCGGGCGACCCGTCCCCTCGACGCCTGGATGAGAAGCAACGGCGTCGTCGGCGTTTCGGGAATCGATACGCGGGCGCTGACGCGGCGCATTCGCGAAAGCGGGGCGCCCAGCGGAACGATCGCCCATTCTCCCGACGGAACCTTCGATCTCGCCGCCCTGCGGCGCCAGGCCGCCGATTGGCCGGGATTGCTCGGCATGGACCTGGCCAAGGAGGTCACCTGCGGCCAGACCTACGGCTGGGACGAAAGCCTGTGGCGCCTGGGCCGGGGATACGGCCGGCAGGAACAGCCGCGCTTCCACGTGGTCGCCGTCGATTACGGAGCCAAGCGCAATATCCTGCGGTGCCTGGCCGATGCCGGCTGCAAGGTCACCGTGGTGCCGGCCACGACCACGGCCGAAGAGGTTCTCGCCCACCGGCCCGACGGCGTGTTCCTGTCGAACGGTCCGGGCGATCCCGAGGCCACCGGCGCCTATGCGGTTCCGACCATTCAGGGCGTGCTGGAGGCCGGACTGCCCCTGTTCGGCATCTGTCTCGGCCACCAGATGCTGGCCCTGGCGCTGGGCGGCAAGACCTGCAAGATGGAGACCGGCCATCGCGGCGCCAATCATCCGGTCAAGGACCTGGCGACCGGCAAGGTCGAGATCACCAGCCAGAACCACGGTTTCGCCGTGGTCGAGGAAAGCCTGCCCGCCGGCGTCGCGGTGTCGCACCGTTCGCTGTTCGACGGCACCGTCGAGGGCCTGACGGTCGAGGGCCGCCCGGTGTTCTCGGTGCAATACCACCCGGAAGCCAGCCCCGGCCCGCAAGACAGCCACTATCTGTTCAAGCGCTTCGTCCAGATGATGGAACAGCGGCGGTGAGACCATTTCAACAAGAAGTCAGCGAGAAACTGAGAAAAAGGCGACGATATGACCTCTTTCTCCGTCGCCTTACTTGTGGAGGCGTTTTCATATAACACAGATGAACGCAGATACCGCTGCGCGGCCACAGATGAACATGGATGAATCAATAGTCATATCTGTGTCCATCTGTGAGTCGGCGAAGCCGGCGTCTGCGTTCATCTGTGTTAAAAATGCCGGAACGTTCAATTCGGGATTTTTCGCGTTTTAACCTAATATTCCGTCATGCCTTCGCGGGCGACAGAGTCAGTTCGGGACCAGGGAATGCCAAAGCGTACAGACATCAAATCCATCCTCATCATCGGCGCCGGGCCGATCATCATCGGCCAGGCCTGCGAGTTCGACTATTCGGGCGTGCAGGCCTGCAAGGCGCTGAAGGAGGAGGGCTATCGGGTCATCCTGGTCAATTCCAATCCGGCCACCATCATGACCGATCCTGGCCTGGCCGACGCCACCTACATCGAGCCCATCACCGTGGAAGTGGTGACCAAGATCATCGAGAAGGAGCGTCCGGACGCCCTGCTGCCGACCATGGGCGGCCAGACGGCCCTCAACATCGCGATGGCCCTGGCCGACGCCGGCGTTCTGGAGCGGCTGGGCGTCGAGATGATCGCCGCCAAGCGCGACGTCATCGCCAAAGCCGAAGACCGGCTGAAGTTCCGCGACGCCATGGACAAGATCGGCCTCGAATCGCCCCGCTCCCGCGTTGTGCGCAGCCTGGCCGACGCCCGCGAGGCCATGGCCTTCGTCGGCCTGCCCTCGATCATCCGCCCGAGCTTCACCCTGGCCGGCACCGGCGGCGGCATCGCCTACAATCTCGAGGAATTCGAGCAGATCGTCGCCGGCGGCCTGGCGGCCAGTCCGGTCCACGAGGTTCTGGTCGAGGAATCGGTGCTCGGCTGGAAGGAATATGAGATGGAGGTCGTTCTAGACAAGAACGACAACTGCATCATCATCTGTTCCATCGAGAACATCGATCCGATGGGC
>JAATGN010000326.1 GCA_015654615.1 Rhodospirillales bacterium
TCCGAGATCGGCCGAACCGGCAATGAAGCGCGCCAGCGCCGCATGGGCCACCGGCTGGGTCAGGCCATGCAAATCGATCGTGGCGTCGATGTCCATCATGCCCTTGGCGAAGCGCCCGGCGGTGCTTTTGTCGAGACCCGGGGAGCGCCGATGATCGAGCAGCGGGACGTTGGGCCGGGGGGACGGCGCCGGGACGGGCGTCGCCGGCGGACGGTGGGGCGCCCGCTCCTGGGCGGACGGGGCGGGGACGGCCGCCGTCTCGGTTTGCCGCGGCGGACGGGAAACGGCGGGAGCGGCGGAACCCTCCGCAACGGGGGCTTGATGCGAAAAGACCTTGGCGTCCCGCATCGCATCGCGCCACAGTTTGGCCTCTTCGCCCGTCACCACCCGTCTGCGCCGGTCATTTGCCAAGATCTAAGGCTCGACCGATTCCGGCACGACCAGGAACTCTCCGCAGAAGGCCCGCCAATCGCCCTTCGGGCCGACGCAGATTCGTTCCGGCCAGTCCTTGAGCGCGATGGCGATGCCTCCCAAGTCCCATAAAATCTGCAGATTTTGCGGATTGTTCAAGGCGGCGGCGACGGCCCGGCGATGCACCAGCCAATTCACCATATGCGGCGCCCCGTAGAGCTGATAGAGCAACACCACCACCAGGGCGGCGATCCATTCGAGAAGGCCGAAGGCAAACAGCACGGTCAAACTGCCGCCCATCAGCACCAGGGGCGGAACGAAGACCTCGAGCGCATTGTAAAGCGGCGAACCGGGTCGGGCGAGAATCCGCCAATCGGTAAAAAAGACCACACGGCCGGCGGCATGGGCCTTTCGCAAAGCCTCGTGGGCGGCGTAGCTGTGGGGAGTCCCTCTGGTCATGCGTCCCTGGTCGCGTCCGTTAGAGCCTGGCACGCGCCATCATAACGCCAAGTCCTTAAATTTCGGTACGCCACTTCCGCCTGAGCGCGAAGACCGCCCCGGCCTGGGACCTGGGATGGTTTTCCGCCCGGACCCTTAGGAAACCGGCCGGCCCGGCGCCTTCCGCAGGGCGACGGGGCCGGAGCGTTCGCGCGGCAACAGCAGGTAATAGGTTCCGGGGCTTTTCATGCGGCCGGCCTTGTCGAAGGCGGCTTCGCCGGCGCCCCAGTAGACGTCGCCGCGAACCGGTCCCTTGATCGCCGCGCCGCTGTCCTGGGCGACCATCAGGCGGCGCAGCGGCCGACCGTCCGGATCGCTGCTGTCCAGCCAAAGCGGCACGCCGAGCGGCACGAAATGCGGATCGACCGCCAGACTCCGGCCCGGCGTCAGGGGAACGCCGGCGGCACCGACCGGCCCGTCGCCGTCGAGAATACGAAAAAAGACATAGCGGGGATTTTCCGCCATCAGGGCCGGCGCTTCGCCCGGATGCGCCTTCAGCCAGGCCCGCACCGTCTGCATGGTGGTATCGCCCGGGGCGATTTTGCCGTGATCGAGCAGGATGCGGCTGAGACCGACGAATTTGCGGCCGTTGCTGCCGTTGTAGCCGACCTGGACGATGCTGCCGTCGTCCATGACGACCCGGCCGGATCCCTGGATATGCAGGATATGGGCGTCGACCGGATCGTCGACCCACAACAATTCGCCGACTTTGCCCCGCAGGGCGCCCGCTTCGATCTCGGCGCGGCTGAAGTAGACCTGGGTGGAGTCGACGGGCAGATTGGCCGGGCGCATGTAAAGCGGCGTCTGATACCGTCCGCCGCGACGCCGCGACCCGCGCAATTCCGCCTCGAAATAACCGGTGAACAGACCGTCGGCACGGCTGCCGTTGGCGGCCAGAAACGGCTGGAACCATGTTTCGAAATAATCGCGGACGGCTTCGAGATCGCCCTGATCGAGCGACCGCATGGCGCCGCACGGACCCAGCCAATCGCCGGCCAGCCCGCCACGTCCGTCCAAGCCGATCGGTTGGCCGGGCGGCAACTGGGTCAAGCGGTCGCAACTGCGCTTGAGCGCCGGCAGGGCCTGGGCCAAGGCGTCGCTCCGCCAGCCGGGAAGGCGATCGTAATCGATGGCCGTCAGGATCAGTTGTTCCGGCGCGCCGGGAGCCGCCGTTTCCGCCGTTTTTTTCGGACCGGGGGCCGTCGAGCAGGCCGCCAGCAACAGCAAGCCGATGGAAACCGCCAGCCCGCGGGCCAGCGGAGATTTTCCGAGGCTCATTCTTCGAGGCTGCGCGTCGCCACCAGCAACCAATTGGGGTTGGCGGCGTGCGTGTCGCGCGCGAAACTCCACAGGTCGATGATTTGCACCGGATGCGACGGATCGCCCTCGACCACCTTGCCTTCGGCATCCTTGACGACGATCAGCTGCTGACTGACGAAACGAATGGTGATGGTCGCTTTTTGACCGTCGAGCCGGCTGTCTTCGAAATCCGCCGAAACGATGCGCAGCAGTTCCGACTGGCAAATCTCGCCGGCCTGCTTTCGGGCCTCGATGGCCCGGTTGAAATTCTCGAAGACTTCATCGGACAACAACGGCCGCAGGGCGGCCTGGTCGCCGCGGGCATAAGCGGAAACAATCATCTCGAAGGCGGCGTTGGCGCCCTGCAGGAAGGCCTCCGGGGTGAAATTCGGGTCGGCCTGGTGAATCTGCAACAAGCCGCCGGTCAGCGGCGTCTCGATCGCATTGGCGGCGATGGTTCCGTCGCCGCGCCGTTTTTTGGTCAGATCGACGACATTGTCGGGAACGACGGCGGGGCGGGAAGGGTGGCCGACCTCGGACGGGGGCCGCTCGTTGCCGGTCCGCCGCCCGAGGACGCTGCGCAAACGCAAACCAAGAAACAACGCCACCATGGCGAAAAGAATGATATCGATGAACTGTGAGCCGTCTGTCATGGTTCCCATTTCCGGAGGCCCGTCGGTGGCCGCGCGTGACGGTGAATTGGTTTTTACATAAGCGGTTGTACGGTAAAGAGCAAGCATGGCCTGGGTTTTCCCTCTTCTCTTCCTGGCGTGGCCGGTGGTGGAAATCGCCGTTCTGATCAAGGTCGCCAATTGGTTGGGCTGGCCCGGCGCCATCGCCGGAATTATTTTGTCGGGACTGGCCGGCCTCGCCTTGCTGCGGAACCAAGGCCTGGCCACGGCCCGACGGGCCCAAAAGCAGATGAGCCAGGGCGAAATGCCGATGGAGGCGCTGTTCGACGCGGCATGCCTGGCCCTGGCCGGCGGCCTGTTGATGCTGCCCGGTTTCGTCACCGATCTTCTGGCCCTGCCGCTGCTGCTGCCAAGCGCCCGCCATTTCCTGCAACGCCTGCTGGCGGCGCGCCTGGGCAGCCGGTCCGGGCGGAGCGGCACGCCCGCGACGACGGTGATCGAGGGGGAGTGGAAGGTCGTCGAAGAGGACAAGGACAACAAGGACGACGACGCGCCGCCGCCCAAAGCGCTTCGTTGACGTCACCGCCGCCCTTCGGGTTGTGTCGACCGATGTTCCATGCTAGTGGTCCGGCACCAGGAATTTACCGGTCCGGACGACCGGAAAATTCCACGAAACGGGGTCCGATCACCCGCTCGCGGACCGCTCGCCAATCATGGAGTGCATTATGACCGACGCCGCCGACCAACAGACTGTTCCGCAGCTGCAGGTGAACGCCCAATATGTCAAGGATCTGTCGTTCGAGGTGCCCGGCGCCCCGGCGATCTACGGCGAATTGGCGGCCGGTGCGCCGGACATTTCGGTGCGCGTCGACCTGGCGGCCGAACCCCTGCAGCAGAATGTCTTCGAGGTGGTTCTGCAACTGGCCATCGAAGCCAAGATCAAGGACCGCACGGCCTTCATCGTCGAGCTGTCCTATGGCGGCGTCTTCAGCCTCAATGTTCCGGAAGAGCATCTGCAGCCGATCCTGCTGATCGAATGTCCGCGCCTGCTGTTCCCCTTCGCCCGCAACATCGTCGCCGAGGTCACGCGCGACGGCGGCTTCCCGCCGATGATGCTGCAGCCGATCGACTTCGTTTCGCTCTATCGCAGCCGCATGGAGCAGATGGCGCAGGAACAGCACGGGACGGCGTGACTATTCCATCTGCCACAGCGGCTTGGTGAGCCGCGCCAGGAATTCCAGGTGCGCCGCCGCTTCGCTCTCGCTGGGGGCATGCGGGCGGGGCGGCCGGGCGGCGCGTTCCCGGCGGGCGACCTGCTGCGCCGCCTCGTCTTTTTTGGCCGCCGCCGCCAGGGCCAGGCCGGGTTCGCGGCCGCCGATCAGTTCCAGGTAAACCTCGGCCAGCAATTCGGCATCGAGCAAGGCGCCATGCTTGGTCCGCGCCGTATTGTCGATGGAAAAGCGGCGGCACAGCGCATCGAGATTGGCCGGCGATCCGGGAAACCGGCGCCGCGCCATGGCCACGGTGTCGATGGCCCGGTCGCGGGGCAGCAGCGGATGGCCGAGGGCCTTCAGCTCCCAATTGAGAAATTTCATATCGAAGTCGGCGTTGTGAATGACCAAGGGCGA
>JAATGN010000304.1 GCA_015654615.1 Rhodospirillales bacterium
CACATCTTTTGTCTTGCTTGCCGTGAAGACTGTGCCATTCGACATCCAATCCGTGTGCATCCGTGGCTGTCCGTGTTCGTCCGTGTTGCCTCAAATCCGTCGTCATCCCGAAGTCCAGCCCTTTCCGCAAAGCCCTAAGGTCTTTTCGGCGCATCCCGGGACAACGCCGGCATTCGAATCATGCGAACGGACTTGACCCGCCTTCCCGCCTCACGCTAGGACAGGGAATCAAATTACATTGGGGAGCGGTCATGGGCACTCATGTCCTGAAAAATATACTATTGGCGCTTGTATTTTCCGTCGCATCGGCCTCGCTCGTCCAGGCGGAAACCATCAGAATCGGCGCCACCGGCGGGCCGCATGCCGAAATCCTCGAACAGGTGAAGACGCTCGCCGCAAAAGAAGGCCTGGAGCTGAAAATCATCGAATTCGACGATTACCAGCTGCCCAACGCGGCCTTGGTCAACGGCGATCTGGATGCCAATTCCTTCCAGCATCAGCCCTTCCTCGACGCCCAGGTCAAGGATCGCGGTTATCCGCTGACCTCGATCGCCAAGACGGTGATCTTCCCGATCGGCCTTTATTCGAAAAAGATCAAGGCCCTGGATGCCCTGAAGGACGGGGACAAGATTGCCATTCCCAATGATCCGACCAACGGCGGCCGGGTGCTGCTGCTGCTGCAGAGCAATGGGCTGATCAAGCTCAATCCGGACGCCGGCATCAAGGCGAGCCCGCTCGACATCGTCGAAAATCCGAAAAAGCTCAAGATCGTCGAACTGCCGGCGGCGCAATTGCCGCGGTCCCTCGACGACGTGACGGTGGCGGCGATCAACACCAATTACGCGCTCGAGGTCGGCCTCAAGCCGGAACGCGACGCCCTGGTCCAGGAAAAGACCGATTCGCCTTATGCCAATGTCCTCGTCGTCCGCACCGCCGACAAGGACAAGCCGGTCTTCGCCAAGCTGGTGAAGATCTATCAATCGCCCGAAATCAAGGCCTTCATCAAGGACCGTTTCGGCGCGTCCGTCGTACCGGCTTTCTGATCCGCGTCTCGCAACGCCGGCGCCCGAACTTGCGACGGAAAAGGGTCCGCGAGCTTGACGAATCCCCTCCCCGCCTCGACGGGGAGGGGATTTCCGTTTGCGCCCTGATTGTGAAAGTATTTTCGAGGGTCTAAGCTCAATATAAAAGCGAATTTACACGGGGAATCATCGCGGGGAGATTGCCGAACATGGTGCGTCTGTTTCAAGCCCTGTTGGTTCTTGCCCTGCTCGATCATGCCGGTTGCGCGTTCGCGGCGGATTCGCCCGATTGCTCCCGCCCGCTCACCCTTGGGCTGCATGAGCATGGACTGCTCTATTCCTCTGAGACCGATGCCGGTATCGACAAGGATTTTGCCGACGAATTGATTCGGCGCAGCGGTTGCATGATCACCGTCTCGGTGATGCCGCGCGCCCGGATATGGCAACTGATCGAATCGGGAGCGCTGGACTTCAGCCTGTCGGGCATCGCCAATGCCGACCGCGACCGTTTCGCGGCCTTCGCCTGGTATTTTTCCAATAAATATTATCTGCTCGTCCGCAAGGACGCGAATGTCGCCCGGTTGGCCGATTTCGAACGAAACGCCGGCCTGCGGCTCGGCGTCATTCGCGGCTTTCGATACAGCGCGAACGCCAATCGATTGGTCGACGGGCTTCAAGACGAACGGCGCATCGTCTATGCGACCGGCCTCGCCCCCCTCTATGAAACGCTGCTGAGTAACCATATCCAGGGAATGATCGTCGAGCCGTTCGATTACCCGGTACTGCAGGAACGGAGGATTCGGGGAATGACGACGATCGTCGAATTCGACGATCCTTCGATTCTTCATGGATTGATCATATCGCGCAAATCAATTTCTGTTTCTGAACAGGAAAAATGGCGAAAAATTATTGATGATATCCGATCAGATGGAACATCATATAAAATATTTAGAAAATATTTTAATAAAAATCTGACAAATAAAATGGTCAACTATTGAGAGAGACCGTGCATCAACTGAAAATTATTGTATTACTGTCACTGGTATTCGTTGCATCGCTTGCGGTAACGTTTGTCGCCTGGCGGCATGAGCATGACAATGCTCAGCGGGACCTCCAATCCTCTCTCGATTTTCAACTGCATCAGACCACCAGCCGCATCGAGCAGCGGATGGCGTCCTATGAAGAGATTCTGCGCGGTATCCAAGGACTGCTCGCCGCCACCGCGGACCTTCGCCGAAGCGATCTCACCAATTATGTGCAATCCCTGCAGTTGGGAGCGGACTTCGCCGGATTGCAGGCGATCGAGCTGACCCGTCTCGTCCGCTCGGCGCAATCCGACGAATTCGTCCGGCAGATGCAACGGGAGGGCTATCCGGATTTTCACATTTGGCCGGCGGGACGCCGCGCCACATACGCGCCGATCGTGCAAATCGAACCCGCCATCGGCCGCAATCTGCAATTTCTGGGCTTCGATCCCTATGCCGAAACCACCCGCCGCTCGGCCATGGAGCAGGCCCGCGATTCCGGAATGGTGGCGCTTTCCGGAAAGGTGACGATCGCCTTGAACGGGGGGGCTTCGGAACAGGCGGGATTCCTGATGGTCCTGCCGATCTTCAAGAAGGGGGCGATGCACGACAGCCTGGCGGCGCGCCGGGAAAACACCGTCGGCTGGATCCTCGTCCTTTTCAGGATGAACGATCTGGTGTCCAGTCTTTATGGCGAAGGCGCGAACGGGATCGTGACCGAAATCTTCGACGGCGCCCTTCCCTCCGACGACACCCGGCTGTATCCATCCGGCGGGTCCTCCGACGGCGCCGCCGCAGCGACGGGCCTCGCCGCCAGCGAATATGTCGTCATCGCCGGCCACAGCTGGACCGTGCGCATTCACGGCACCCCCGACTTCACGGCGCAATTCGGCAAGGACAAGTCCGATCTGATCGGCCTGGCCGGCATTGGGCTCAGCGTCCTGCTGACTTTGGTCAGCTGGCAGATGGCGACCGCCCACGCCCGGGCGCTGCGCATGGCCGAAACCATGACGCGGGAGCTCAAGGAAAGTGAAGAATGCTGGAAATTCGCCCTGGACGGCGCCGGCGACGGCGTGTGGGATTGGCATATTCTGGTCGGGGAGTTGCGCTATTCGGAACGATGGAAGGAAATCCTCGGGCCGGATGAAAAGGATCACCGCGGCGGCCTCGAGGGATGGATATCGCGCATTCATCCGGATGACCTGGCGGCGGAACGGGCCAGTCTGCAGGCATGCCTCGCCGGAACGACGCCGATTTATCTGAGCGAGCACCGGATCAGCTGGAGCGACGGCACCTGGCATTGGATGTCGGTCCGCGGCATGGTGGTGAGCCGCGACAGCGACGGCATGCCATTGCGGATGATCGGGACGATTTCCGACATTTCCGACCGCCGGGCGACGGAAGAACAGATTCGCCACATGGCCCAGCACGATCCGCTGACCAACCTGCCGAACCGCATCCTGTTTTCAGACCGTCTGCATTTGGCCATCGCGCGGGCGAAACGGGATCGCCAGCACATCGCCCTGATGTTCGTCGATCTGGATAAATTCAAACCGGTCAACGATCTTTGCGGACACGACGTCGGCGACCTCGTCCTCAAGGAAGTCGCGCTTCGCATGCGCCAAAGCGTCCGCGACTCCGATACGGTGGCCCGCATCGGCGGCGACGAGTTCGTCGTGCTGCTGCCGACCATCGGATCGCGCCAGGACGCCCTCCATGTCGCCGAAAAGATCCGGCTGGCCATCGCCCGGAACTATCATCTGGCGGGCCGATGTCTGGAAATATCGTCAAGCATCGGCGTCGCGATCTTCCCCGAAGACGGCACCGATCCTCTGACCTTGTCGAAGAACGCCGACGACGCGATGTATCGCGCCAAACAATCGGGGCGCGACAAAGTGGAATTCTACTGCGCGGAAACTTTATCCGCGACGCCGAGCACGGCCGACTAAGGGCCCGTCAAAATTAAATGATGCGGTTATTGTTTTACGGGTCCCGGTGGTCCGTTTCATTTTTAAATGAAAGGGACCACTTAAGCCCGAGCGGCGCTTGAGCCTGCCGAAGCCGGAGGCGAAGGCATCGCATGCAGTCTAGAGCGATTTGCGATCGGACTGGATCATCGATTTTTCTCGTCATTGCCTTGGATCAGCCGGAATCCAGGGGGCACCCCACGGGCGTTTCCGAGACTCCCGGATCCCCGCTTTCGAGCTTGTGAAATAATCCCAGTGGCAC
>JAATGN010000039.1 GCA_015654615.1 Rhodospirillales bacterium
CGAGATCATCTTGCCGATGGTGCCGCCGGTGGTGTTGGCCGCCACCAGAAGGATGTCGCTGACGCCGATCTGCTGGGCGGTGGTGCCCTGCAGCGCGCAGAACAGCGCATTCGACGACGTGTCCGAACCGGTCAGGAAGACGCCGATCCACCCCAGCACGGGCGAGAAGAAGGTGAAGGAACTGCCGGTTTCGGCAAACATCAGGGCCAGGGTGGAGGACAGGCCCGAATAGTTGCAGACATAGGCGAAGGCGACCACCGAGCCGATCGTCCAGATCGGCTTCTTGAGATCGTTCAGCACCTCGAAGAAGGTCGAGACGCCGAGCGATACCTTGCTCTTGGCCGGGACCACCAGCAGGGAAATGATGGCGGCGACCAGAATCGCCGTGCCGGTGGCGGACACCAGGTTGAGGCTGAAGCTGGCCGGGTAGGCCGTGGCCGTCGCGGCGATCGGGGGCACCTTGATGACCATCTTGTCGAGATAGGGCACGATGAAGGTGATGGTGGTGTTGTACAATGCGCCGCCCTTGGCGAACAGGACCTTGAAGAAGGGAAGATTCCACAGAACCACCGACAAGGTCAGGATGATATAGGGCGACCAGGCCATGAAGATCTGTCCGCCCGTATAGGTCTTGGTCGACTTGACTTCCTTGTCGTCCTTGAAGCGGAAGATGTGCTTGGGCTTCCAGAATTTCAGGAAGACCGTGGTGCCGACCAGGCTGAAGATCGAACCGAGGATGGCCGGCAATTCGTAGCCGATGTAGTTGGAAGCCAGAAGCTGGCCGATATCGAAGGTGACGGCGGCGACGAGAATGGCCGGCCAGGTTTCCTTGATGCCTTTCCAGCCGTCCATCAGCCCGACCACCCAGAAGGGCACCAGCAGGGTCATGATCGCCAGAACGCGGCCGGCTTCGGCACCGACGCGGAACGCATCGACACCGGCGACCTGGCCGCCGACCAGAATCGGAATGCCCATGGCGCCGAAGGCGACCGGGGCGGTGTTGGCGATCAGGCAGAGACCGGCGGCGTAAAGCGGGTTGAAGCCGAGACCGGCGAGCAGCGCCGAGGTGATGGCGACCGGGGCGCCGAAGCCGGCGGCGCCTTCGAGGAAGGCGCCGAAGGAAAAGCCGATCAGCAGCATCTGCAGCCGCTGGTCTTCGGTGACCGAAACGATGGACGAGCGGATGATCTCGAACTGACCGGTCTTGACGGTGAGCTTATAGAGAAACACCGCGGCGATGATGATCCAGGCGATCGGCCACAAGCCGAAACAGAAGCCGTCGACAACCGCCGCCAGGGCGATGATGATCGGCATATGATAGAAAAAGACCGCGACCAGCGCGGCGATCACCACGGTAAGGGTGCCGGCGACATGGCCCTTCATCTTGAAAACGGTCAGGGCCAGAAAGAAAAAAATGATCGGCAGAGCGGCGACCAATGACGATAGCCATAGATTGCCCAGCGGATCGTATACCTGCGTCCAAGTTTGCATAGTTGCTCCTCGTGTCGGCCGAGAGCCAGTCGGTATGGATGCAGGCCTTAAGGAGCCACGTTTTTCGAATCGTGGTCCCCCGCCGCAGATCTCAGTCCCACTCCCGGACATCCGATCGCGCCCAGATCGCTTCCCCCCTCAGGTGGCCTTCGGCTAGCCAATGGCGCGCATGGTAAAGTAAATTGACCATTAAAGTAAAGGAGGTAATAAACTCCGCACCATGCGATTCCAATGGAATGGGAATTTTCCACCGTGAGCGGCCATTTCACGGCCTGCGGCGGCGGCCATCGATCCCGCTCGCCTCGCAAAGCCGGGTTGGAGCCGGCGAGGACGCGGAGTAGAATGAGGCTTGCCGCGAGAACGGCGCTTGTCCCGCCCCGGAAGGAAGCCTCCCGATGATCGATCTTCATTACTGGCCCACGCCCAACGGCCATAAGATCACTCTGTTTCTCGAGGAGACCGGGCTCGACTACCGCATCGTTCCGGTCGATATCGGCGCCGGCGAGCAGTTTCAGCCCGATTTTTTGAAGATCGCGCCCAACAACCGCATGCCGGCCATCGTCGATCAGGCGCCGGCGGACGGCGGCGCGCCGATCTCGCTGTTCGAATCGGGCGCCATCCTGCTGTATCTGGCCGAGAAGACGGGCCGCTTCCTCCCGGCCGACATCCGCGGCCGCAAAACCGTCCTGGAATGGCTGTTCTGGCAGGTCGGCGGTCTGGGGCCGATGGCGGGGCAGAATCATCATTTCAGCGTTTACGCGCCCGAACGGCTGCCTTACGCGATCGATCGCTACGTCAAGGAAACCAATCGCCTTTACGGCGTTCTGGACGGCCGGCTGGCCGGCCGCGATTTCATCGCCGGCGATTATTCCATCGCCGACATGGCCAGCTATCCGTGGATCGTTCCCTGGGAACGCCAGGGCCAGCGCCTCGACGATTTCCCCAATCTGAAACGCTGGTTCGAGGCGATCGCCGAACGGCCGGCCACCAGGCGCGCTTACGAAAAAGGGCAAGCCTACGCCTCGCGTCCGACGGTCAATGAGGACAGCCGCCGAATCCTGTTCGGCCAAACGGCCGCCACGGTGCGCCGGCCGTCGCAGGACTGACGATATGGGATTGGCATTTTACGAATTGGTGGGCGCCGAGGACGAGCGCCGCTTCAGTCCCTACTGCTGGCGCGTCCGATTGGCCTTGCGCCACAAGGGACTGGAATTCCAGGCGCTTCCATGGCGGTTTACCGAAAAGGAGCGGATCGCCTTCAGCGGGCAGGGCAAGGTCCCGGTGTTGACCGACGGCGGGAAGGTGGTGATCGATTCCTGGGCGATCGCCGAATATCTCGACGAGACCTATCCGGATCGTCCATCCCTGTTCGGCGGGCCGTCCGCCAAGGGCATGGCCCGCTTCATCACCGACTGGTGCGACAGCGTCGTCCTGCCGGCGGTGTTTCGCCTGATCCTGGCCGATATTCCCGCCCATCTGCATCGGAAGGATGTCGATTATTTCCGCAGCAGCCGCGAACGGCGCCTCGGCATGAGCCTCGAGGAATTCTGCGCCGAGCGGGAGCGGCATCTGGCGGAGTTGCGGAAACAGCTGGCGCCGCTCCGTCATTGCCTGGCCCGGCAGCCCTATCTTGCCGGCCAGACGCCGGCCTGGGCGGATTTCGCCGTGCAGGGGGTTTTCCAATGGGCGCGCGGGGTCAGCCCCTTGCATCTTCTCGATGCGGACGATGCGGTTTTCGCCTGGCGCGAGCGGATGATGGATGCCTTTGATGGCGAGGGGCGCCAGGCTCTCGGTTATCCGGTGTAAAAATGATCTCTTCCGCGACGCTGCTTTTTACGCCCGAGGAAATGCTCGGGCGGGTTCTCTATCGCGATGCCATGATGCTGGTGATCGACAAGCCGGCCGGCCTCGCCGTCCATGCCGGCGGCAAGAAAAACGAGCATCTGGGACAATATCTCGACCATTTCCGGTTCGGATTGCCGCAGCCGCCCGAACTGGCCCACCGGCTGGATCGCGATACCTCGGGCTGTCTGGTGTTCGGCCGGCATCGCCAGGCCCTGAAGCGGCTCGGCGCCCTGTTCGCGCATGGCCGGGTCGAGAAGACCTATTGGGCGGTCACGGTCGGCGCGCCGCCCGGCGAGGCCGGGGTCGTCGAGGAGCCCCTGGCCAAGATCAACGCGAGCTACGGATGGCATATGAAGGTCGATCCGCATGGGCAGCCCTCCGCCACCGTCTGGCGGCTGCTGGGGCGAAGCGACCGCCTGTCCTGGCTGGAATGCCGGCCCTTGACCGGGCGGACCCACCAGATCAGGGTGCATCTGGCGTCGATCGGCTGCCCCATCGTCGGCGACGGCGTTTACGGCAAGGGCACCGCCAGCCTGTTGTCGCCGCATCTCCATCTGCATGCCCGGACCATCCGCGTGCCGCTCTATCCGAAGAAGCCGCCGGTCACGGTGACCGCGCCGGTGGCGCCGCATCTCGTCGATCTGTTGCGATCCTGCGGTTGGTCGGAAGAGGATCCGCGTATAGAATGCCGGGTGGAAGATCAGCGGGAGGCCTGAATGCGTGTCCTGATTGTCGGTGCCGGTGCGATCGGCGGTTATTTCGGCGGCCGCCTCCTCGAGGCGGGGGCCGACGTCACTTTTCTGGTCCGGGCCCGGCGGGCGGCCCAGCTGGCCGCCGACGGCCTGGTCGTCGAAAGCCCCCAGGGCGATATCCGGCTGCCGGCGCCGACGGTCCTGGCCGAGGCGATCGCCGCGCCCTGGGATCTGATCGTCCTCGGCTGCAAGGCCTATGACCTGGGCAACGCCATGGACAGCCTCGCCCCGGCCGTCGGGCCGCAGACGATGATCCTGCCGCTGCTCAACGGGATGCGCCATCTCGACACGCTGGGGGAACGCTTCGGGGCGGATCGGATTCTCGGCGGTCTCTGCGCCATCGCGGCGACGCTGGACGACCGGGGAGTCGTTCGGCATCTCAACGACATGCATGTTCTGGCCTTCGGCGAACGGGACGGCGGCGAGAGCGATCGGATCAAAGCGGTGGCCGAAACGATGTCCCCGGCCAAGATCCAATGGCGCCTGAGCCGGCAGATCATCCAGGAAATGTGGGAAAAGTGGGTGTTCCTCTCGACCTTGGCCGCGTCGACCTGCCTGCTGCGCGCCAGCGTCGGCGATATCGTCATGGCCGGCGGCGCCGATACGGTGACCGGGCTGCTGGCGGAAGCCCAGTCGGTCGCCGAGGCGGCGGGATTCGGCTCGCGGCCCGAGGTCCTGGACAAGGCCCGGGCCCAACTGACGGCGGCCGGCTCTTCGTTCGCCGCCTCGATGCTGCGGGACGTGGAAAAGGGCGGACCCGTCGAGGTCGACCATGTGCTGGGCGATTTGCTGCGGCGCGGCCAAGCGGCCGGGCTCGGCATTCCGCTGCTCAAGCTCGCCCATCTGCATCTGAAGGCTTACGAAGCCCGTCGCCAGCGGGAG
>JAATGN010000074.1 GCA_015654615.1 Rhodospirillales bacterium
ACAAAAGTTTCATCGCCCTGTCACAAAGGTGACGCGGCGCGTGGCTATTGTCTCAGCCGATTGGCGAGGTGTTGACCACCTGGCTGTTAGCGAATTTTTGGAGGACCAATGATCAGGAAGACCCTTGCCGTCGCCGCCCTGGCGACCGTCGCATTCGCCGCCGGCGCCCAGGCGCGCGATCAAATTCGTATCGTCGGCTCTTCGACGGTCTATCCTTTCGCGACGACCGTCGCTGAAAATTTCGGCAAGACGTCAGGCTTCAAGACGCCCGTCGTCGAGAGCACCGGGTCGGGCGGCGGTTTCAAGCTGTTCTGCGCCGGCGCCGACGAAAACTCGCCGGACATCACCAACGCCTCGCGCCGCGTGCTGGCGACCGAAATCGCCGCCTGTGCGGCGAATGGCGTCAAGGACATCACGGAAATCGTCATCGGCTATGACGGCATCGTCATCGCCAATGCCAAGGCCGGCCCGAAGTATGCCCTGACCAAGGCGCAGATCTTCAAGGCGATCGCCAAGACGGTCCCGGTCGACGGCAAGCTGGTTGCCAATCCCTATAAGAAGTGGAGCGACGTCGATCCCTCCCTGCCCGCCGAAACCATCGTCGTCTTCGGCCCGGCCTCCAACCATGGAACGCGCGACGCCCTGGTCGAATTGGTGATGGACGAGGCTTGCGGCCAGTTCCCCGAGATCAAGGCGCTGTCCGGCGATGCCAAGAAGGTGGCCTGCGACGCGGTGCGCGAAGACGGCGCCTTCATCGAAGTCTCGGAAGACTACAGCCTGACGATGCAGAAACTGCAGAGCCAGCCGCACGCCGTCGGCGTGCTGACCTTCAGCTATCTCGACCAGAACGGCGA
This sequence comes from Rhodospirillales bacterium, assembly GCA_015654615.1. Classification (GTDB taxonomy): domain Bacteria; phylum Pseudomonadota; class Alphaproteobacteria; order Rhodospirillales; family Magnetospirillaceae; genus Telmatospirillum. The sequence continues at coordinate 855 of JAATGN010000074.1, forward strand.
CAAGATCAAGGCGGCGACCGTCGATGGACAGACGGCGACTTACGATAATATCGCCAGCAGCAAATATCCCGTGTCGCGTCCGCTGTTCTTCTATGTCAAGAAGAGCCATGTCGGCGTCATTCCCGGCATCAAGGAATATATCACCGAGTTCACCTCGGAGAAGGCCTGGGGTAAAAACGGCTACCTGGCCCAGAAAGGCCTGATCGCCATGCCCGACGACCAGCGCAAGAGCGAAGCGGCGAAGGGCAAGGATCTGACCAACCTGGTGCTCTAAACGATCGCATCGACCGGTGGCCGGGTGATTATCCGGCCACCGGTTCCGTGTTATCGTGACGTCATGACCGGCCGGATGGTTTCCCCGCCATCCGCCGGAACCGAAACACCAGGCGGTTGGTGGCAGCCTTCCTGCGAGAAAAGCGACGGAGTCCATGCAGTTTCTTGTCCTGTTGGTCGTTCTTTTGGTGTTGACTGCAATCGGTTTCCGAATGGGGCGCGGCCGTGCTTTGCAGGTAGGCGGGCCGAAGGCCCGGGCCTTGCATTCCCTGCCCAATTATTACGGTTATTATGTCGCCTTGTGGTGCGGTCTGCCGGCACTCCTGCTGATTGCCCTGTGGCTGTCGGGCGAACCGTTCATCCTGCACGCCGTCGTCGTCAACGCTCTGCCGGCGGACGCCAGGGCCCTGCCGCCGGCGCAGCTGTCGCTGCTGATGAACGAAGTGCGCCAATTGGGCTCCAGCGGCAATTATCAGCACGCTTCCGGAGACATCGCCGCCACGGCGGCGGAGCAGTACCGCAATCTTCGCATCATGAGCTTCGGCGCCATGGCCGTCGTCGCCTTGTCGCTGGCGGCGGTCGGTTGCCTCCTCGGCCTGCGCCGCATCAAGCCCGAACTGCGCGCCCGCAATCGGGTCGAGGGCGCGGTCAAGGTCTTCCTGATCGCCAGTTCGACGGTGGCCATCTTCACGACGATCGGCATCGTTCTGTCCCTGGTGTTCGAATCCATGCGTTTCTTCCGCATGGTGCCGCTGGGCGATTTCCTTTTCGGGCTCGACTGGAGTCCGCAGATGGCCATGCGCACCGATCAGGTCGGATCGTCGGGAGCCTTCGGCGCCGTTCCGCTGTTTGCCGGCACCTTGCTGATCAGTCTGATCGCCATGGTCGTCGCCGTTCCGGTCGGCCTGCTGTCGGCCATCTATATGGCGGAATACGCCCACCCCAATTTTCGTTCGGTGGCGAAGCCGCTGCTGGAGGTCCTGGCCGGCATTCCCACCGTGGTCTACGGCTTCTTCGCCGTCATGACGGTCGCACCCTTCCTGAGAGACGTCGGCGGCGCCGTCGGCCTCACCATCGCCTCGGAAAGCGCCATGGCCACCGGCGTGGTCATGGGCATCATGATCATTCCCTTCATCTCGTCGCTGTCCGACGACGTGATCACCGCGGTTCCCGACAGCTTGCGGCAGGGCGCCTACGGCCTCGGCGCCACGCGGTCCGAGACGATCAAGCAGGTGGTCATTCCGGCGGCGTTGCCCGGCATCATCGGCGGCATCCTGCTGGCGGTCTCCCGGGCGATCGGCGAGACGATGATCGTCGTGATGGCGGCCGGCCTGTCGGCGCATCTCACGGCCAATCCCTTCGAGGCGGTGACCACGGTGACCGTCCAGATCGTGACGCTGCTGGTCGGCGACCAGGAGTTCGACAGCCCGAAAACGCTGTCGGCCTTTGCACTGGGCCTGGTCCTGTTCCTGGTGACGCTGGTGCTGAACGTCGTAGCCCTCAATGTGGTCCGGAAATATCGAGAGAAGTATGACTGAGATGGTGGATCAGGTACGGGTATCGGTCACTGCCGCGAAAGTGAATGCCCGGCTGCAGCGACGTTATGCGGTCGAGAGACGCTTCCGGTTCTATGGGATCGCCTCGATCGTCGTTGCGCTCAGCTTTCTGGCGATTTTGCTGTTCAGCATCGTCTCGCGGGGCTACACGGCCTTCGTGCAGACCGAGGTTCGTCTTTCCGTCAATTTCGACGCTTCGGTGATCGATCCGGACGGCGCGCGCGAAAAGCGGGCATTGTCTTCGGCCGATTATGCGTCGCTGGTCGGCAATGCCCTGCTGGCGAAATTTCCGGACACCGTCGATCGTCAGGCGCGGCGGGAACTGCTCGCTTTGATGAGCCAGGGGGCCGACCTCGAATTGCGCAAGCTGGTGATGACCGACCCGTCGGTCATCGGTACGACGCGCGACCTGTGGCTGCCCGTGGCGGCGTCGGTCGATCAGTTGCGCAAGGGGCACATGTCGCGCGACGTCGAAAAAGGCGGGCAATTCACCACCCGCCAGCTCGCGTGGATCGACAGCTTGGAAGGTTCCGGCAATCTGGCCGCCCGCTTCAACAAATGGCTGTTCAGTTCGGGCGATTCGCGCCAGCCGGAGCTGGCCGGCCTGTGGGGCGCCGCCGTGGGGTCGTTCTATTCGCTGCTGGTGACCGTGATCCTGTCCTTCCCCCTGGGCGTGGCCACCGCGATCTATCTCGAGGAATTCGCCGTCCACAACCGCTGGACCGATCTCATCGAAGTCAACATCAACAATCTGGCCGCCGTGCCGTCGATCGTCTTCGGTCTGCTCGGTCTCGAGATCTTCCTCAACGTCTTCAACCTGCCCCGGTCGGCGCCGCTGGTCGGCGGCCTGGTCCTGACCCTGGTTTCCCTGCCGACCATCATCATCGCCTCGCGGGTCGCCTTGAAGGCGGTGCCGCCGTGGATCCGGGAAGCGGCCCTGGGGCTGGGGGCGTCGCGTCTGCAGATGGTCATGCATCATGTCCTGCCGCTGGCCATGCCGGGCATCCTCACCGGA
>JAATGN010000303.1 GCA_015654615.1 Rhodospirillales bacterium
CGCCTGCAATGATGGCCGCTGGATAGTATGACGGACTCGGCATGTCGCTTTGCGCCAGGCGGCTGGAGACAGACGGTTGCCGGCTCAAGGACATGGCCGGCCAGTTCCTGGACGGCGTCCGCACCGCGTGACGGCGGCAGCCTGGTCGCCCCTCTCTGCATGCGGGCCGCGAACGACAGGCATTGGCCTTCCGCATGTGGATGACGTCATCGTGGACGCGGATGTTGCGCAAAAAAGCGAAGATCACGCTATCATAAGGGTGGAGGTCCATAAAATTTTAAACGTTGCCAATTAACAATGTTTAAAATTTTATGCCTGAACGACGGCGGATATGCCGTTTTTAATTTATGGAAGACTTCGGTCCGTGAGTTTGCCGTCGGTCCTGAATTCAACGTTTCGATTGAGCGCAAATTAGCTTATCGTGATATCACTATCCCAATGGTCATAAGTCGCAGGGAGGGGCGCAATGAAATTCTCCGACTTCGTCGACCTCGTCCAACTGCGCGCTCTGTGCGAGAGCTTCACCGCTCTCAGCGGGGCGGTCACCGCAATTCTGGATCTGGAAGGCAACATCCTGGTCGCCACCGGATGGCAGGACGTCTGCATGCGCTTCCACCGGGTCCACCCAGGCCTGGCCACCCGCTGCCGGGAAAGCGACACGGCCCTGGCCGGCATGATCGGGACCGGGCAGAACTTCAGCATCTACCCATGCAAGAACGGCCTGATCGACGTGGCCATGCCCATCGTCATCGGCGACGAGCATGTGGCGAATTTCTTTACCGGGCAGTTCTTCATGGAACCTCCCGACGATGACTATTTCAGGCGTCAGGCGGCGCAATTCGGCCTTCCGGAGGCCGAATATATCGAGGCCATGCATCGCGTCCCGGTGTTTTCGCAAGCGCAGATCGAGGCGATGACGAATTTTTTCTCTCGCCTCGCCCATATGATCGGCGAAATGGGTCTGACGACGGTGAATATGGAAAAGACCGTCGCCGTACGGACGGCGGAATTGTCGGTGGCGCGCGACGCCGCCGAAGCCGCCAGCAAGGCCAAGAGCGTCTTCCTGGCCAATATGAGCCACGAGTTGCGCACGCCGCTGAACGCCATCCTGGGCTTCTCCAACCTGATGCGGCGAGAGCCGGACGTCACCGCCGGCCAGATAGAGAAACTGGACATCATCAACCGTGCCGGCGAGCACCTGCTCGCCCTCATCAACGACGTGCTGGAAATGGCCAAGATCGAGTCGGGGCGGGTGCATCTGGAGATCGTGCCGTTCGACCTCGGCACCCTGGTGCGCGACGTGACCGACATGATGCGGCTGCGGGCCCTGGAGAAAGGGTTGAGCCTGCTCCTCGATCAGTCCTCGTCCTTTCCCCGCTTCATCAAGGGCGACCCGGCGCGATTGCGGCAGATCCTGGTCAATCTGTTGGGCAATGCCGTGAAATTCACCGAACAGGGCGGCGTGACCATCCGGCTGGGCACGCGCCGGGACGACCGCCAGCACTTGCTGATGGAAATCGAGGATAGCGGCATCGGCATCGGCAGCGAAGACCAGCAGCGCCTGTTTCAGCCATTCGTGCAGGTGGTCGAGTCGGGGACACAGGAAGGCACCGGCTTGGGGCTGGCCATCACGCGGCAGTTCGTCGAACTCATGGGCGGCGCCATCGGCGTGACGAGCACGCCCGGCAAGGGCACCATCTTCCGGGTCGAGTTGCCGGTCGAAATTGCCACGGAGGCGGACGCCGCCGGTCAATCCCCCGGACCTCCGCCCGAGGAAATCCTCGACCTGGCGCCTGGCCAGCCCGCATTCCGCATCCTCATCGCGGAAGATCATCGGGAAAACCAATTGCTGCTGATGAAGTTGATGGCGGATGTCGGCCTGGAGGCCAAACTGGCGGTCAATGGCGAAGAATGCGTCGCGCTGTTCAGCGAGTGGCGGCCCCATCTCATCTGGATGGACAGGCGCATGCCGGTGATGGACGGCGTCGATGCCACCCGCCGCATCCGCCAGCTTCCCGACGGTCGGGACGTCAGGATCGTGGCGGTCACCGCCTCGGTCTTCAAAGAGGAACGCCAGATGCTGGTGGATGCCGGGATGGATGACTTCGTGCGCAAGCCGTACCGCTTCTCGGAGATCTACGGCTGCCTGGCCCGGCAATTGGGCGTCCAGTTCATTCCCCGGACCGCGACGCGCGGCGAGGCCGCCGCCGAACGCCCCGCGCCGGATACATTGAGGCCGGACCTCCTGGCTTCCTTGCCGGCCGAGTTGCGCGCGCGGATCAGGGAGGTGGTGGAAAGCCTGGACGCCCGGCAGATCGCCGACGTCGCCCAGCGCGTCGGCGAATTCGACCAGCGCCTGCGCGACACCATTCTCAGCATGGTCGAACATTTCGACCACCAGAGCATCCTCGACGCTCTCGCCAGCGTCGAAGCGTCCCGGAAGTAGTTCCATGCAGTGTCCGAAGGAACAGAACAGCGTGCCGACGAAAGGTCTCATTCTCGCCGTGGACGACAGCCGGGATTCCTTGCAGTTGCTGACCACGATTCTCGAGAACGACGGATATGAGGTCCATTCGGCCCTCAGCGGGAGTCTGGCCTTGCGCTCGGCGGAAATACAGCGCCCGGATCTCGTGCTGCTCGATGCCGTCATGCCCGGCATGGATGGTTACGAATTCTGCAGACGCTTCAAGGCGCAGGCCGACAACCGTGACGTGCCGGTCATCTTCGTCAGCGCTTCGTCGGATACCGGCGAAAAATTGAAGGGCTTCGCCGCCGGCGCCGTGGATTACGTCACCAAGCCATTCTGGCGCGAGGAATTGCTGGCGCGGGTGCGGATCCATCTCGAACTGTACCGTCTGCGGCACAAGCTGGAGGACCTGGTCGAGGAACGGACGCGCTCGCTGCAGGAAAGCGAATCGAAGATAAATCGGGTCTTGAGGGTCTTGAGCGAAGGCAAGGCGGCGCTGATCCGCGCCGTCGACGAGCACGACCTTTTCCTTCGCATGTGCGAGGTGGTCGTCAATACTGGCGGCTATCGCTTCGCCTGGGTCGCCATACCCAACCAGGACGCGGCCAAAACCGTGTACCCGCTTGCCAGTGCCGGCTTCGACGACGGCTTTCTCGGCGAAGTTCAAATCACCTGGGGCGACGAGCCGACGGGCCGCGGGCCGACCGGAACGGCGATCCGGACCGGCATGATCCAGATCGTCGACGACGCGGCCAGCGCCCCGACGATGACCATGCTCCGCGAGTCGGCCCTGAAGCGCGGCTACCGCTCGAGCATTTCCCTGCCGCTGAAAGACGAAGCGGGGGTTTTGGGCTGCCTGGTCATCGCCGCTGGGGAATCGAGCGCCTTCGGTCCCGCCGAAGTCGAACTGCTGCAGGATCTCGCCGAAAATATCTCGTTCGGCGTCCTGGCGATCCGCGAACGGCAGCGGCGCCAGGAAAGCGAGGAGCGTTACCGCGCCCTGTTCGATCATATGCAGATCGGCTTCACCTTGGGCGAGATCGTGCACGACGACGCCGGCCGGGCGGTGGATTGCCGGTTTCTCGCGGTCAATCCGGCCTTTCTGGCCGGTCACGGCCTGCGCCAGGAAGACGTGGTGGGGAAGCGGCTGACCGAGGTTTATCCTTATGCCGACGTGGCCTCGGTCGATTGGATCGACGTGTGCACCACCGTGGCGGCCACCGGCAAGGCGGTCCACTTCGAAGTCATGCGTCAGGCATCCAATCAATGGGACGAGGTGACGGTTTATCGTCCCGCACCGAACCAGGTGGCGATCCTGTCCAACGAGATCAGCGATCGCAAGCGTTCCGAGGCGCGGCTGCAACTGGCGGCAACCGTGTTCACCCACGCGCGGGAAGGCATCGTGATCGCCGAAGCCGACGGGACGATCGTCGACGTCAACCGGATGTTCAGCCATATCACCGGCTACGAGCGGGAGGAGGTGATCGGGCAGCCGCTCAGGATCCTGAAGTCGGGGCGGCATTCGCCGCAGTTTTATGCGGCGATGCGGAAAAGCCTGGCGGAGAAGGGGCACTGGTACGGTGAGATCTGGGACCGGCGCAAGGACGGCGAAATCTATCCCGCCAGTTTCACCATCAGCGCCGTGCGCGACGACGAAGAGGCGACCTGCAACTACGTCGCCATGTTCACCGATATCAAGACCATCAAGGAACATCAGCAACAGCTCGAGCACGTCGCCTATCACGACATCCTCACCAATCTTCCCAACCGCCTGCTGTTGGCCGACCGCCTCAGGCAAGGCATCGTCCAGACCCAGCGGCGGGGAGAGGCGTTGGCGGTCGCCTATCTCGACCTGGACGGATTCAAGGAGATCAACGACCGCTACGGGCATAATACCGGCGACGAACTGCTGGTCGGGCTGGCCGGCCAGATGGAGGCGGTGTTGCGCGAAGGCGATACGCTGGCCCGCATCGGCGGCGACGAGTTCGTCGCCATCTTGGGCAATCTGAAGCGGCCGCAGGATTGCGTGCCGCTGCTGGAGCGCATTCTGAGCGTCGCCTGTACCCCGGTGACGGTCGGCGGGACGGTGCTGCGGGTGTCTGCCAGCATCGGGGCGGCGCTGTGTCCGCAGGACGGCACCGACGCCGATCACCTGATCCGACAGGCCGATCAGGCGATGTATCTGGCCAAACAGGCGGGTCGCAACTGCTACCGTCTGTTCGACCGCAACCAGGCCAATGCGGCCCAGGCGCAGAGCGAGTCGGTGAAGCAACTCCGCCAGGCGCTCGAACGGCGGGAATTCGTGCTGCATTACCAGCCCAAGGTGAACATGCGGACCGGCACGGTGATTGGCGTGGAGGCGCTGATCCGTTGGCAGCATCCCGAGCGGGGACTGTTGTTGCCCGCCGCTTTTCTGCCGACGACAGAAGATCATCCGGTGGGAATCGAGATCGGCGAGTGGGTGATCGACGCCGCATTGGTCCAAGCGGCCGAATGGCGTCGGGCCGGACTGGAGCTTCCGGTCAGCGTCAATGTCAGCGCCCTCCAGCTGCAACAAGGCGACTTCACGGAGCGTCTGAGCGAACGGCTGCGGGCCCATCCGGACGTTCCGCCGTCCTGGCTGGAATTGGAGATATTGGAGACGAGCGCTCTGGCCGATATCGGCACGGTCAGCGCGTTGATGTGGGCCTGCAAGGAAATGGGCGTGCGTTTTGCGCTGGACGACTTCGGCACCGGCTATTCGTCGCTCACCTATTTGCGGCGGCTGCCGGCGGAGCTGCTGAAGATCGACCAGACTTTCGTGCGAGACATGCTGAAGGACAAGGACGATCTTGCCATCGTCAACGGTGTCGTCGGACTGGCCAAGGCCTTCGGCCGCAAGGTCATCGCCGAGGGCATCGAAACGACCCACCACGGCAAGGTGCTGCTGTCGCTTGGATGCGATCTGGCGCAGGGATATGGCATCGCCAAGCCGATGCCGGCCGCCGACATGCCGGGCTGGATCGTTCATTGGCTGCAGGACCCGGCCCGTCACTGGACCGCCTTGGCCGATCCGCCGAGTTGAACGTCAGCCATGGCAAGGCAGATTTTTTAAGTCATCGCGCTCCAGGAAGAAAAGACTCAGGGCCCGGTACAGGATAACCGCGTCGACTTTATGGATCGGGCCCTTTAGCCCGAGCGGCGTTTGAGCCCGCTGAAGCGGAGCGGAAGCGTCATTTGAGACTGAGGGCCCGTGACGACGACTTCGATCACTTAACTTGTAACGGGCCCTCAGTGGCGCCGGCCTCCGTGCCGGCGTCCGCCGCGGAGTCTTTTTCCGCCGGCACGGAGGCCGTCGCCACTTTTCATTTAGGACGGGTCGGCCGACAGCCGCTGCCTTTGGCGGGGTTCGTCAGGCCTTCACTGTCGGTGGCGCACGGCGCCGCTCTTCCTCGCCAAGGTCTTGCAAGGCCGACGGAAAGAACCGATCGTCCCGCCTCGCCGTCACTGGGAATTACCGTCTGGACGACCGTGGAAAATCGGGATGGAAACACCATCTTGTGTCAGTATGGGCGCTGCCCGTTGCGTAAGGCGGCAGGACGTCGTATCCGTCGACGCATGAGCGCCGTCTCCACCGATGATCGGCCAAGGTCCGTCTCGATCCGGCCGATCCTTCCCGCCGTATCGCGCCGTCCCCGCCATCGGAACTGAACTTCTTTGGGAAACGGAATGAAGATACTGATCCTTTTCGCCCACCCGGCCATTCAACATTCGCGGACGAACCGGATCATGCGGGACGCCGCCGGGCGGATCGAAGGAATCACCGTCTTCGACCTCTATGCGCATTATCCGCGCTTCGATATCGACATCGACCAGGAGCAGCGGCGGCTGTCCGAACATGACGCCATCGTCCTGCAGTTTCCGCTCTACTGGTATTCCACGCCGTCCCTCGTCAAGGAATGGATGGATCTCGTCCTCGAGCATGGTTTCGCCTATGGCGAGACGGGGGGACGGCTCAAGGGCAAGCCCTGGCTTTGCGCCATAACCGCCGGCGCGCCCGAACAGGCCTATCGGCCGGGCGGCCTCCACGGCCTGCCGCTCCGGCATTTCCTGGCGCCGCTGGAGGCGACGGCGAACCTTTGCCAGATGCCGTTCCTGCCGCCCTATGTCCTGTTCGGCGCGCAGGACGTCGACGAGGCGGCGCGCAGGGCGCATGCCGAGGGTTATGCAAGGCTCCTCGTCGCGCTGCGGGACGACCGGTTCGACTTCGATGCCGTGGCGGGGGTCGATTTCCTGTCGGCCGGCCGGCTTCACCCAGCTTTGATCGGATAAAGCCATGGACGGCCTGCTTTTCCAATCCTTCGTCTATCTGTGCGCCGGCGTCGTGGCCGTCCCCGTGGCCAGGCGTTTCGGGCTGGGCTCGGTCCTCGGGTATCTCATCGCCGGCATCGTCATCGGTCCGCTGGTCGGCCTGGTCGGCGCCGAGGCGCAGCAGCTGCAGGAATTCGCCGAATTCGGCGTCGTGATGATGCTTTTCGTGGTCGGGCTGGAACTCGAACCACGGGCGTTGTGGGCAATGCGTCATCGCCTGCTCGGCCTCGGCGGGCTGCAGCTTGCCGGCACGGTGCTGGCCGTCTGGGCCATCGCCTGGGGCTTCGGGCTGTCCTGCGCGGTCGGCCTGGCGGTCGGTCTGGTGGCGACCGGCTCCTCGACGGCGATCGTCCTGCAGACCCTGTCGGAACGGGGCCTGATGAAAAGCGACGGCGGCCAGTCGAGCTTCGCCGTACTGCTTTTCCAGGACATCTCGATCATCCCGATGTTGGCGTTGATGCCCCTGCTGGCCAGTCCGGAGCTGTCGCGAGCGCTGACGTCGGCCGAGGAGGCGCATCGGGCAGGGGCGCATCCGCTGGCGGGCCTGCCCGGCTGGGCCGTGGGCGGCGTCACCCTGCTGGCGGTGTCCACGGTCGTGGTCGGCGGCCATTACCTGACGAGGCCGCTTTTCCGCTTCATCGCGGCGACGCAGCTTCGCGAAGTCTTCACGGCGGCCGCCCTGCTTCTCGTGGTCGGCACCGCCCTTCTGATGACGGCGGTGGGCCTGTCGCCGGCGCTCGGCACCTTCCTGGCCGGCGTCGTGCTGGCCAACAGCGAATACCGCCACGAACTGGAAAGCGACATTCAGCCCTTCAAGGGCCTGCTCCTCGGGCTGTTCTTCATCACCGTCGGCGCCGGTATCGACTTTTCGCTCTTTTTCTCGCATGCCTTCCTGATCCTGGGACTGACGGTGCTGTTGATCCTGATCAAGGCGGGTGTCCTCTGGGCGATCGGCAAGGGGTTCGGTCTGCGCGGCACCGACCGCTGGCTGTTTGCCCTCGGGCTGGCGCAGACCGGCGAATTCGCTTTTGTTCTTCTCGCCTTCGCCGCGCAGAACGCCATCCTGCCGGAGGCCCTGGCCCGGCTTCTGCTGCTCGTCGTGGCGCTGTCCATGCTGCTGACGCCGGTCCTCTTCATCTTTTTCGATCGCGTGATCGTGTCGCGCCAGGCCAAGCCGTTCGCGCGACAGGCGGATACCATCGACATCCAGGGCGTCGCCATCGTCGCCGGCATCGGACGCTTCGGCCAGGTCGTCAACCGCATCCTGCGCGCCAACGGCTACAAGACCGTCGTGCTCGACCTTTCCGCCGACATGGTCGAGACCATGGCCCGTTTCGGCGTGAAGACCTTCTTCGGCGACGCGGCCCGCCCGGAGCTCCTGGAGGCGGCGGGACTGGCGGAAGCCCGTCTTCTGGTGGTCGCCATCGACGACCGCGACCACGCCCTCGCCATCGTCCGCCACGCGAAGAGGGTGCGTCCCGACCTGCATGTGGTGGCCAGGGCCTATGACCGGGGCCATGTCTACGACCTGTACGCCGCCGGCTGCGACGACATCGTCCGCGAGACCTTCGACAGCGCCGTCCGCGCCGGCCGTTGCGCGCTCGAGGCGCTCGGCATCCATCCTTACGAGGCGGAAAAGATCGTCAAGACCTTCATCCGGGGCGACCAGCGCAGCATGCGCAAGCTGGCCGAGCTTTACGACCCCGACATTCCTCCCGAAAAAAACGCCCCTTATATCGCCATGGCCAGGCAGGAATTGAGCGAGGAAGAACAGATGATGTCGATGAGCCGCCGCCCGGCCAAGGGATCCGACATGTTCCCGTGAGCGGCGTCCCGATCCGGCCATCCCGCAATTATCGACGGTTCGACACTGGACAACCGTCAATCAATGCCCAAGATAGCCAATTGCATCGACACCCTCGCAAGCTTCACCGTTCCCACCCCCAGTCCCTGTCCGGCAAGGGAAGGGCCGGGGCGGGGGGTGACTCGTCCGTTTGTGTCAAGGCAGCGAGGCGGCTTGCCTTCCGTCGCGGCCGCAAGGGGACGTCATGGTCCGGCGGGCGTGCGGCGCGGCGCTCCTTGCTTTTTCGGTTTCCTCTGCGTGAAAGAACGTTCCTGCCATGTCGGACCACCCCAGTTCCCTGCGGCCCCTGATCGTCGCCTCGGTGATGATGTCGATGTTCATGGTCGCCATGGAGGCGACGATCGTCTCGACGGCGATGCCCCAGATCGTGGCCCAACTGGGCGGCTTGCGGCTGTACAGTTGGGTGTTCTCGTCCTTCCTGCTCACCCAGACGGCCGCGACGGTGATCTTCGGGAAGCTCGCCGATCTTTACGGCCGCAAGCCCGTCATGCTGGCCGGCATCGGCATCTTCCTCGTCGGGTCGCTCTTCGCCGGTTTCGCCTGGTCGATGTCCTCCATGGTGCTGTTCCGGCTGCTCCAGGGCGTCGGCGCGGGCGCCGTCATGCCGGTGGCCCTGACCATCATCGGCGATCTTTATCCGGCGCGGGAGCGGGGAAAGGTGCAGGGCTACCTGGCCAGCGTCTGGGCGTTCTCGGCGGTGGTCGGGCCGATGATCGGGGCTTTCATCGTGACCAGGCTGTCGTGGGCCTGGATCTTCTGGATCAACCTCCCCATCGGTCTCGCCGCCGCCGGCGGATTCGCCCTGTTCCTGCGCGAAAAGGCGAGGCAACAGCGCCCGTCGATCGACTTCGCCGGGGCGGGCCTCTTCACATTCGCCATTGCGGCGCTGATGGGGGCGCTGACCGATATCGCCGCCATCGACGGGACCACGCTGGCGATCCTGGTCGCCGTCTCCTGTCTTTGCCTGGCTCTTTTCGTCGTGCAGGAACGGCGGGCGCCGGATCCGATCATTTCCTTCGACCTTTGGAACAGGCGCGCCATCGCCGCCGCCAATGGCGCCGCGGTGGTCGTCGGGATGGTGCTGATGGGCTTGACCACCTTCCTGCCCATGTATGTGCAGGGAGTCCTGCACCGCTCTCCCGTCGTCGCCGGCCTGACCCTGACCATGGTGATGGTGGGATGGCCCTGCGGGGCGACCTTCACCGCGCGCGCCTTTCCACGATTCGGCCTGCGGCCGATCCTGCTGGCCGGGGGACTGCTCCTGCCCCTCGGCGCCGGCGTTTTCGTCTTCCTGACAAGGGACAGTTCGCCGATCGTCGCCGGTATCGGGTCGTTGCTGATGGGACTGGGCATGGGACTGGTCAGCGTCAGCTCCCTGGTCCTGATCCAGGAAATCGTCGAGCATTCCGAGCGGGGAAGCGCCACCGCGTCGAATCTCTTCGCCCGCAATCTCGGCAGCACCCTGGGGGCGGCCGCTTTCGGCGGCGTGCTCAACTATGGTCTTTCCCATTCGGCAAACGCCGGAAGCGTCACGTCGGATCAACTCAGGGAGCTTCTGCAAACCCGGACGGCGCAGCAGGTCGACGCGGCCTTGCAGATGACGCTGCAGCACGCATTGCACGTTACCTTCTGCGCCATGTTCGCGATCGCGCTGGCCTGCATCGTCCTCACCCTGCTGGTTCCCGCCGCCGTGACGCGCCGGATCGGCGAGGCGCCGGCCGAGTAGAGCACCGCCTGCTCGGCCGTCCGCCGGCCCCTGAACAAAGCTCGAGGACGCTCAGTCCGCTTTTTCCAGGGCGAGATTGCGCAACAATTTGATCAGCCCGGCCTCCGCGACTTTCGTTGCGGCCTGGGCCGGCGTCATCCATTCCCGCTTGCGTTGATCTTTTTCGGGCCATTCCTCCAGCACGTCGTGGACGGCAAGCAGAAAGACGTCGACGCGACAGCGGCGGCGTTTGTTCGCGGCAAGACGTTTGTAATAGACAAATGATCTTATGGGATTTTGGGCGACTTCACCGACAATGCCGGCCTCTTCGAAAGCTTCCTCGGCGGCCGTGTCGCAGGGCTTCAGGTTTTTCTTGGGCCATCCTTTGGGAATGACCCATCTGCGGGTTTCGCGAGAAGTAACGAGTAGTACAAGCAACTCTCCGTTGCGAACCGTATAGGGAAGGGCGGCGTGCTGTTTGTATGTTTTCTTTTTTCTTTTCTTTACGCCAGCGGAATTCATTGCTCGCCCCTTTGTCACGCCGTCCTTATCCGACATGTGACAAAAAACTGCAATAAAAATGTCATAATTAGAATGCGTCCACCTTGAGTTTTCCCCGACTTGTCTATGGCGATTCTTCCCTTCTTCCGAATGCGCGGAACGCGTTTCGGCATTCCCCCAAATGAACAGTATTGCCCTTAAAGCCCGAGGCCGGATCAAGCCGCAGGGCTCCGGGACGGAACAGACCCCCTTGGCCCGGCACCGCGGTTTTTTAAGCGATATTGAAGCGATATCTTCCGCCGCCCACTGGACATGAGGCGGGCCGCTTCATATCTGGTTGATCGGCCCTGCCGATGGCGTCGACGCGCCAAGCCTTGTGGGAGGCGCGGCCGCGGATCTCCGCGAAAGAGCATAAGGAGGAGGCATGGACTTTCCCCTGACCGTGATCGATCTGGCCGGTTCCGTCGCCCTTCTGCTGTGGGGCGTCCACATGGTCCAGACCGGCGTGCAACGGGCCTTCGGAGCCCGGCTGCGCAGCTTTCTCGGCGATGCCTTGCGCCGGCGGCCGACAGCCTTTCTGGCCGGCCTGGGGATCACCGCCGTTTTGCAGAGCAGCACGGCGACCGGCCTCATGGTGACGGGTTTCGCCGCCGGCGGCCTGGTCGACCTCGTCCCGGCGCTGGCCGTCATGCTGGGCGCCAATGTCGGCACGACCCTCATCGTCCAGGTTCTTTCCTTCGACGTCGCCGAAGCGGCCCCCGCCCTGATCCTGGTCGGCGTGCTGATGTTCCGGCGGGCCTCGGCGGGACCGCGCGATTTCGGCCGCGTGCTGATCGGCCTCGGTCTGCTGCTGATGGCCCTGCGGCAGTTCATCGGCCTGCTGACCCCCTACGAGGACCTGCCCAGCCTGCGCATGCTGCTGGGCGCCATATCGACCGAGCCGGTGCTCGACGTGCTGGTGGCCGCCGGGATGACCTGGGCGGCCCATTCGAGCGTCGCCGTGGTGCTGGTGGTCATGTCGTTCGCCGCCAAGGGAACGGTGCCGCCCGCCGCCGCCTTCGCCCTGGTCCTCGGCGCCAATCTGGGGACGGCGATCAATCCGGTCCTGGAAGGTGCGACCGGCGCCGACCGGGCCGCCAAGCGGCTGCCGCTCGGCAATCTGCTCAATCGCCTGGCCGGCGTCGTCGCCGCCCTGGCGCTGCTGCCGTTGATCGGGCCTTGGCTGGTCCGCCTCGAACCGAGCAACGCGCGGGCGGTGGCCGATTTCCACACCGCCTTCAACCTGGCCCTGGCGCTCGTCTTCTTTCCCTTGCTGACGCCTTACGCGGCGCTGCTCCGGCGATGGCTGCCGCAGCAGGTCGGCGCCGCCGACCCGAGCCAGCCCCTCTATCTCGATCCGACCGCCCGCGACACGCCGGTCATCGCCTTGGGCGGGGCCGCCCGCGAGGCGTTGCGCATGGCCGACGTGCTGGAAGGCATGCTGCAGGGCCTGCGCGACGCCTTCGAAAAGGCGGATCGCCGGCAGATCGGCGAGACCAAGCGGCTCGACGACGTCCTCGACAGGCTGAACGCGGCGATCAAGACCTATCTCATCTCGCTCGATCCCGAGGCGTTGAGCGAAGCCGACCAGCGCCGCCTGCGGGAAATCCTGACCTTCGCCATGAACATGGAGCAGGCCGGCGACGTGGTGGACATGAACCTGCTGGGGATTGCCGCCAAGATGGTCAAGCGCGGCGTCACCTTCTCGAAATCCGGACAGGCCGAACTGCTGGCGATGCTCGACCGTCTCGTCGCCAACCTGCGCACGGCCGCTTCCCTGTTCATGAGCGGCGACGAGCGCGCCGCCCGGCTGCTCGCCGCCGAAAAGGAGGCCTTCCGCGCCATGGAGGCGACGGCGGCGGAGGCCCACTTCGCCCGCCTGCGGGCGGGACGGCTGGATACGGCGGAGACCAGCGGGCTCCATCTGGATGCCCTGCGGGATCTGAAAAGCGTCAATACCCACCTGGTGGCCGGGGCCGCCTATCCGGTCCTGGAGACCGCGGGCGAACTGCTGCCGACCAGGCTGCGCAAATAACCTCCGCCAGGAGAGCTTAAGGGCTGGTCAAGAAATACGTCGTGTCATACGCACCGGCCGGCGGCCGCCCCGTCCTGGAAGAATAAGGATAAAGTGGCGCCGGCGTCCCTGCCGGTGTCCGCCGCCGGCGCGGCGGAGTTTTTTTTCTCCACCGGCAGGGACGCCGGTGCCGCTGACGCTTTCGTCCCGTCGCCGTTGAATCCGATACCATTTTGCTGGGTGATTGTTATAAACTTCCGGTTTCCTGGCATTGCCAATGCAGGAAGTTTCAGGCGATGAAGCCCCTGGGACGAGGCTTGATCCTACTGGTAAAAGTTGACGTATCCGGGGCCCGCTGATGCCGATTGAGCCGCCAGCCAGTCATTCGTCCGAGCACCGGAAATCTCCGCGGGGCGAGAGCGACCGAGCGGGGAAAGCCGCGCCGCCGGTCTGGCGCGCCTGGCTGGGCGATTACCGAATCTGGCTGAATTTCCGGCGGAAGCGTTTCTGGGTCGTGGTGGTTTTCCTGACCTATACGCTGGCCGGTTATTTCATCGTGCCGCCGATTTTGCGGCGGGAGATCGTCTCCTCGCTGCAAAAGACCATTGAGCGGCCGGTGGCCCTCGACGATCTGCGGATCGATCCGCTGGCGCTCAGCGCCGATCTGCGCGGTTTCCATGTCGCCGAAACGGACGGTTCCCCCCTCGTCGGCTTCGACCGGCTTTACATCCGCTTCGGGCTCGGCAGCCTGCTGCACTGGGCCTGGAGTTTCGACGAGATCCGGCTGGAAGGCGTCAAAGGCAACATCATCCGCTACGGCGAAACCGATACCAATATCGGCCGCCTGATCGGCCCGACCGGGAAATCCTCAGGCCCCGCCCGGCCCGAAACGGATCGCCGGCTGATCCGGCTGGTCATCCGCCGCCTGAAGATCCTGAACGCGACGGCGGATTTTACCGATCGCGTGCCGGCAAGCCCGTTCAAGACCACGGTCGGTCCGGTGAATGTGGCGGTCGATCGTTTCAGCACGCTGCCGCAGAGGACGGGCGAGCAGCACATCCAGGTCGAGATGGAGGGCGGCGCGACGCTGGAATGGACCAGCGAATTCGGGCTCAATCCGCTCGTCTCCGCCGGCCATGTGCAGGCGAAAGGCCTTTATGTGCCGCTCCTGACCCGATATTTCGGCGACGCGATCAAGCTCGCGGCGCCGACGGGGTCGGTGAACGCCGAACTCGATTATCGGCTGCAGGAACTGCCCGACGGCGTTCTGGGGCTGGCGGTCGAGCATGCCGGCCTGACCCTGAGCGACCTGACCTTGCGCGAGCAGGACGCGGCGGCGGCGTTTCTGACCTTGCCGGAGCTCCGCCTGGCCGGCGGGCATCTGGCCTGGCCGGAAAGAACGGCGGGGGCCGATACGCTCACGATAAGCGGCGTGGACCTCGCGCTGCGCCGCCAGGAGGACGGTCGGCTCGGCCCGGCGCCATGGCTGGCCGCCCCTCGGCAGACCGTCCCTCCGGCACAGGAGCCGCCGCCGCCGCCATCCGCCGCCGCGGCGGACTGGTCGGTCGCGCTCGGCAAATTCGAGGTCAAGAACGCCAGGGCGCGCTTCGACGACCGGGCGATCGGCGAGCCGGGAAAGATCGAGATCGCGCCTTTCGACCTCGCTGTCGACACGCTGTCGAACCAGTCCGGTGCGGTGTTTCCCTTCTCCCTGGCGACCGGCGTGGCCCCGGGCGGGCTCGTCAAAATGCAGGGCAGCTTCTCGATCCTGCCGAGCGTGCGGCTCGACGCCAAGCTGATCGCGTCCGATCTGCACCTCGCCGCCGCCCAGGCCTATCTGCACGAATTGGCCCGGCTCGCCATCGACGACGGCAGGTTCGACGGCGAGACCGATGTCAAAATGCAGGAGCCGGAGGGCTTGACCGTCGCCGGTCACGGCGAGATCCGGACGCTGAAGCTGAAGGACGAGGTCGAAAATACGCCGGTGGTGTCGTGGGACCGGCTCGGCATCGATCGTTACGAATATCGCCAGGCGGCGAACGAACTGCAGATTTCGCAAGTCACTGTCGGCGGAGCCTATCTTCGCTTCTTCGTGGCGGCGGATCAGTCGACGAATTTCAGCCACATCATGGTGGGGCGGAACAAGGCCGGAACCGCGTCCCGCCCCACCGCCCGGCCCGCCGCGCAACGGACCGGACGGGCCGAGCGGCCGGTGCCGGCCTCGGGCGAGGCGGCCGGAGCCGCGCCGCCGATGAAGGTCAGCGTGGGAAAGATCGTCATCGCCCGGGGGGCGGCGGATTACGGCGATACCTCGTTGCCGCTGCCGTTCGCGGCGCATATCACCGATTTGCAGGGCGAGGTGGCGCCGCTGGCCTCCGCCGCGGCGTCGCCGACGCGCGTCGCGCTGCGTGGCCAGGTCGGCGAATTCGGCCAGGTGAAGATCGACGGCAGGCTGACCCCCTTCGATCCGGGCAAAAGCACGAAAATCGACGTTCTCTTCCGCAACGTCGAATTTCCCGGGCTTTCCCCCTACACGGTGAAATTCGCCGGACGGCGCATCGCCAAGGGCCGGCTGGATGTCGATTTGCAATACGCCATCGATGAGGGAAAACTGAACGGCGCGAACCGCGTCGTCGTCCGGGACATCGAACTGGGCGAAAAGCTCGATGTCCCGGGTGCCCTGGATTTGCCTCTGGAACTGGCCATCGCCTTGCTGAAGGACCAGGACGGCAAGATCGATATCGACCTGCCGGTCAGCGGCAACCTCGGGGATCCGCAGTTCGACATCGGCAGCGTCGTCACGAAGGCGATCTTCAATCTGCTGACCAATCTCATCACATCGCCGTTCCGGGCGCTCGCCGGGCTTCTGGGCGGCGGGGACGACACGCTCGACCATATCGATTTCGCGCCGGGCCGCGCCGGGCTCGACCCTCCGGAAAAAGAGAAGATCCTTCACCTCGCCCAGGCTCTCGAGATGCGGCCCCAGCTCAGTCTGGTGGTGCCGGGGGTGGTGGATCCACAGGCGGATCGCGCCACGCTCCAGCTCGATGCGCTCGATGCGCGGATGGCCCGGGAACTGGGAGACCGCAACACGGTGAAACGGCAGCGCCAGCTTTTGGAGCAGCTGTTCGCGGAGCGGATCGGCAAGGATCAACTCGGGCCGGCGATGCAGCCCTTCACCCGGCCGCAGGAAGGCCAGCCCGGCGCCGCCTTCGACGAGTCGGCCTATGTGGCGGCGTTGCGCGAGCGCGTCGCGAAAACCGAGCCGGTCGACGAGGCGAGCCTGGCCGGCCTCGCGCAAGCGCGGGCGGAAGCGGTGGCCGGCGCTTTGAAGCAGGTCCCCGGCCTCGACCCGCAGCGGGTCTCCTTGCGCGGCAGCACGACCGCGCAAGCGGGCGACGACGGCGCGATCCCGTTGAAACTCGACGCCGCGAGCGCCAGCGGCGGCGGGTAGAGCCTGGGCGAAGACGGCCTGGCCCGCCTTGCATGACCGCAGGCCTCCCGCTGCTCAGGATCAACGGTAAAAAAAGAACAAAATGGCGGTTTTCATTGTTCGACTGATTGCGGCCTGGGCGCTGATCATCGCCGCGGCCTGCCCGGCGCGGGCGCAGGATCAGGATCCGCCGCTGCGTGTGGCGACGTTCGCGCTGGAGCCGTTCGTCGTGGAGGACGACGGTGCGCTGAGCGGATTCGGCATCGAGCTCTGGAACGACATCGCAAGCCGGCTCGGCATCGAGACCCGCTACCAGCTGGCGCCCGACGTTACAGCCGTATTCCAGTCCCTGCGCAACGGCGAGGCCGACGCCGCCGTGTCCGGCCTGTTCTACAGCGCCGAGCGCGACAGGGAATTCGATTTCTCCTATCCGATCATACAGGCGGGCCTGCGCATCATGGTGCGGGATACGGGAGAGGTCGCCACACCCGACTGGCTGCAAGGTTTCCTGTATCTGCTGTTTTCGCGCGCCAGCCTGGCCTGGTTGGGAATCGCGTTGCTGCTGGTCGTGGTCGCCGCCCATCTGGTCTGGGTCCTGGAGTATCTGGCGAAGGACGGCCCGATCCCCCGCGAGAAATATTTCCCCGGCATATTCCGGGCGATGTATTGGGCGGCCACCACCCTGATGGCCCAGGGGGATCACACGCCGCGCCAATGGCTGGCGCGAACGCTCACGGTCCTGTGGATGTTCGTGGGCATCATCTTCGTCGCGTCCTATACCGCGCAGCTGACGACGATGCTGACCGTGCAGCGTATTCAAGGCGCCATCAACGGACCGGACGATCTGTCCGGCAAGCGGGTCGCCACGCTCGCCGGCAGTTCCGTCGTCGCCTATCTTCGCCAGCACAATGCGCAGGTGCGCGAGTTTCCGCAGAATAGCCAGGTGTATCAGGCCCTGCTGGCCGGCAAGGTGGACGCCGTCGTCCAGGGATCGGCCGGCCTCGATTATTATGCGACCCACGAGGGACGGGGGCGGGTGAGGATGGCCGGTCCCGAATTCAACGAGAACGGCGCGGGCTTCGCCTTCCCCTTGGGGAGCCCGCTGCGCAAGAGAGTCGACGGCGCGTTGCTGGCGATGCGCGAGGACGGCACCTACCAGCGGATTTACGCGAAATGGTTCGGGACGAAATAGGGGCCGTCCGGCGGCGGCGCGCCGCCCCGTCCCGGAAGAACAGGGAAAAGTGGCACCGGCGTCCCCGCCGGTGTCCGCCGCGTGCGCGGCGGAGTCTTTATCCACCGGCAGGGACGCCGGTGCCACTGACGCAATCCGGCAACAAGGGGGAGTCCTACGGCCTGTCCGGGCCTCGGCCCGCGGGGGCCCGTCCGGCGGTCGCGGCGATCCGTATTCCGACCAAGACCGTGACGATCCCCGCCACCAGTTTCCAGCGGAGCGGCTCGTCCAGCAGGCCGGCGCCGACCAGCGCCGCCGTGACCGGATTGACCGTCACGGAGATGGCGACCCGCGTCGGGGTGGTCCGCTCGAGCGCGAAAGCCCAGAGAAAGAATGTGAGAGCGCTGCCGAAAGCGCCGAGATAGACGACGGCCGACCATTGCGGCAGGCCGAAGGCGGCGACGGATGCGAAGCCGCCGCGGAGCCACGACGCCGAAACGAGGCACGCGGCGCCGACGCCCATCGCCATCGTGGTGAAGGAAATCGAAGCCGATCGGCGGATGAACGGCCGGGACCAGACGCTGTACAGGGCCATGCAAAAGGCGGCGCCGACCATCAGGAGATCGCCGCGCCACGCCCCCGGCGGTGCGAAGGCCAGGCCCGAGAGAAGCGCCATGGCGACGCCGAGCATGGCGATCAGGACGCCCGTGGTCTTGCGGGCGGTCAGGGGCTCGACGCCGAGCGCCGCGCCCACCACCATCGTCAGCAGGGGCAAGGTGGAAAGGGCGAGGGCCCCCCGCGCGGCCGTCGTGAAGACCAGCGACGCGTTGAACAGGACCGGAAACAGGCCGAAGAACAGCAATCCCAGCCCGGCGACCCCCACCCAGTCCCGGCGCGGCGGCCAAGGCCCGCCCCGCAGCAGGACGAAGGGGAGCAGCAGCACGAATCCGATTCCGAAACGGAATGCGCCCGTGGCGAGAGGATCGATCGCCCCGACCAGGTAACGGGTGGCGCCGACCGATGTCCCGCCCAGTCCGCTCGACAATACCGCCGCCAGCATTCCCAAAGCCTCGCCCACGCGTCAGCCCCCCGTTTTCCATGCTTGCGGCGACGATATCGAGGGCCTGCCGATCAAGAAATTTAATTTATCTGATGCATGAAATAACGAATTGTCATGACCTTGCCGATCCTCGATCCCGAGCTTTGCCGATGGACGGTCATGGATTTGCGCGGGGCGCCGCCCCGTCCCGGATGAAAAACGAAAAGCGGCACCGGCGCCACGGGCCCTAAAACCAATAGCGCCACGCGTAGATCCCGGTCATCACGACGCCGGCCACGATCACGATTCGACGGACCCAGAACGCCGGCAGCACGCGGATGAGATGTCCCCCCGCATAACCGCCGGCCATCGCGCCGATCAGCATCGTCATGGTTTCCGGCCACCGGACCGTGCCCTGAGCGCAGAATATCGCGATGGCGGCGACGCTCACCGCACTCGCCAGCAGGTTTTTCATGACCTTGATCGCCCGCAGATCGCCCACCTCGGTGATCGAAAGCATGGCGGTCAGCATCACTCCCAGTCCGGCCCCGAAAAAGCCCCCGTAGATCGAAGCGGCGGCGATCATCGCCATGCCCGCCGCGGGCCGATCTTTTCCCGCGCTCCGATGCGACAGGCGCGCCTGGATGCGGGGGGCGACGGCAAAAAGGACCGTGGCCAGGCCGATCAGCGCCGGCACCGGCAGGACGAAGTAACGTTCGGGGATGACGAGAAGCAGCACGGCGCCGGCCGCGCCGCCCAGGCAGGCCAGCAGGCAAAGGCCGAGGGTCCGGCCGTCGAGGGGCGGCAGACGTTCGCGATCGGCGAAGGCGGCGATGAGGTGGCCGGGAGAAATCGCCACGGCATTCGACGCGTTGGCGACGACGGGAGGCAGGCCTGCCGCGAGCATCGCGGGAAATGTGATGAGGGTGGCGCCGCCGGCCAGCGCGTTCACAATTCCGCCGAGCGCTCCGGCCACGGCCAGAAGGGCGTGCATTTCCAAATTTACTCCGCCGAACTGAAACACCACGCCCACTCCCCAGCGCCGTTCATTCCTCGATGGCTCCGCCGACTGTTTTCAGATGCTGGCGGAAGGTGTGGTCCGGTTCCATCGCGCGGCGCGCGAGGAAGCGGTCGAAGTGGAATTGGCGGCGCAGCGACAGGCCGTCGCGGAGGCGGGCCGCCTGCTCCTGCTCGGCCGATCGGATCTGTTCCGCGGCCTGCCGGACGGTATCGAGGGCAACGGCCGGGAAGAACAGCACGCCGTCGCCATCGGCGAACACCATGTCGTCGGAGGTCACGGTGTCGCGGCCGACCGCCGCGGCAATAAGAGCGTCCGGCCGGCGCGGGTCGAGCCGGCGCGGCCCGCATGGAAGCGCCCCCAGGCTGAACACCGGCAGCCCGATCTCGGCGAGTTCGGCCGTATCGCGATGCCGGCCCCAGACGACGATGCCGGCCAGCCCGGCCATCTTGCTCTCCAGCACGACGAGATCTCCGACGCAGGCCTCGTCCGGGCGCCCGCCGTTGTCGATCACCAGAACATCGCCCGGCGCCGCCGTCTCGATGGCCTCGAGAAAGACGTCCGCGCTGCCGAAGTGCCGCACCGGTCTCACGCGGCCGCCGCACCGCATTCCGGGAACGACCGGCCGAATCGAGGATGCGGCGCAACGCGGAACGATGCCGCCTCGCAGGCAGGCGTCGGCCAGATGCGCCGTCGTCAGTCCATGAAAGTCGCCGAGGTCTTGCCGATCATGCGAGTTCATCTGCGTTTCTTCTCGGTTTGGAGCCCGTCGATAAAGAATCGTGTCATAACGCGTTCCGCCCCGCCCTGGAAGAATAAGGAAAAGTGGCACCGGCGTCCCTGCCGGTGTCCGCCGCTTATGCGGCGGAGTCTTTTCTCCACCGGCAGGGACGCCGGTGCCACTGACGCTTTCGACCGCGACCGACCCTGGATGAAAATCCCTTTTTCTCTTTAGGGCCCGTCAAAGCGATGCGAAGGCGCGGCAATCCAGGGGGCGCCCCCAGGGGCCTGTTTCGGCCGCAAGCGCGATGTCCCAGGCAATGTTCTAAGGGATCCGCCCCGACCCATGAAATGAATTTCCGTGATAAGGCTTATGGTTTCTTGTCATCGCCATGACAGGGGCAAAAGTCCAGGCACGCGGGTCCCCGATGCGGCGGCGTCGTCGCCGCATCGGGGACGGGCTCAGGAGGCCGGCCGGAACGTCTCGGGCAGGCGCAGGTCCGTCCGCGTTCCCTGGGCCGCGGCCGAGACGGGGGCCCATCGATCCCAGGTGGCCAGGCGGTCCTCATAGATCTTGCGCAGCATCGGCACGGCCGTCGCGCCCAGCAGGATGCGCAGCGGCGGTTCCGCCGCGTCCACCACTTTCAGGATCGCCGTGGAGGTCGCCTGGGGATCGCCCATGCTCTCGGCGGCGAAGGCGGCGAACAGCTGCTCCTTGACCGGGTTGTAGGCCGCGATGGGCGTGGCGGTCCGCAGCGAACTGGGGTCGGCGAAATCCGTGGCATAACCGCCCGGCTCGATCAGCGTGACCTTGATGCCGAAGCCCGCCACCTCCTGCGAGAGCGCGTCCATCAGCCCTTCCAGCCCCCATTTGGAGGCATGATACATGCCCACGCTGGGGAAGGCGCCGACGCCGCCGATGCTGGAGACGGCCAGGATATGGCCGGATTGCTGCGCCCGCAGGATCGGCAGCGCCGCCTGCGTCACCCACAGCGTACCGAACAGATTGGTCTCGATCTGCGCCCGCGCCTCGGCTTCGCTCAGTTCCTCGACGGCGCCGAATTGGCCATAGCCGGCATTGTTGAGGACGACGTCGAGCCGTCCGAACGCCTCTTTTCCCTTCGCCACGGCCGCGAAGGCCGCGGTCCGGTCGGTGACGTCCAGCTCCAGCGGCAGAACCGATTTTCCATAGGTCGCCACGAGAGGTTGCAGCACGGCCGGATTGCGCGCCGTCGCGACGACCTTGTCTCCCCGCTTCAGCGCCGCTTCCGTCCACACCCGGCCGAAGCCGCGGGATGAACCTGTGATGAACCACACTTTTCCGTCGGACATGATCTCTCTCTTTCTCAGGAAAACTGACGATATGACATTTTACGGCAATTTGTCAGGATCATCAGGAGATGACATTTTCCGGGAGAATGTCAAGATACGCGGCATGAATGAATCGGCGAAAAACCCGTCAAAGCGGCAGCGCGTCCTCGACGCGGCGGCGCGCGTCTTTCTGCGCTTCGGTTTCGTCCGGACGACCATGGGCGACATCGCGCAGGCGGCCGGCATGTCGCGCCCGGCGCTCTACCTGATCTTCTGCAGCAAGGAAGCGGTGTTCGAGGCCGTCGTCGCCCATTGGATCGAGGACAGTCTGGCGCGGATCGCCGCCGGCCTGGCCTCCCGCCCGACGCTCGGGGAGAAACTTCGCTTCGCCTGCGAGGTCTGGTGCGTCGAGGGGCTGGAACGGGCTCTCGCCAACCCGGATGTGCGCGACATGTCCGGGCTGCCCGCCGTCCGGAAAAGCTACGCCCGCTTCGAGGCCTGCCTGACCGACATCCTCGGCGAGGCGGCCGAACGGTCGGGCCTCGGCGTCACCGCCGCCGACCTGGCGCGCGTCATCGTCTCCGCCATGCAGGGGTTCAAGCAGACCGCGCAAAGCGCCGAGGAAATGCGGCGCCTGATCGGCGTCCAGATCCTGGCGGTCGAACGCGCCCTGGCCTCGCCGGCCGCCATGACGCCGGAATGGTGATTCCGAGTCACTGATCATTTGATCTTTCGGCGTTCGAATCATGATCCGCCCGGTGTCATAAATTCCTCCCGAAAGACCGGGCCGAAGCCCCGCTTCGGCGGCCGATCCGCTAACGGTCTTCACAGGAGTGGCTGAAAATGACGGCACGGAAAACGATTCTCGTCGTGGGCGCTTCGCGCGGGCTTGGCCTGGCCCTGGCGGAGGAATACTGCGCCAGGGACTGGCAGGTGATCGCGACGTCGCGCGGCCGCTCCCCCGGGCTCGACGGGCTCCTCGCGCGTTATTCCGCCACGCTGGAGATCGAGACGGTGGATATCGTCGATCTCGCCTCGGTGCTGGCCCTGCGCGCGCGGCTGGGGGGCCGCAGGCTGGATACGCTGTTCGTCAACGCCGGCATCTGCAAGGCGGCCGAACGGACGCCGCTTCAGGCGAACGAGAAGGATTTCCTCGACATGATGCTGACCAACGCGCTGAGCCCGATGCGGGTCGTCGAGGCCTTCCACGACGGAGTGGCCGAAAACGGCGCGATTGCGGTGATGTCCTCCGAGATCGGCAGTATCGCCAAATGCTTCGGCTTCTGGGAACTCTACAGCGCCAGCAAGGCGGCGTTGAACATGCTGATGAAGGCCTTCTCGGCGCGGCATCCCGACGATCCCCGCGCCCTCCTGCTGGTCGCGCCGGGCTGGGTGCGGACCGAGATGGGGGGGCCGGCGGCGAGCTTCGAGATTTCCGACAGCATCCCGCTGGTGGCCGATATGGTCGAGCGCAACGCGGGCATCCCGGGAGTGCGCTTCCTCGATCGTTACGGCGATATCCTGCCGTGGTGAGTCCTTTATTGACAGATTGATCCATAATTTCTATCGTCTCGCGTCATGGCGAGACCCAAAGAATTCGAACGCGAGGACGCGCTGCGACGCGCCATCGGCGTTTTCTCCGACCATGGTTTCGAGGGCGCTTCCACAGAGGCGCTGCTCGGCGCCATGGGGATCAGCCGCCAAAGCATGTACGACACCTTCGGGGACAAGTGGCGGCTTTATCTGGAGTGCCTGCAGCGCTATGTCGCCGACAGCATCGGCGGGCAGATCCGGGCCCTCAACACGGGGGCCTCTCCGCTCAAGGGACTGGAGGCGCATCTGAATCAGGCCGTCGCCGCGGCGATCGCCGCGCCCGTTCCGCAATGCCTGGGCGTCAGCGCGATCTGCGAGTTCGGGCGGTCGAGCCCGGAAATCGCGATGATCGGCGAAACGGCGTCCCGGACGATCGCCGCCGCCCTCGAACGGCGGATTTCCGAAGCGAAGGCGGCGGGAGAGGTGGCGGAGGAGGTGAATGCCCTCGAGGCCGCGCATTTCATCATCGCGACCCTGACCGGCATAAAGGTCGCCGCCCGGGCGGGGGCCGCCGCGGAAGAGCTGCGGGGCATCGCGCGGATGGCGCTTCGGAGCCTGCGGTGATAATTCTGGATTGATTATTCTATAATTTGAAGGAGTCACATCATGTCGAATTCACTGGCCGGCAAGGTCGCCCTGGTTACGGGGGGATCGCGCGGCATCGGCGCGGCGATCGTGCGCAGACTGGCGCGCGACGGCGCCGCCGTGGCCTTCACCTATGTCGCCTCGTCCGAGCGGGCGGAAGCGCTCGCCGCCGAGATCGCCGCCGCGGATGGCGAGGCCCTGCCGCTCAAGGCCGACAGCGCGAGCCCCGAGGCCGTTCGGGACGCCGTGGCGCGGACGATCGACCGCTTCGGCCGCCTCGACATCCTGGTGAACAACGCCGGCATCCTGATTCGCGGCGGGGTGGCGGATTACGATCTGGCGGACTTCGATCGGATGATCGCCGTCAATGTCCGGGCGATCTTCGTGGCGGTTCAGGCCGTTCTGCCGCACATGGGCGAAGGCGGCCGCATCATCAATACGGGCAGCGTCACCGCGGACCGCGCCGGCTTTCCGGGCGCATCCGTCTACAGCATGACCAAGGGCGCGGTCGCCGCCCTGACCCGTGGTCTGGCGCGCGATCTCGGCCCGCGAGGCATCACGATCAATACGATCCAGCCGGGTCCGACCGAGACCGACATCAACGACGACGAAGCGCATCGGTCCCTGTTGCGCCCGCTGATGGCCATCGGCAGGATGGGCAAGGACACCGAGGTCGCGAGCTTCGTCGCCTATCTCGCCAGCCCCGAGTCCGGCTTCGTCACGGGGGCGGCGTTGACCATCGACGGCGGTTATCTCGCCTGATTCGACACTTCGTCGACCGGCCGCGCTCGAGCCCCTTTTCCGCTCGGCGGTCGGCGTGAATACACCGCGGGCGACGGCGCACCTCGCCCGAGCCCGCGGAATGGCAGGCCTCCGCCAAACGCAGGTGCAAAACGGCAGGCGCGGATGCTAGCTTGAAAAAATGACACAGAAGTTCTTCAGGCGCTCCAACGTCGTCGCGCTGATCGTCGCCGGCGCGTTCTTCATGGAATATATCGACAGTACGGTGATCGCCACGGCCCTGCCGCTGATGGCCAAAACCTTCCGCATCAATCCCGTCGCCTTGAGCATCGGCCTGACCGCCTATCTGCTGACCCTGGCGGTGTTCATCCCGGTCAGCAGCTGGATCGCCGACCGGTTCGGCACGCGCACCGTCTTCACCGCCGCCATGTCGGTCTTCACCGTCGCCTCCGTGCTGTGCGGCCTGTGCAACGGCGTGGGGGAATTCGCCGCCGCCCGGGTGCTTCAGGGCATCGGCGGCGCGATGATGGTTCCCGTGGGACGGTTCGTCGTCCTGCGCACCACCGAGAAGAAGGACCTGATCAACGCCATGGCCCTGCTGACCTGGCCGGCCCTGGCCGCGCCCATCCTCGGTCCGCCGCTCGGCGGCTTCATCTGCACCTATTGGTCCTGGCGCTGGATTTTCCTTCTCAACGTTCCGCTGGGCCTGCTCGGCATCCTGGCCGCCCTCAGGCTGATGCCGAACCTCCAGTCGGAGGAGCGGCGTCCCTTCGATCCGGTCGGTTTCCTGCTGACCGGAACCGCCCTGGCCTGCGTCATGTACGGCCTGGACCGCGTCGGCAACGACACCGGCATCTGGAATCTGCCGGCCGTTCTCCTGGTGATCGGCCTGTTTTTTGGCGCGGCGTCGATCCGGCATCTGCGGCGGCATCCGACCCCGGTCATCGATCTCTGGCCGATCTGCGTTCCGACCTTCGCCGCCACCACCTGGGGCGGATCCCTGTTCCGCATCACCATCAGCGCCGCGCCCTTCCTGGTGCCCCTGATGCTGCAGGTCGGCTTCGGCATGAGCGCCCTGGCCTCCGGAGGGCTCACCTTGTGGATTTTCATCGGCAATCTCGGCATGAAGGTGGTGACCACGCCGATCCTGAGGCGTTTCGGTTTCCGCACGACGCTGGTCGCCAACGGGTTGGCCACGGCGCTTTCGATCTGGGCCTGCTCCTTCCTGCTGCCGACGACGCCCACCGGGGTGCTGGCGGCCGTCCTGTGCTTCGGCGGCCTGTGCCGCTCGATGCAGTTCACCGCGATCAGCACGCTGTCCTATGCCGATATTCCGTCCGAACGGATGAACGGCGCCTCGTCCTTCGGCAGCCTGATCCAGCAGATGTCCACCGGCATGGGCGTCGCCGCCGGGGCGCTGGCGCTTCATCTCGCCATGGCGTTCCACCGGCATGGCGGCGAACCGGTCACCGCGGATTTTCATCTGGCCTTCGGGCTGCTGGCCGTCCTGGCCCTGCTGGGCCTGATCAGCTTTCTGCGCCTGGCGCCGTCCGCCGGATCGGATGTCAGCGGCCATCGCCCCGGGCGGCGGCGCGGCGGCCAGCCGGCCGAATGAGCTAAGGAAAAGTGGCACCGGCGTCCCTGCCGGTGCCGCTATGGGCCTGTAAAACAATAACCGCGTCATTGC
>JAATGN010000352.1 GCA_015654615.1 Rhodospirillales bacterium
ACCATACCGACCAGGGCAAGGGGTTCGGCTATTTCTCCTATCTGCTCAATCCGACGAACCGCCTCAGCGTCGTCCTCGGCTCGTCGGTCAGCCAGTTCGAACTGCCCAACAACCCCGGCCAGACCTCCGCTTTCGCCCTGAACGGCGCCGCCGACCTGCCGTCGTCCCAGATGAACGAGCGCCAGCGCGAGGAAAACCACTACGCGACGGTCGCCTTGCAGGGCACCACCGACGACTGGGGCTATCAGGTCGCCCCCTATGCCCGCTATTCGAAGCTGCATTTCAGCCCCGATTCCATCGGCGATCTGCAATTCAACGGCATCGCCTCGGACGTGGCGCGCAGCAACCTCGCCACCGGCCTGCAGAGCGACGGCAGCTACCGGGTCGACGAGCGCCACACCCTGCGGTCCGGGTTCGTCGTCCAGCACGAACGGGCGGTGGCCGACAACAGCTCCGCCGTCTTTCCGCTCGACGACATGGGGAACGCAGCGAGCACGCCGGTGTCCATCCTCGACGACCAGACGAAGACCGGCATGCTTTACGGCGTCTATCTGCAGGACGAGTGGCGGCTGACGGAAAAGCTGACCATGAACTACGGGGCCCGCTTCGACGCGGTCAACGCCTATGTCGACGAAACCCAGTTGAGTCCGCGGCTGGGATTCGTCTATCGGGTCACCGAGGCGACGACGCTGCACGCCGGCTACGCCCGCTATTTCACCCCGCCGCCCCTGGAACTGGTAACCTCGACCTCGGTCGAAAAATTCGCCGATACCACCGGCGCGCCGACGCTCTCCCAGAACGACCCGGTCAAATCCGAGCGGTCGCACAATTTCGAACTGGGCGCGACCCACAAGCTGACCGACCGCATCCAGCTGGGACTCGACGGCTATTACAAGCGGGTGCGCAATCTGCTCGACGAGGGCCAGTTCGGCGCGGCGCTGGTCTACACCCCCTTCAACTACGCGCAGGGGCGGATCTACGGGACGGAGGCGACGCTTTCCTACACCGCCGAGACGCTGACCGGCTATCTGAACTTCGCCGCGTCGCGGGCCGTCGGCAAGGACATCATCTCCAGCCAGATCAGCTTCGACGATCCGGACGAACTGGCCTATGCCAAGGACCATTGGGTCCATCTGGACCACGACCAGCTCTATACCGCCTCGGGCGGCCTGGCCTATCAGATCCTCAAGGGCACGCGGGCCAGCGTCGACACGATTTTCGGCAGCGGCCTGCGCCAGGGCTTCGCCAATACCGGCCATCTGCCCTGGTACGCCACGCTCAACCTGGGCGTCACCCAGCATCTCGGCCTGTTCGACGACAAGGGGGTCGACCTCCGCCTGGCGGTGGTCAATCTGTTCGATACCGCCTATGAACTGCGCAGCGGCACCGGCATCGGCGTCGGTGCGCCGCAATTCGGCGAACGGCGCGGCTATTTCGCGGGCCTGAGCCGGGCCTTCTGATCATGGAGGTTTCCCTCTCCGCGGCGCTGGCCGGCCTTCGGGCCGGCGGCGTCTTCATCTATCCCCTGCTGGCGGTCGGCCTGATCGGCATCGCCTGCATCGTCGATCGCCTCTATATGTTTTCCCGCCATGCCCGGCTGCCTGCGGCCTTGGCCGAACATCTCGACGATCCGCGGTTCGCCTGGGAAAAATTCCGCCACCTCCTCGCCGAGGCGCCGTCGCACAGCGACTTCGTCGGCTTTTTCAAGGTGATCGTCGACAATGCCGAGCATCCCGTCTGGTGGATCGAAACCCGCGCCGCCGACCAGGCGGCCCTCGCCGAACGGCGCCTCGACCAGGGATTGTGGATTCTGGAAACGGTGGTGACGGCGGCGCCGCTGCTGGGACTGCTGGGGACCATTTCCGGCATGATCGGCGCCTTCCGCCTGTTCGGCGGCAGCGGCGCGGTCGATCCCGCCGCCGTCACCGGCGGCGTGGCGGAAGCCCTGATCGCCACCGCCGTCGGCATCGGCATCGCCCTGGCCGCCCTGACCGCCTACAATTTCTTCAGCCACCGACGGGCCCGGGTGCTCGACGAGATGGAACGGCTGGGCACCCGGCTGATCGACCGCATCCGCCTCGGCCGGGGAGAAGCCTGATGAAGCTGCGGCCGTCGCGGAGCCGGCGGCGCGGACGCATCGAGATCATCCCGATGATCGACGTGATGTTCTTCCTGCTGGCCACCTTCATGCTGGCCTCGCTGGCCATGCAGAACCTGCATTCGCTGCCGGTCAACCTGCCGCAGGGCGACGCGCAATCGCTGCAGGCCGACCATCTTGTGACCCTGACCGTCACCAGGGACGGCCATCTGCTGGTCGGCGAGGATCCGACGACGCTGGAAGGACTGGGCGACGCCCTGCGGCCCCGCCTGGGCGGCGACGTCCGCACGGTCGTCGTCAATGCCGATGCCGACGCCCCCCACGGCGTCGTGGTCCAGGCGATGCTGGCCGGACGCGCCGCGGGGGTGGAACGATTTCTGTTCGCCGTCCGACGGAAATGACCCCGCGGCAGGAGACGCGGCGGCGGGTCGCCACGGTCGCGGCCGGAACGGCGGCGGTCGTCGTCGTGGCGGTGGCGACCGCGGCGCAGGCCCTTTTTCACCGGACGGAGCG
The DNA here is from genome assembly GCA_015654615.1 of Rhodospirillales bacterium. Taxonomy (GTDB): domain Bacteria; phylum Pseudomonadota; class Alphaproteobacteria; order Rhodospirillales; family Magnetospirillaceae; genus Telmatospirillum. Next base: position 2,612 of record JAATGN010000352.1, read on the forward strand.
CCCGGTTCCGCCCCCCGTCGCCATCGACGCGGGTCTGATCGAACTGCCGCCGGCTTTGGCGGCGGCAGCGCCGCTCCGGCCGGAGCCGGCAAGTCCGCCATCGCCGTCCGAACCCCTCCGGCAGGCTCCTCCCCTTCCGAAACCCAAGGAAGCGCGGCGCCGTCTCCCGACGCATGCCGTCGAAAGGAAAGCGGACGATGCCGCCCCGCCGGAACGGTCTCCATCGCCGCCGGCGGAAAATCCGGTCTCGCCGCCGCCGGCCGCCGAAACGCCGCGCAAAGAGGAGATGGCCGGCGGAAACGGCGCGGCGCGGGCGATCGTCCAACCGGCCCCGGTCATTCCGCCCGAGCTCCGCCACCACTTGCTGGCTTTCGAAGCGGTGGTCCGTTTCACCATC
>JAATGN010000452.1 GCA_015654615.1 Rhodospirillales bacterium
CACCGGCGGGGACGCCGGTGCCACTGGAATTATTTCACAAGCTCGAAAGCGGGGATCCGGGAGTCTCGGAAACGCCCGTGGGGTGCCCCCTGGATTCCGGCTGATCCAGGGCAATGACGAGAAAAATCGATGATCCAGTCTGATCGCAAATCTTTCTAGAGCGCGATGCCTTAAATCGGCATCACGCTCTGGCTTTTCTTGATGTCCCTCGCCGGGCGCGCGCCTCCGCGCGCTTGGCTGCGGCCTCAATGGCCGCTCCAGGCCCTGTTGATCCATGATCGTTCAAGCCCTTCGGCCGGGCCGGCGGTCAGGCCGGCAAGCCGGTCGGCGTCTTGTAGCGTTCCGCCGCATGATCGCGCGACAGCTTGGGGGCCAGGGCCAGCCGCGCGGCGGTAAAGGCGTCCCATTCGGCGATGTCGGGAAGCGAGGGAATGGTCACCAGTTCGCCGCGGTCGAGGCCGGCAAGGGCGGCATCGACCATCTCGTCGGGGTCCATCAGCATGTCGGCCGGCAGATGGGCGATATCCGTGCCCGCGCGTTCCCAGATTTCCGTCCGCGTGGCGCCGGGAAGCACCGCTTGCACCCGAACGCCGCTCTTGCCGAGTTCCTGGTGCAGCGCCTGGCTGAAATTCAGCACGAAGGCCTTGGTGCCGCTGTAGGTGCCGTTGAACAGTTCGGGCGCCAGGGCGAGAACCGAGGCGATATTGACGAGGGTGCCCCCTCCGCGCCGGACGAAGCCGGGCGCGACGGCGCCGGCGAGGCGCATGACCGCGACGACATTGAGCATGATCATCGCCTCGAGGCGATCGATATCGGCATCGACGAAGGCGCCGCTCGCCGCAACGCCGGCGTTGTTGACCAGCAAGGTGAGCCGGTCGTCGTCCCGCAGCCGCCGCTCGACGGCGGCAAGATCGGATCGCACGGTCAGGTCCGCCGTGAGGATATGCACCGCCGCGCCGGTTTCGGCGATCAGACGCTCGGCCAAGGCCTCCAGCCGCTGCCGGTCCCGGGCGACGAGCAGCAGATCGTAACCGCGCCGGGCCAGACGATCGGCATAGACGGCGCCGATGCCCGTCGATGCCCCCGTCACGGCGGCAAGGCCGCGGCTGTGCGCCGCGTCGCGGATCTTTTGGGAACCCATGGCAGCTGTCTCCACTTTTTTCGTCTCCCGGCGTCGGACATGAAGGAAGGAGGGCACGGGGAAGATGAGGAAAAAATTCCCGCGATCCCCGTATCTTATGTCGATCAACATATCATATTATAATCATAATAAAAAAAGAATCGCCAAGCGGACGGCGTTTTTCGTCCGGGGACGGGAACGCCGCCGGCGAATTCGATTCTTCGGATCAGGCGGTCACGCTCACTTCCACCGACATGTCCTGGAAGTCGCCGGTCATCCCGACGAAGCTGCCGGCCACCGGCATCACCTGTCGGATGTCGCGGCCGACCGCGACCGGAATCAGATTGTGGCCGCCGATGCTGCGGTTGGTGGGGTCGAAGGTGATCCAACCGGCCCCGGGCACATAGATCTCCGCCCAGGCGTGGGTCGACCCGGCGTCCCAATTGCCCGGCGCATTCCGGTCGGGATTGTGGAGATAGCCGGAGACGATGCGCGCGCCGAAGCCGAGCGTCCGCGCCGCCTCGATGAACAAAACGGCGAAATCGCGACAGGATCCCCAGCCGCGGTCCAAGGTTTCGATCGGCGACTGGGTGCCTTCGTCGTCACGGCTCTGATAGGAGATCCATCCTGAAATCCCGGCGCAGAGATCCTTCAGCAGGGACAGCGTATCGGTGGGGTCGCCGCCGACGAATCCGCGCGACCAGTCGCGCAGCCGGCCGGAATAATCGGCATATTGCGGCGTCGTCAGGGCTCCGAGATCGATCCAGTCGTCGTTGGAATAGGAAAACGGATAGCGGATCGCCGATGCCGCCACCTCGAAAACCGGCCAGGGCAGCGTGTGCAACTCAAGCGAGACCCGGCTGTCGATGATCAAGGTGTCGGTGGGGTGGGGAAAGCCGACGGTGGCGACGGCATTGCCGAAGACGTCGTTGGCCCAGGTCACGACGGCCTCCGGCGTCACCGCGACCTGATAGGAAATCAGACGGAGATCGCGGCTTTCGCGGGGACGAAGCATCAAACGGTGCGGCCCGAGGTCGACCGGCTGGTGATAGCGATAGACCGTTTTGTGACTTATCTGAAGCGTGACCATGGCGACCTTTCCTACGTCAAGCGTCTTTATCGATCATGAATAAGAAATATTCACGCTACCCTTGTATTTTTCTTGGGCGCCATCCATATTGTGTCAGTCGATAGACGGCCAGATGACTTGGTCTCGCGCGACCATGAGTCGCGCAGTACTGACAATCCTCTTCCCTGAAAATTCGATTTCGACTGTCTGCGAGTGCGCGGGCATGTAACAATTACTATATGTGAAAGGGTTTCCTATGGCTACGGGGACCGTGAAGTGGTTTAACGTCCAAAAGGGCTTCGGTTTCATTGCGCCGGATGACGGCGGCAACGACGCTTTCGTCCATATCAGCGCTGTCGAGCGCTCCGGCCTCAGCGATTTGCGGGAAGGTCAGAAGGTGGGCTTCGAGCTCGTCTCGGACCGCAAGAGCGGCAAGATGTCGGCCGACAACCTCAAGGTTTTGGATTGACGTCAACGCCGGTGACCGTGGATTTCCATGAGTCCGCCGGCGATCGGCATCGATCCGCCGCAGCATGCGGCTTTTATTGCCCGACGCGCGTCTGACGCCTTGCTGGCCCCGCACCTGAAAAGGCTGCGGGGCCTTTCGTTTTCAAGGACCGTAAAAGCAGTCCAGCATTGAAGGAGGTCACCATGGCCAAAGGTCAAAAACGCAGCAATCGCGAAATCAAGAAACCAAAGGCGAACAAGCCCGTCGCCGCCGCGGCGCCGGTGGCGATGAAAGGCTCGGCGACGCCGATCGTCGCGCCCAAGAAGAAGGGCTGAGAGTCTCTACACCGTCATTGCGAGCGCCAGCGAAGCAATCCAGTCAGGCACACCCGCTGCTGGATTGCTTCGCCTTCGGCTCGCAATGACGGTGAGACATCAATCCCTTACAGCGCCCAGCCGCCGCCGGCCGCCGCATAGATCGTCACCAGGCTCTTGCGCAGCTGGGCGTTCGAGGCGGCCAGCGAGGATTCGGCGGCCAGCGCGTCGCGCTGGGCCAACAGCAGATCCAAAAGTCCGGCATAACCGGCCTGATATTGCTGATCGGCCAAGGTGACGGCCCGGCGGTTTTGCTGGGCGGCCTGATCGAGGTCATATTGGCGGCGCGTCTCCTGGGAATAACGAGACAGCGCATTTTCCATGTCTTCCAACGCTTCGAGCACGGTCTCCTGATAGGTCAGGAAGGCCTGTGTCTGGCGGGCGTCGGCGGCGTCGATCTGGGACTGGATACGGCCGAAATTGAGAAGGGGCAGGACCAGGCCGGGGCCGAAGGTCCACGGCGCCGTGGAAAATCCCGTGGCGTTCTGAACGCCGAACAGGGCGGTCAGCGACAGGGTCGGATAGAGTTCCTTGGTCGCCGCCTCCCGGGCCGAGAGGCTGGAGGCGAAACGCCGTTCGGCGGCCCGGACATCCGGACGATTGGCCAGCACCCGGGCCGGCGCCGCCACCAGAATCGTCGCATCCAGGGCCTTCATCGGTTGCGGCGCGGCCAGGGCGGCGTCCTGGGTGCCGGGCGGGGTGCCCAGCAGCACATTCAAGCGATGCAGCGTGACCTCGTAAGACGCCTGCAAGGCGGGAATCTGCGACGAGGTGGTCGAAACCTGGGCGGCCGCCCGTTGGACGTCGAGATCGCTGGACAGCGCGCCGACCTGCTGCGCCTTGATCAGTTCCAGGGTTTTTTGCTGGGTGACCAGATTTTCCCGGGTGATGCGGATCTGTTCCTGTTCGTTGCGCAGTTCGAAATAATTGCGGGCGACCTCGGCCAGCAGGGACACCATTGCCGCCTGACGATCGGCTTCGACCGATTGCGTGATGGCCGCCGCCTCGCCGACGCGGGCCTGATTTTTGCCGAAGAGATCGATTTCCCACGAGGCCTGAAGATCGGCCTCGCCGATATTGACCACCTTGTCGGAGGTGAGGAAGCCCTGGTTGCCGCGGGTAAAATCGGCCGTGCCGTTCAAGACCGGCAGCAGGGCGGCCGAGGCTCCCTTTTGTCCGGCCCGGGCCTCGAGGACGCGGGCCTTGGCGACCTGCAGCGTCTTGTTGCCGGCCAGGGCGTCGTCGATCAGGCGATCGAGGATCGGATCGCCGAAGCTCTTCCACCACATCTGCTCGATACCGACGGCATCGGTGCTGACCAGCGGCTGGTCGGCCTGCGGCGTGCCGGCCGTCATGCTGCTCCAGCCGGCCGGCGTCGCCAAACCCGCTCCTTGCGGACCGGGCGGGCTGGTGCAGGCGCCCAGAGAGGCCAGGCCGAGCACCAGGAGGGATCGTTTCATCGTCGTTATCATGCTTGAATTTCCTTGGTTCCGCTCATGCGCTTCTCGATTGTCCGCAACAGCACATAGAAGACCGGAGTGAGGAAAAGACCGAAGAAGGTGACGCCCAGCATGCCGAAGAACACGGCGATGCCCATGGCATGGCGCATTTCGGCGCCGGCGCCGGAGGACACCACCAGCGGCACCACGCCCATGATGAAGGCGAATGAGGTCATCAGGATCGGCCGCAACCGCAGGCGGGCCGCTTCGATGGCCGATTCGACGGTGCCGCGGCCGTGGTTTTCCATCTCGCGGGCGAATTCGACGATCAGGATGGCGTTCTTGCAGGCGAGGCCAGCCAGGACGAACAGGCCGATCTGGGTGAAGATGTTGTTGTCGCCGCCGGTCAGCCAGACGCCGGCGATGGCCGACAGCAGGCACATCGGGACGATCAGGATGATGGCCAGCGGCAGGAACAGGCTTTCATATTTGGCGGCCAGCACCAGGAAGACCAGCAGCACGCAGATCGGGAACACCACGATCGCGGTGTTGCCGGCGAGGATTTGCTGATAGGTCAGCTCGGTCCATTCGAATTCCATGCCCTTCGGCAGGGTCTCGTCCAGGATGCGGACCATCGCCGCCTGGGCCTGTCCGGTCGAATATCCGGGGGCCGGGCCGCCGTTCAGATCGGCCGAGCGGAAACCGTTGTAGCGCATAGCGCTTTCCGGCCCGGTGGTGTCCGAGACCCGCAGCACCGAGCCCAAAGGCACCATATGGCCTTCCAGATTGCGGGTCTGCAGCCGCAGGATATCGTCGGGTTGCGAGCGGAATTGTCGATCCGCTTGCGCAATGACCTGGTAGGTTCGGCCGAACTTATTGAAATCGTTTATATAAAGCGATCCCAGATAGATCTGCATGGTGTCGAAGACATCCTGCACATCGACCCCCAGCTGCATGGCCTTGGTGCGATCCAGATCGGCGTAGAGCTGTGGCACGGAGACATTGTAGCTGGTGAAGACGCCGGCCAGCTCCGGCGTCTGCCGGGCCTTGGTCACCACCGCCTTCATCGCCGCGTCGAGGGCTTCGTAGCCTTGATCGGTGCGGTCCTCGACCTGCAGCTTGAATCCGCCGATGGTGCCCAGACCCTGGACCGGCGGCGGCGGGAAGATGGCGATGAAGGCATCCTTCACGCCGGCGTATTTTCGTTGCAGCGTCTGTGAAATGGCGAAACCCGACAGATTGGGAGACTGCCGCTCCTCGAAGGGTTTGAGGGCGACGAAAACGATGCCGGCGCTCGAGCTGTTGATGAAGCCGTTGATCGAAAGCCCGGGGAAGGCGACGGCATTTTCGACGCCGGGTTCCTTGAGCGCGATATCCGACATTTCGCGGATGACCTCTTCCGTCCGATCCAGGGTGGCGCCGTCGGGCAATTGGGCGAAACTGACCAGATACTGCTTGTCCTGGATCGGGACGAAGCCGGGGGGGACTTTCTGGAAGCCGAGATAGGCGGCGCCCAGCAGTACCACATAGACGCCGATGGCCAGCGATTTGCGGCCGAGCGTCGCGTTGACGCCCTGGCCGTAGCGATGGGAGCTTCGATGGAAGACATTGTTGAAGCCGGCGAAGAACCGCCCGAACACGCGGTCGACTCCCTTGGTCAGCCAATCCTTCGGCGCATCGTGCGATTTGAGCAGGATGGCGGCCAGGGCCGGGCTCAAGGTCAGCGAATTGAAGGCCGAGACGATGGTCGAGAAGGCGATGGTCAGGGCGAATTGCCGGTAGAATTGTCCGGTCAGCCCGCTGATGAAGGCGATGGGAACGAAGACGGCGCACAGCACCAGGGTGATGGCGATGATCGGGCTGGTGACCTCGCGCATGGCGATGATCGTCGCCTCGCGGGGTTTGTGCCCGTTTTCGATATTGCGTTCGACATTCTCCACCACGACGATGGCGTCGTCGACCACGATGCCGATGGCCAGGACCAGCCCGAACAGCGACAAGGCGTTAATCGAAAAGCCGAACAGATGCATGATGGCGAAGGTGCCGACGATCGACACCGGCACCGCCAGCAGGGGAATGATCGAGGCGCGCCAGGTCTGCACGAACAGAATGACCACCAGCACGACGAGGACGAGGGCCTCCAGCAGGGTGTGGATCACCGCCTCGATCGTACCGCGGACGAAGACGGTCGGGTCATAGGCGATGGCGTAATCCACCCCTTCCGGGAAATGCTGCTTCAGGTCGGCCATGGTCTTGCGGACCTGGTTGGAGATCTCGATGGCGTTGGATCCGGGTGCCTGGAACACCGGAATGGCCACCGCCGAGGTGTTGGACAGCAAGGAGCGCAGACCGAATTCGGCGGCATCGATTTCGACGCGGCCGATATCCTGGAGCCGGGTGACGGCTCCGGTCTCGTTGCGCTTGACGATCATCTCGCCGAACTGCTCGGCGTCTTGCAGACGGCCTTGCGCATTGATCGGCAATTGCAATTCGACCCCTTGGCCGTAGGGCGGCCCGCCGATGACGCCGGCCGAGACCTGCACGTTCTGGCGCCGGATGGCGCTCACCACCTCTTGCGGGGTCAGACCGCGTTCGGCGACTTTCTGCGGATTGAGCCAGATCCGCATGGCGTAATCGCCTGAGCCGAACAATTGCACATCGCCGACGCCTTCGATCTTCGCCAATTGGTCCTTGACGTTGAGCACGGCGTAATTGCGCAGGTAAAGCATGTCGTAGCGCGAATTGGGCGAGGTCAGATGCACCACCATCGTCAAGTCGGGCGAGCTTTTGGTGGTGGTGACGCCCAATTGCCGGGTGACGTCGGGCAGGCGCGGCAGGGCCTGATTGACCCGGTTCTGCACCAGCTCCTGGGCCAGATTGGCATCGGTGCCCAATTTGAAGGTGACCGTCAGGGTCAGTTGGCCGTCGGAGGAGGCCTGGGAGAACATGTAAAGCATGTTCTCGGTCCCGTTGATCTGCTCCTCCAGCGGCGTGGCGACGGTTTCGGCGATCACCTTCGGATTGGCGCCGGGAAACTGCGCCTTGACCACGACGGTGGGCGGGACGACTTCCGGATATTCGGAAATCGGCAATTCAAAAATCGACGCCAGTCCCGCCAAAAAAATGACGATAGAGATCACTCCGGCGAAAATGGGCCGGTCGATAAAAAATTTGGACAGAATCATGTCTTCTACCGTTGCCAGTCGTTATCGTTGTTTGCCCGAAACACGCCCTTGCTATTTTTCCGGAGCGAATTCCTTCGGGTCGACGATGGCATCCGGTTTTACATGTTGAACTCCGTCGACGATGATCCGATCACCGGCCTGCACCCCTTTCAGGGCGACGCGTTCGGAATCGATCTGCTTGCCGAGTTCGACTTCGCGGTAGGCGACCTTGTTGCCGTCGCCGACCACATAGACGAATTTCTTGCTTTGATCGAACCCCAGGGCGCGGGCCGGAATCATCAGTTCCCGGCTTTCGGCGCCGTTGGCCAGCTTGACCGAAACGAACATGCCGGGCACCAGGGCGCCATCCGCATTTTCGAACTTGGCCCGGGCCCGGATGGTGCCGCTGGCCGCATCCAGGCGATTGTCGAAGCTGTCGATGGTGCCCTTGTAGAGATGGTCCTTGTCGCCTTGCACGAAGAGCTGCACCGGAATGCGCCGTTGCTGGTCGCGTCCGTTGGCGACGTCGCGGACGCTCTGCATGTAGGTTTGTTCGTCCACGTCGAAATCGGCATAGATGCTCTGATTGGCGACGACGGTCGTCAACAGCGGCGCGCCCGGGCCGGCCTGCACCAGATTGCCCAGGGTGATTTCGGCGCGGCTGGCCTGCCCGGCGATCGGGGCCCGGACATAGGCGTGCTCCAGATCCAACGCCGCTTGCTTGAGCGTGGCTTCGGCCGCCTGGACGGTGGCGACGGCGACGCGGTTGGCGTTGGCGCGTTCGTCGTAAACCCGCTGGGCGATGGCTTGCGATTCGCGCAAGCCGCCGGCGCGGTCGAGCTCCAGCTTGGCGAAGTCGGCATTGGTCTTGGCCGAGGCGAGATTTGCCGCGGCCTTGGCGACGGCGGCCTCATAGGGCCGGGGGTCGATGATGAACAGGACATCGCCGGCTTTGACATTCTGGCCGTCTTCGAACTTCACGGCGGTGATGCGGCCGCTGACCTCGGGTCGGATCTCGGCCGAGTCGACGGCATGCAGCCGGCCGGAGAATTCCGACCAGGCCCTGATCTTCTGCTCGGCCAGGGTTTTTACCAGAACCGGAACGGCTGGTGTGGTGGTCGCCGCCTGGCTGGGACTGGCGCCCGTGGATTGGGCCGTATAGACGGCACCGCCGATGACGGCGGCGACAATCGCAGCGGTCAACAACGGGCGGCCTTGAAAATAGGTCATCCTTGTCTTCATTTGGATCGTCCTATCGATCTGCGGTGGGTTTGCCCCGGCGATGCAAGGGTCAGTTGGGCAGTCATATCGTCCTTGATTTCAGAACGACAAGTACCTACCTTTTTGTAAGTGGTGAAAACGACACAACGCCGCGAGGAAAACGTCATGAAAAAGAAAACCTACAACTGTGGTCTGGAAGCCGCGCTCGAAGTGATCGGCGGAAAGTGGAAAGTGCTGATTTTGTGGGCGCTGCACGGCGAGGCCCGGCGTTTCGGCGAACTGCGCCGGACGGTCCCGGGGATCAGCGAAAAAATGCTGATTCAGAATCTCAAGGAAATGGAAGCCGACGGAATCGTGACGCGACATGATTTCAAGGAAATTCCCCCGCGCGTCGAATATGGCCTGACGCTGTTCGGGATATCCTTGTCGGCGGCCCTGACGCCCCTGTGCGAATGGGGCCAGCTGCATATGGTGCGGATCGGCGCCGGCAAGGAGGAAGAGGACGACGTCGAGCCTCGGAGGATGAAGGCTTAAGCGCCCGTCAAAAATTGACCGCTTCGTTCTGTATCCGTCAAAGCGATGCGAAGGCGCGGCAATCCGGGATCCCGCCGCTGTTGCTGGATTGCTTCGCTTGCGCTGAAGAGAAAAGCGTCAGTGGCACCGGCAGGGACGCCGGTGCCACTTTTCCTTATTCTTCCAAGGCGGGTCGGCCGCCGGCCGCTGCGGAATTCGCAATGATGCGGTTCGCGGTCATTGTGTAGCGGGCGCCAAGGAACCCACCGATCATGGGGTGGTTTTCCCGCCGTCCGGCCGCAGGAGGCGATTCAGCAGCAATCCCAACTGCTGCATGATCACCTCGCGGTCGAACAGGGGATTGGTGACGCTTTGCACGGTGATGCCGTCGAAAATCAGCATCAGCATGGTGCAGGCGACCTCGATTTCCGCATCGGCGGCGACCGACCCCTGCCGGCGGCCGATTTCCAGGGCGTCCAGCAAGCTCCGGCGGATCGACCTCTCGCACTCGCCCATGACGCCGGTAATCGTCGGATTGCGGGACGCCTCCGCCAGGATTTCCAGAATCAGCGCCGGCTCGCTCAGCTTGCCGCGATCGATGATGCAGTCGGTGGCCCCGTCGATCAGCGCCTGGACGATGTCCGGCGCCCCTTTCAAGGCATCGATATCGGCCAGGCCCTGTTGCACGTCGCGTTCGACGATGGCCTCGACGATGGCTTCCTTGCTCTTGAAATAGTGATAGATGTGCCCGGTGCTCATGCCGGCCAGCGCCGAGATGTCGGACATGCTGGCGCCGCGAAAGCCGCTGCGGCGAAAGCAGACCGCGGCGGCGTCCAGCACCTGCTGCCGCCGCGATTCGGCACGCGCGGCATGGGTTGACGCCGCCGTTTTCTCGGTCATCTCGTTTTGTCCGTTCGTCATCACGGTTTCTCGTCAAGGTCCTTGACAGGCCGCCCGGTTTCAGTGTTCTAGATTGAACGTTCGAACTAAGTCAATCCTCAAGACCCAATCTGGTTCCCTGGCGCCGGTGAAATAACCGAGGTTTCGACCGGGGAGAGGCATTGATTCCCGCGACAAAGCGGTTGGAAGGAATAAGAGTGACGCTTCGTAATACCCTTGGCGCCCCGGTTGCCGTGGCCGCGCTGCTGTTCTTGGCAGGCTGCGTCGTCGGTCCGGATTTCCAATCGCCGCCGGCTCCCGAGGTCACCGGCTTCACCCCCGAGCCGCTGACCAAGCCCACCGTCGCCTCCGCCACCCAGGGCGGCGCGGCCCAGTATTTCAACGCCGGCCAGGACATCCCCGGGCAATGGTGGACGATGTTCCACGCCCCGGCGCTCGATCGCCTGATCGTCCAGGCTCTGGCCGCCAATCCCGATATCAAGGCGGCCCAGGCGGCCTTGCGGCAGGCCCAGGAAATCGCCCTGGCGGCGGGCGGCGCCTATTATCCGTCGCTCGACGCCAGCTTCTCGACCTCCCGGCAACGGGTCGCCGGCGCCGAGCAGGGCCTGTCCAGCGTCTCCTCGATCTACACCGTGGCCAGCAGTTCGCTCAGCGTGTCCTACGATCTCGACGTTTTCGGCGCGACGCAGCGGAGCGTCGAATCGGCGGAGGCGGCCGCCCTGTTCCAGCGCTTCCAGCTGGAGGCCGCGACGCTGACGCTGTCGTCCAACGTGGTCACCGCCGCCTTGCAGGAGGCGTCTCTGCGCGGTCAGATCGAGGCGACCCGCGAGATCATCGAATCGCAAAGCCGCCAACTCGACGTGGTGCGCCGCCAATTCACCCTGGGCGGCGTTTCGCAAGTCGACGTGCTGGCCCAGGAATCGGCCTTGGCGCAGACGGGCTCGACCCTGCCGCCGCTCGAGAAGCAGCTGGCGCTGCAGCGCAATCTGCTCACCGCCCTGGCCGGACGGTTCCCCAGCCAGGAGGTGGCGGAGACCTTCGAGCTGTCCGCCGTCGACCTGCCGCAGGATCTGCCGGTCAGCCTGCCGTCGCAGCTGGTGCGCAACCGCCCCGACATCCAGGCGGCGGAAGCCAGCCTGCATCAGGCCAACGCCGACGTCGGCGTGGCCATCGCCAATCAGTTTCCGAAATTCACCCTGAGCGCCGGATGGGGAAGCGCTGCCAGCGGCGTCGACAGCCTGTTCGGCGGGGCGGCGACCGGACTGTGGAGCCTGTCGGCCGGCGTCACCCAGCCGATCTTCCACGGCGGCACGCTCGAACATCAGCGCCGCGCCGCCGAGGCGGGCCTGGACAGGGCCACGGCCCAATATCAAAGCACGGTGCTGTCGGCTTTCCAGAATGTCGCCGACAGCCTGCGCGCCTTGCAGGCCGATGCCGAGACGCTGAAAGCGCAATTGGCGGCCGAACGTTCGGCCGCCGCCAGCCTGGATCTGTCCCGCAGCCAATTTTCCGCCGGCGCCATCAGCTATCTGACCCTGCTCAACGCCGAACGGACCTATCAGCAGACCCGCATCGCCCTGGTCCAGGCCCAGGCGGCGCGCTATGTCGACACGGCCGTGCTGTTTCAGGCCCTGGGCGGCGGCTGGTGGAACCGGTCCGACGGATTGGCCGACAATATTTCTCGCAATTGACGATGTCCGCGGATCGCGGACTCAATTTATTCAGTGGAGACGGACCCAATGGTCAAACGCATGATCATCATGCTGATCCTGGTCGGCGTAATATTCGGTGGCATCTTCGGCTTTGAGGCCTTCAAGGGCGTGATGATCAAGAAATTCATGGCCTCGATGGGCGGACAGCCGCAGACGGTGTCGACCGCCAAGGCCGAAATGCAGGATTGGCAGCCCCATCTGGAGGCCGTCGGAAGCTTGCGGGCCGTCAAGGGGGCAGATCTTTCCCTGGAAACCGCCGGGATCGTCGACGTCATCTCGTTCAATTCCGGCGACGACGTGGCGGCCGGCGCGGTGCTGCTGCGCCTGCGCGACGCCGACGACGCGGCCCGCCTGCAGGCGCTGGAGGCCACGGCGGACCTGGCGGCGATCACTCTCCGGCGCGACGAGCAGCAGCTGCAGGCCCGGGCCATCAGCCAGGCCGTCGTCGATGCCGACGCGGCCAATCTGAAGAACGCCAGGGCGCAGGTGGCCGAGCAGCGGGCCATCGTCGACAAGAAGCTCCTGCGCGCCCCCTTTGCCGGACATCTGGGCATCCGCTCGGTCGACCTCGGCCAATATCTGACCGCCGGGACCAGCATCGTCACCCTGCAGGCGCTCGATCCGATCTTCGTCGATTTCACCCTGCCGCAGCAGGCGCTGGCGCAGCTCGCCGTCGGATTGCCGGTGGGCATCGCCATCGATACCTTTCCCGGCAAGCGGTTCACCGGCAAGATCGCGGCGATCAATCCCAAGGTCGACGTGAGCAGCCGCAACGTGCAGGTGCGCGCCGCCCTGGCCAATCCGGACCACAAGCTGTTGCCCGGCATGTTCGCCAAGGTGTCGATCGACACCGGCGCGCCCGAACGTTTCGTCACCCTGCCGCAGACCGCGGTGACCTTCAGCCCTTATGGCGACACCGCCTATCTGGTGGAAAACAAGGGACAGGACGACAAGGGGCAGCCGCAGCTGGTGGCGCACCAGACCTTCATCACCACCGGGTCCAAGCGCGGCGACCAGGTGGCGGTGACCAAGGGCATCAAGGAAGGCGACACCATCGTGGTCGCCGGCCAGATCAAGCTGCGCAACGGCAGTCCCCTGCTGATCGACAATTCGGTGCGGCCGACCAACGACGCCAACCCGGTGCCGGTGGATCAGTAAAGCGGAGCTTGAGGCCATGAAATTCACCGATCTCTTCGTCCGGCGCCCGGTGCTGGCCACCGTGGTCAGCCTGATGATCCTGGTCCTGGGCCTGCGCGCCGGCTTCTCCTTGCCGGTCCTGCAATATCCCCAGACCCAGAACGCCATCGTCACGGTGACGACCACCTATTACGGCGCGGCGCCCGACGTGGTCGCCGGCTTCATCACCACGCCCTTGGAAAACGCCATCGCCCAGGCCAACGGCATCGACTATATGACCTCGACCAGCCAGACGTCGGTTTCGACGATCACCGCCAACCTGCGGCTCAACTACGATTCCGACAAGGCGCTGACCGAGATCAACACCAAGGTCAGTTCGGTGCTGAATCAGCTGCCGGCCGGATCGCAGCAGCCGGTGATGACGGTGCAGGTGGGGCAAACCCTCGACGCCATGTATCTGGGATTCAATTCGGACGTCCTGGAATCCAACAAGATCACCGATTACCTGGTGCGTGTCGTCCAGCCCAAGCTGCAGGCCGTCGAAGGCGTCCAGACCGCGGAAATCCTCGGCGCCAAGAATTTCGCCCTGCGCGCCTGGCTCGACCCCGACAAGCTGGCGGCCTACAGCCTGACCGCCGCCGACGTCAGCGCGGCGCTCGCCGCCAACGACTATATTTCGGGCCTCGGCAACACCAAGGGGCAGATGGTCCAGGTCAATCTGACCGCCTCGACCAGCCTGCATTCGGTCGAGGAATTCCGCGACCTGGTCTTGAAGCAGGTCAATGGCGCCATCATCCGTCTGGGCGATGTGGCCAAGGTCACCCTGGGCGCCGACGACTATGAATCGGAAGTCGGGTTCGATGGCAAGAAAGCCGTCTATATCGGTATCCAGGTGGCGCCGGCGGCCAATCTGCTGGATGTGATCAAGGGGGTCCGCCAGGCCTTTCCGGACATCCAGGCGCAGTTCCCGCAGGGTCTGGACGGCAAGGTCGTCTATGATTCGACCGAATTCGTCAACAGCGCGATCAGCGAGGTGATCTACACGCTGCTCGAGGCCCTGCTGATCGTCACCGTCGTGGTCTTCGCCTTCCTGGGCTCGCCGCGGTCGGTGCTGATCCCGGTGGTGGCCATTCCGCTATCGCTGGTCGGCACCTTCGCCATGATGCTGATGTTCGGCTTTTCGATCAATTTGCTGAGCCTGCTGGCCCTGGTGCTGGCCATCGGCCTGGTGGTCGACGACGCCATCATCGTCGTGGAAAACGTCAATCGCCATCTGGAGGAAGGGCTCAAACCCCTGGCGGCTTCCCTGCAGGCGGCCCGCGAACTGGCCGGACCGATCATCGCCATGACCGTGGTGCTGATCGCCGTCTATGTGCCGATCGGCTTCCAAAAGGGACTGACCGGCGCCCTGTTCACCGAATTCGCCTTCACCCTGGTCGGGGCGGTGACGATTTCGGCGATCGTGGCGCTGACCCTGTCGCCGATGATGTGCTCGCGTTTCCTGAAGCCGCATTCCAAGGATCGCAGCGGTCTCGAGGCGCGGGTGGTCGATTTCATCGATCGCAGCTTCGACTGGGTGGCCCGGAAATACAACCGCCTGTTGCATGGCAGCCTGGACTATCGTCCGGTGACCATGGTGTTCGCCGTGATCATCCTTTCCAGCATTTATTTCCTCTATGCCGGCGCCAAGAGCGAACTGGCCCCGCAGGAAGACCAGGGCGTGGTCATTTCGATGCTGACCGCGGCGCCCAATGCCACCTTGCAGCAGCGTCAGCTGTACGACCGCCAGCTGTACGACCTGTTCTCCTCCTATCCGGAGCAGGAGCATGTCTTCCAGATCGACTCGCCCGGCCGTTCCATCGCCGGCCTGGTCTTCAAGCCCTGGGACCAGCGCGAGCGGACCAGCAATCAGCTGCAGCCGATCATCCAGCAGAAACTGAACGGCATCGCCGGTTCCAAGGTGGTGGCCTTCCAGCCGCCGTCGCTGCCGGGCAGCAACGGCTTGCCGGTGCAGTTCGTCATCGGCACCACCCAGCCCTATGCGCAGCTGTTCGATGTCTCGCAGAAGTTCCTGCAGGACGCGGTGCAAAGCGGCCGCTTCATCTTTCTCGATTCCGATCTGAAAATCGACCAGCCGCAGGCCAGCGTGGACATCGACCGCGACAAGGCCGCGCAACTGGGCCTGAAGATGAGCGACGTCGGCGGCGCCATGGCCTCCATGCTGGGCGGCGGCTATGTCAATTATTTCAGCCTGGACGGCCGGTCCTACAAAGTGATTCCGCAGGTTCAGCAGCGGTTTCGGCTGAACACCGATCAACTGCTCGACTATTACATCCGCACCGACGACGGCGCCGCGGTGCCCCTCTCGACGGTGGCCAGGATCACCACCAGCACGGTGCCGGAGTCGCTCAACCACTTCCAGCAATTGAACAGCGCGGTGATCTCCGGCGTCGCCGTGCCGGGCGTGGCCATGGGCGAGGCCCTGGACTCTCTTCGCGAACTGGCGGCCCGGGACCTGCCGCAGGGTTATTCCATCGACTACGGCGGAACGTCGCGCCAATTCGTCCAGGAATCGAGCGGCTTCGTCACGACGTTCGGTTTCGCCCTGATCATCATTTTCCTGGCCTTGGCGGCGCAGTTCGAGAGTTTCCGCGACCCGCTGATCATCCTGGTGTCCGTGCCGATGTCGATCGCCGGAGCGTTGATCTTCATCAGCCTGGGCATCGGCGGCGCCAGCCTCAACATCTATACCCAGGTCGGCCTGGTAACCTTGATGGGCCTGATCAGCAAGCACGGCATCCTGATCGTCGAATTCGCCAACGAGCAGCAGCGCCAGGGCAAGAGCAAGCGGGAAGCCATCGAGACGGCCGCCGCGATCCGGCTGCGGCCGATCCTGATGACCACCGCGGCGATGGTCCTCGGCGTCTGCCCGATGCTGGTGGCGGCCGGCGCCGGCGCCGTTTCCCGCTTCAACATGGGCCTGGTGATCACCACCGGACTGGTCATCGGAACGGCCTTCACCCTGTTCGTCGTCCCGGCCGTCTATATGCTGATCGCCGCCAACCATTCGGCCGAGACGTCCACCGACGAAGAGGCCGTCGCCGACCACCCGGTCACGCCGGCCTGAAAAACGCCGCCAGGCGCGCCGGGACCCAGCCGAGGACGGTCGCGGGCCCCGGTGCGCCTAGAGCGGTTTGCGACCAAACGGGATCAATCCCTGTACCATCGTCCCGGCGAAAAAGCTTGTGAAGCAAGGGAAAGTGGCACCGGCGTCCCTGCCGGTGTCCGCCGCCCTGCGGCGGAAAACGTTCCCGTCAAGATCGATCCCCTCGGCCGCTCTTGCGCTGC
>JAATGN010000385.1 GCA_015654615.1 Rhodospirillales bacterium
CAAGCTTGCCGATTGCGTCGCCAATTCGGTGGCGGCCTTCAGCACATGGCCGGCCCCCGTCCCGGTTTTGCCGGCCGCCTCGGTCACGCCGGCGATGTTGAGCGAGACCTCCCGGGTGCCGGTCGCCGCCTGCTCGACGTTGCGGGCGATTTCCTGGGTCGCAGTACCTTGTTCCTCGATCGCCGAGGCGATCGCCGCCGAGATCTGGTTGATTTCAGTGATCGTCGTGGTGATCGCCTGGATCGCCGCCACGGCTTCCCCGGTCGCCGCCTGCACGCCGGCGATATGCTGCGAGATGTCGTCGGTCGCCTTGGCCGTCTGATTGGCCAGGCTTTTCACTTCGCCGGCCACCACGGCGAAGCCTTTGCCGGCGTCGCCGGCCCGCGCCGCCTCGATGGTGGCGTTCAAGGCCAAAATATTGGTCTGACTGGCGATGTCGTTGATCAATTTGACCACATTGCCGATCAGATCGGCCGACGTGGCCAGACCGCCGACGATCTTGTTGGTCTTCGCCGCCTGCTCCACCGCATTGCTGGAAATCCCCGCCGCCGCATTGACCTGGCGGCTGATCTCGCGGATCGACGAGGAGAGTTCGTCGGCCGCCGAAGACACCGTCTGCACATTGCCGCTGGCCTGTTCCGAGGCGGTGGCCGCGGCCGTCGCCTGATGGCTGGCGTGTTCCGCCACCGAGGACAGGGATTGGGCGGTGCCCCGCATCTCGGTGGCCGCCGAAGCCACCGTTTGGACCACCCCCTTGATATTGCTCTCGAACTGATCGGCGAGTTCGTTCATCGCCCGGCGCTTTTCTTCCTCGGCCTGCTGCTTGGCCTGTTCTTGCCTGATGCGCAGTTCGGCGGCCTCGCGGGCCCTGTCGCGCAAGACCACGATGGAACGCCCCAGGATCCCGATCTCGTCGCCGCGTTCGGTCTCGCCGACCTCGACGGTGAAATCCTGCCTGGCCAATCGTTCCGTCACCGCCGCCATACGATGCATGGGCCCGGCGATATTGCGGGCGAGAAGCCATCCCACCACGATGAGAATCAAGGCGATCGGCCCGATGATCTCGGCGAATTTCCAAACGCTGTCGTTGAACTCGGCATCGATATCGTCGATATAGACGCCCGTCCCCACGACCCATCCCCAGGGTTCATAGGCCGCGGCGGCGGAAACCTTGGGAAAGGCCCCTTGGACGCCGGCCTTGACGGTGGCCATGTAATAGACGGGACCGCCCCCGGCGCGGGCTTTGGCGAACATTTCCGGCAAATGGAGGGCCTTGTCCTCCAGGTAGTTTTTTCCTTCCCGATCCGGCTGAAGGCCATGGGCGATCTGGATGCCGTCATAGTCGTAGACGAAAAAATAGTTGGCGCCCCCGAAACGCATGCCGCGCAGGGTTGCCTTGGCCGCGGCTTGAGCCGCCGCCCGATCCATTTCGCCGGCCGTGGCCTTCTCATCGAAGATCCTGGCGACGTCTCGCGCCGCTTCGGCCAGGTTTTGCACCTTGCTCACGCGATCTTCGATCATCGTCGAGCGCAGGAAGGACAGGGCAAAAGCCGCCACGACGGCAAAACCGACCACCCCGCCGAACACCAGTCCAATCAATTTCGTCGAGAGATTCAATCGCTTCAACATCGCAATATCTCTGATCTTATCGCGTTCTCATCTATTGAAAGGGGGGGGGGGCGGATTCCGCCCAAAACCATCCGGCTCTAGTATTCTTTCTTCAAAAAGACGTCCGGATCATGTCCCGGAAGAACGAAATCGCACAATCGATCCATTTTATCGAACGTTTCATAATATTCAGGAAGACCAATATGAATTCCTGATGGAATGTGCCTGTGTATTCCGGCACCGCGCCAGTTTTCGAACAAACCGCAGCAATCACTGGCGATCAGCGTGCGACCGTTGGCCGTATCGTCGACCAGAACACCCTGCATTCCCGGCGTATGCCCGGGCAGGGTCACCAGCGTAATTCCGGGAATCAGCTCCCTGTCCCCGTCGACGGCCACGATGCTGTCCATGGCCGGGATCCATCTTGGCGTCAGACCCAGCTGGTAGGATTCGTAATAGACCCAATGGGGAGGCAACGGGCAGATGGCGTATTGCATCTCCTTTTTCTGCACGAAGATCTTCGATTTCTTGAACAGGTGATTATTGAAACAATGATCCCAATGGAGGTGGGTGTTGACGACGAAATCGATATCCGAGGGATCGATGCCGATATTCCGCAAAGCCTTTTCCGGCTTCATGTCCTCGGTCTGGATCAAGCCATGATGATGTTGTTTGGCCCACGCTTCATCGGAAGGCCCGGTATCGACAAGGATGAGTTTATCCCGCCCCTTGATCAAATACATGATAATCGGCGCAACCATTTTCTGACCGGGATTCATCTGATATGTCAGATTGGATCGCTCGATTCCTTGGAATTCCCCGACCTTCAAGGGAATTATGCTGAACGTTTCCATTTTTATTCTCCCTGAACAGGGTTTTAACATACCTTCGCGATCGCCACGGCAATCGACACCGTCGCACCGACCATCGGATTATTTCCCATGCCGAGGAATCCCATCATGTCCACATGCGCGGGAACGGATGAGGATCCGGCGAACTGCGCGTCGGCATACATGCGCCCGACCGTATCAGTCAGCCCGTAGGACGCGGGTCCCGCCCCGTTGTCGTCGGGATGCACCGTCCGGCCGGTGCCGCCGCCGGAGGCCACGGCGAAATATTTCACCCCGTTATCCACGCTCCATTTCTTGTATGTGCCGGAAACCGGATGCTGAAACCGCGTCATATTGGTCGAGTTGCCGGTAATCGACACATCGACGCCCTCATGCACCATGATGGCGACGCCTTCCTCCACGTCGTCCGCCCCATAACAATCGACTTTGGCGCGCTCGCCTTTCGAGAACGACCGGCGCTCGCCGAGTTCGAGTTTCCGCGTCGCGTGATCGAACTCCGTCCTGACGTAGGTGAAGCCGTTGATCCGGGCGATCACATAGGCCGCGTCCTTGCCCAGGCCGTTCAGGATGACTTTCAGCGGCTGCCGGCGGACCTGATTGGCCGATTGCACGATGCCGATGGCGCCCTCCGCGGCGGCAAAGGATTCATGCCCGGCCAGAAAGGCGAAACAACGGGTCCCGTCGTCCAACAGCCGCGCCGCCAGGTTTCCATGTCCGATGCCGACCTGGCGCTGATCCGCCACCGATCCCGCAATGCAAAAGGCCTGCAGTCCCTCGCCGATCGCTTGCGCGATGTCCGACGGCCCGGTCAGCTGTTTCGTGAGCGCGATCGCGCCGCCCAGGACATAGGCCCAGCATGCGTTCTCGAAACAGATGGGCTGGATGCCCTTGACGATGGCATAGGCGTCGATGCCCTTGCCGCTCAAAAGCGCCCTGCAGTCGTCCAGACTGCCCAGCCGGTATTTTTCCAGCGCCTGGCCGATGCCCTGTTGACGACGCTCCAGCCCTTCGAATTCCACCATTCCATCCTCCTCGCTCAACGCCGGTCGTGCGCAGTCAATCTTCACGCGGATTTATGATCTTTGCCGCCTCATGGAAACGCCCATAAGTACCCTTTGCCTTTTCGTAAGCATCTTTCGGCGTTTCTCCTTTTGAAATACTGCTCATCATGCGGCCGACATGGACGAATTCGTAGCCGATCACTTCGTCGTTTTCATCCAGGGCCATGCGGGTCACATACCCCTCGGCGATATCCAGGTAACGCACGCCCTTTTCCGTCGTACTGTATGACGTCCCGACCTGGCTGCGCGCCCCCGCCCCGAGATCCTCCCAGGCCGCGCCGATGGCCAGGCCGCCATGGGAATAGGAGCTTTGCGTGCGCCCGTAGACGATCTGGAGAAAAAGCTCGCGCATGGCACGATTGATCGCGTCGCAGACGAGATCGGTATTCAGGGCCTCGAGGAGCGTTTTATTGGGCAGGAACTCGGCGGCCATGGCGGCCGAATGGGTCATGCCGGAACAGCCGATATTTTCGATCAAGGCCTCGCGGATCACGCCGTTCTTGACGTTCAAAGTCAATTTGCAGGCGCCCATTTGCGGGGCGCAGGTGCCGCATCCGTGCGTGAAGCCGTTGATATCGTTTATCTGCCTGGCCTCCACCCAACCACCTTCCTGCGGTAGCGGAGACGGGCCATGGTTGGGCCCCTGTGCCACGACACACATTTTCTCGATCTCTTTCGTCAGCATCTCCGCACTCCTTCTTACCGTCGCGAATGACGATCGATCCGCGACATTCGTTCCACCGCATGGTCATCGTGCGGTGGGGAATGGCCGGCGCGCCGCCACGGACAGGCCGCCCGCCATTCCCACATCGAATATGACTTTCCGCTCTTATTCATGCTGTTCCAGAAAATATTTACGTCATCGGAAACAGTATTCCGCTATGCGGCGCCAACGGCCTCCAAAGACTTCCCTTTTGTCTCCGTTCCGAAGAAATACACCAGGGCGACCGCGACCCAGAAAAACAGGGCCATCGTTACATAGATGCCATAGTACATTTTGTGGTCCATGAAGAATCCGAAGACGATCGGGCTGAGAGCGGAACTCACGCGACCGGCGCCGGTCGACCAGCAGGTCGCCGTGGCCCTGACTTTCGAAGGATAGAGTTCGGCGGTCCAGACAACGGTCCCGGCAACCCCCTGTTCATACAGAAACGACAGGATGCAGGCGCCGACGACCAGCAATGCCGGATTTTCGATCAGGCCGAAGACGAGGGCGGCAATACCGCCCAGACCGAAGCCGACATAGAACAGCTGCTTGCGCCCGAACTTTTCGATCGTATAGAAGGCCGTCGAGCGGCCCAGAATGGCGGCGATCGCCACATACAGGGTGTAGGTGAACGTCGTTGCCAGAGACAGGCCATAGACTCTCGACATGATCGTCGGCATCCACAGGACGAATCCATAATATCCGAAGTAGGAAAAGAAATAGTAACCCGACGTCAGCATGAAGCGCTTGGCGTAAGGGCCGTTGAGAAGAGCCGATATGGACACCGATTCGGCTTTGTTTTCCTCGACAAGATTCCGGATGTCCGCATCCGAAGCCCCCAATCTTTTGAGCACGCGCCCCGCTTCCTCCGTGCGTCCGCGGGAAACCAGCCAACGCGGCGATTCCGGAACGACGAAGGCCACGAAAAACGTGAGAAGTCCGGGCACGACGCCGAGGTAAAAAAGCACTCGCCAGCCATACACCGTGACCAGGGAAAGCCCGGCCACGGCGGCGACCAGCAATCCGAACGGCCACAAAACGGTGAGGATGGAGACGAAGCGGCCACGGAAACGGGCCGCGACATATTCCGATGCCAGGGCCGTATTGACCGGAATGAGCCCGCCCAGGCACATGCCGGTCACGAAACGGACCAGCCCGAACTCTTGAACATTGTGCGTGAAGGCGGTCACGCCCGTCAGCAGGCTGAACCCGAGAATGGTGCCGATGAATCCCGCCTTGCGTCCGAACCGGTCGGTAAACGGCCCCCAGAAAACGGCCCCGAGAAACATTCCCCAGATACCGGCGGACGACAGCATGCCGATCGTGACGTTATCGATTTGCCACTCCCTGACGATCGAGGGCATGCCATATGAGACGATATAGGTGTCGAATGAATCGAACATGAACCCCAGCGCCGCAATGATCACGATGTAGTAGTGCGTGCGAGACAGCGGTAACGATTCTATGACGTTATTTACGGTTATCCCTCGATTTGTCACGGCCTTGCCCTCCCATATATGTTTATTTATTATACTATTCCGAACATGTAGTAGATCCCGACCATGACGAATACCGTGATTGTTTTGATGATCGTGATGACGAACACGCTCGAATAGGACTGCTTGTGCGTCAGGCCGGTGACGGCCAGCATGGTGATCACCGCGCCGTTGTGCGGCAGGCTGTCCATGCCGCCCGCCGCCATGGAGGCGATGCGATGCACGACTTCCAGCGGGATGCCCGCGGCATGGGCCGCCTGGATGTAGACATCGGACATGGCGCCCAATGCGATGCTGAGACCGCCGGAGGCCGAACCGACGATGCCGGCCAGCGTCTGCACCGAAATCGCCTCGCTGAGCAGCGGATCGGGAATGGCCGTCTTCAGCGTGCCGGACAGCAACAGGAAGCCGGGAAGCACGGCGATGATCGAGCCATAGCCGAATTCGGAGGCCGTATTGGTGATGGCCAGCAAAGCCCCGCTGACCGCCAGTTTGGAGCCTTGCATGAAGCGGGGCGCCACCGTTTTCCAGGCGCAGGCCAGCACCGTGAGAATGCCCGCCAGCACGGCCAGCTCGACGGCCCACAGCGCGGTGACTCCCTGCACGTCGATATCGATCGGCGCCTTCAAGCCGGGGAACGACAGCATGAAATGTTCGCCGAACAGGCCGACCATGTTCGAGGTGAACACATAGTTCAGCACCCAGACGACGACCATGGGCAGCAGGGCGATCCACGGGTTGGGCAGATTGGTGTCCTGGAACGGCTCGGGCTCATTGACCAGTTCCCAGCCGCTGTCGTAGGGCTCGTGGGCGGCCTGGGCCTTGCGGCGCTGCCAATCGAGAAACGCCAGGGACAGGGTGACGACGATCAAGGCATCGATGATCCCCAGCACGGGGGCCGAATAGGCCGTCGTCTTGAAGAAGAAGGTCGGAATGATGTTCTGGAGCTGCGGCGAACCGGGCAGCGAGTCCGGAGCGAACGTGCTGCCGCCCAGCCAGATGGCGCCGGGGATCAGCCGCTTGGGAATGTCGCCCAGGCGGAACAATTCCACCGCGAAAGGATAGACCGCGAAGACCACGACGAAGGCGGAAACGCCGCCATAGGCAAGGATGGCCCCGATGGCGGTGATCACCACCACCACCCCCTTCTGCCCCACCAGCTTGAACAAGGCGGCGCAGAGCGACTTGGCGAAGCCCGATAGTTCGATCACCTTCCCGAAAATGGCCCCCAACATAAATATCGGGAAGTACATCTTAAAAAACAACGACGCCTTATCCATGAAGAGATGGGTATAGGCGGGAAGCGTCGATACAGGCTGGTAAACGAGAACCGCGGCTAACGCGATGATCGGAGCGAAAATAATGACGCTGAAACCTCGATACGCCACAAAAATCAGCGCAAAAAGACAAAGCACGACCACTAAGATGTCCATCTTATTCCTCCCCGCGGAAATTATTGTTCCGTTTATTTTATTTTTTATTTAAAACGGAACATATATTGATAATAATATTACATATTATCCATACGCTGATTTCCGCACATAGGCGTATCCTTCCATCAGCAGACGTGCCGTGCGGTAGATAGCGGCTCTCTTCAGACGGATTGCTCCATTTTCGGTGGTCACCTCGGATTCGACGGGAATGATGCCGGCCGGATGGCCGATCGAGATGGTCAGGCGGTCATGCGCGGCGGGACGCAGCATTTCATAAACGATGCTGCCCGGAATTCTCGCCGCAGCGCCCAGGCAAACGGTGCCCGTCCCGGGGTGCGTCTTATGCATTCGGAGCATGAAAAGGAGTCGCGAGACGATATCGATATCGTTTCCGTCGACGCGCTTTCCGTCGAACGTCGTGTAGCTGCGCGGCGGACTGACGATGCAGAAAAACGGGTTGTACGGGCTCTTGATCGCGGCATCTTCCGCATTCTCGACCAGGCCGAAGATTTTCGCGGCCTGCCCGCGCAGCGTCTCGATCAAAGCCATGACCGGCTTGTTCGCCTCGATCTCGGCGGGCTTTTCGATGCCTTCGAGGCCCAAACTGTCTGCCGCAATGAAAACCAGCGGGTTTCCCGCGTCGACCAGGCTCACCGGATAGGAACGGCCGTCGACGACGAGCCTATCCTGCGGCTGCCCGGTCGGCAGCAGGCGCCCCGTCATCGCCCCTTGCGAATCCGACCAATCCAGCGTGATGCGGGCGCCGGTCCCCGGACAGCCGTCGATCGCCAGGTCGCCTTCCACGGCCGCCCGGCCGTCGACCACCGGAACCTCGGCCGTCAGCATGCGATGGCTGTTCGTCATATGGATGCGGACGGTGGTCACCGGCTCGACCGCGCGGACAAGCCCCATGGCGATGGCGACGGGGCCGACGCCGGCGGAAATATTGCCGCAGTTCCCTTTGTAATCGACGAAGGCCTGATCGAAGCTCACCTGTCCGAAGGTGTAGTCCACATCGGCATCCGGCCGCGACGGCGGCCCCAGAATGGCCAGTTTGCTGGTCAACGGATCGGCGCCCCCCAGTCCGTCTATTTGTCGGACATCGGGACTTCCAAATAACGATAGAATAATCGAATCGCGCCGATGCTGATCTTTCGGCAATTCGTTTTCCAATATGTATATTCCCTTACTCGTTCCGCCTCGCGCTATGATGCAACGCACCATATTCATTTCGGATCCCATAGCGATGACTCCTATCCGTACAGATGAGCAAAGTTCCGGCCAATCACGGGAAGGTTATGACCATTCCCCGGTTACGGCCGCGTCCAGACAGCGCTCCACCGAGCCGTACCAGGTCGGAAGCCCATTTCCGCCGGGCGCGTAGAACGCCATTTTCGGGGAATTCGTCGCCAGGACCCGGAACCCGAGGGCTTCGGGAACGCTCAGCACGACGCACAGATCCTGCGTCACCAGACCACCCGCCCTTTCGATGGCCGCGACGTAGCCCATCTGCCCGGCCAAGGCCTTGATCGCGATATTCGTATGGATCCACAGCGTCACGCCCGGAGCGACATGGCGCCCCTCGAGCAGCCGCGCGATGTCGGCGATCTGATTGAGCGACGAATGGGGACAGCCGATGGCGACGAGGTCGACCTTTTTTTCCTTGCCCGAGGTCAGCTGCTCGTAACCGGCCGCCAGTTCCTTTTTCCCGAAAATACGTTCCTCGCATTTTCTCGAACCGAGGGCCTGCTCCAGCGTGGCGGCTTCCGGCGTCACGCCGACCATGTGGAACAGCGCCGCCCCACCCGACGAGGCCAGCGCCGCCCCCAGGGTGACGAGCTGTTCGAGGCTCGGGTTCGCGGCCTCCATGCCGCCAAAGACCGGGGTATCCGTGCCGAGCCGCTTGCCGACATAGGCGCCCAGCGCGCCGTAATCGGCCAAATCCTTGAGATCGGCCTCGACCCGGTAGCAGACATTGGCATGACGGTTCTCCGCGAGATGGAATCCGTAATAGGGAGTCCGTCCCGTCAGACCGGCGGCCAAGGCGGACGGACCGCCTTCGCGGTTGGTGCGCGCCCCCAGCACGGAATTGACGAAGATGATCGCCGACGATTCCGCCCAGGCGACATGCTGCTTCAACCTGGGCAGGAATCCCTGGTAATAGGGGACGCAGCTCGAGGTGCCATAGCAGCCCATTTTTTCATAGGCCTCGCCGATCCTGATCTGGGGATCCCGCCAATCCGGCGAAAACCCCAGGTCGCGGGACCGATCCACGCCGATCACGTTCAGGGTGGTCGGAACCTTCACCCGGGCGCCGGTCGACGCGAGGTCCTCCGCCCACTCCATGCCGGCGAGGCCATGACTTTTCAGCGACAACCCGGCCACATGCGCACTGCTCACCGGCTGCATGCGTTCGGCGCCGTAGATATCGCCGATGGCGACCAGCATCTCCATCGACATGCGGACAGCCTCGCCGTCGGCCCCGTCGAGCATCCGCTTTTCTTCATCGTTCAGTTTCATCGGCCTGTTCCCTTCTCCTCGTTCGCTCTTCTCTTCGCGGGGGCGGACGTCACTCCTTGGCGGCGATCACCTCGACGGTTCCGTGATCGGCGTCGACCTTGACGAAATC
>JAATGN010000387.1 GCA_015654615.1 Rhodospirillales bacterium
GGACCACTAGAACGTCACTCCATCGGTCACTCCTGTGGCATGGCCGTCAGGCGCTGGCCCGATCGAGTTCCGCCACCGTCTCGGCATCGAGGACGACCCGGGGCGCCGTCAGCAGTTCCTGCAATTGCCCGGGGTTGGTCGCGCTGACGATCGGCGCCGTCACCGCCGGCTTGGCGAGCAGCCAGGCCAGCGCGATCTGTCCCAGGCTCGCCCCATGGCGGGCCGCCGCCGCGTCGAGCGCCGCCAACACGCCAAGGCCGCGCGCATTGAGATAGTCCTTCACCTTGGCGCCGCGGGCGCGGTCGGCCAGATCGGCCTCGGTCCGGTATTTGCCGGTCAGGAAGCCGGCGGCCAGGGCGTAATAGGGCGCCACGCCCAGCCCTTCGGCCTGGCAAAGCGGCGCCAGTTCGGCTTCGAAACCCTGGCGGTCGAGCAGATTGTAGCCGGGCTGCAGGCATTCGTAGCGCGGCAGACCGAGGCGGGCGCTGGTCTCCAGCGCCAGCTTGAGCCGGGCCGCCTCATAGTTCGAAGCGCCGAGGACCCGCACCTTCCCTTGCCGGACGAGGTCGGCGAAGGCTTGCAGGGTTTCCTCCAGGGGAGTGGTCGGATCGTCGGCATGGGCATAATAAAGATCGATGTAATCGGTCTGCAGGCGCTTCAGCGACGCCTCGACGGCGCGCGTGATCCATATCCGCGACAAAGGCTTGTCGCCCTGGCCCATCAGCTTGCCGACCTTGGTGGCGATCACCACTTTGTCCCGGCCGCCGCGCGACTTCAGCCACCGGCCGATGATCGCCTCCGACTCGCCGCCCTGATGGCCGGGGACCCAGGCCGAATACACATCCGCCGTGTCGACGGCGTTGAAGCCCGCCTCGACCAGGCCGTCGAGAAGCCGGAAGGACATGACCTCGTCGGCCGTCCAGCCGAAGACGTTGCCGCCGAAAATGAGCGGCGGCACCGACAGTTCTGATCGGCCCAACAGATTTTTTTTCATGACTCTTTCTCCGATTTACCGCGCGAGGCCGGCCAGAAGCTCTTCGGCGAATTGCGACAGGGTGTCGTCACGGGCCCCCATCACCAGGATACGGTCGCCCGGCCGGACCAGATCGAGCAGCTTGGCGCCGCAGGCCGTCCGTTCGGCCAGGGCGAAGGCCCGGCGGCCCAGGGCGGCGATGCCTGAAGTGATGTCGGCGCTGCTCACGCTGCGGTCAACCGTCCCGCCGAAATAGACCGGATCGGGCATGACGAGGACGTCCTCGTCTTCCATATCGCGGGCGAATGTCTCGATGAAGGCATCCTTCATCAACCGCAGCGGCCCGAATCCATGGGGCTGGAACATGATGAGCAGACGACCGGCGAAGCCGTGCAGCGTGGCCAGGGTGGCGGCGATCTTGTCGGGATTGTGGGCGAAATCGTCGATGACGGTCACGCCGTTGACGGTCCCCACCACCTCGAGCCGGCGGCGGATCCCGTCGAAATCGGCAAGCGCCCGGGCGGCTTCCGCGAGAGGCACGCCGACGGCCCGGACGGCGCAAAGCGCGGCCAAGGCGTTGGCCACATTGTGCCGGCCCGGCACGCGAAGCCGCACGGGCACCGGCACGCCGCCTTCGTGGACCGTGAAGCTCACCCCATCCGGCGCCGGGACGACGTCGTCGGCCCGCAGCGTCGCCGCGGGATCGGTCAAACTGTAGGTCATCACCCGGCCGGCCGGCGCGTCGGCCGCCATCCGGGCGGTTTCCCCATTGTCGAGATTGAGGACGGCGACGGCGGCCTTCGCCACGAAGGCGCCGAACAGCCGGCGCAATTCGTCCAGGGACTTGTGGTCGAGGGCGATATTGTTGAGAACCGCCACCCGCGGACGGTAATGCGCGATCGAACCGTCGCTTTCGTCCACCTCGGCTACGAAAAGATCGCTCCTGCCGACCACGGCGCTGGCGAAGGGCAGCTCGGGGGTGACGAAACTCTTCATCACGGCGCCGTTCATCACGGTCGGATCCCGTCCGACCCGATGCAGGATCCAGCCGATCATCCCCGTCGTCGTCGATTTGCCGCTGGTCCCGGCGACGCCGATGCCGCAGGCGGATCGATTGAACAGTTCGGCCAGCAGTTCGGCCCGGGTGGTCAGCCTCGCCCCCAGCCGCCGCGCCGCCTGCACGTCGGGCACCGTTTCCTCGACCGCCGCCGAGGTGACCAGAACGAGGCCGCTCCCCGTCACGCCGCTGCCGTCCTGCGGAAACAAGGCAATGCCGCGGGCCCGCAGGAAATCGAATTTGGCGGCCGTCCGTCCCTGGTCGAGGGCCCGGTCCGAACCGGCCACGGCATAACCCGCGGCCTGGACGATCAAGGCGAGCGGCAACATGCCGCTGCCGCCGATTCCACAAAAGAAATAAAGGCTGTCTCGCTGCATCGTCGGAAGCTACAATCTGCCCCCGGACGTGACAAGGGTTAAGGAAAGTATCCGTTCTCCATGCGCGAAGGCATCGTCAGAATTGGCGTCGTCGCCCCCGCTTCGCGCATCGACGTTTCCGTCGCCGACAGGGTGGCGGCGCTCGGTCGGAGGCTTTATCCCGACCATTCCCCCGAGATCGTCTTCCATCCCCAGTGTTTCCTCTCGTCCGGACATTTCGCCGGCGACGACGAGGCCCGCGCCCGGGCCTTCCTCGAGGTGGCGAACGACGACAGCTTCGACGCCCTGTGGTTCGCCCGGGGCGGCTACGGCGCCTGCCGCCTGGGCGAGCCTCTGCTGCCGGCCCTGACGGCCGCCGCCCGCGAAAAGACCTATCTGGGGTACAGCGATGCCGGTTTCCTGCTGGCCGGACTTTACCGACAAGGCTTCCCCGGCGTGACGCACGGCCCGATGCCGGCCGACATCAACCGCCCGGGCGGCGAGACCGCCGTCGCCCGGGCCCTGGCCTTCCTGGTCGACGGCGCCGCCGACAGGCCGGAATCCGCGCCGGCCGCCGCCTTCAACATCACCATTCTCAGCCACCTTCTCGGCACGCCGTTCGAACCGGATCTCTCCGGCCACGTCCTGATGCTCGAAGAGGTCTCCGAACATCTCTACGCGATCGATCGGGCCCTGTTCCATCTGACCAGCACGCCCTCCATCCGGCGCGTCGCCGGCATCAAGCTCGGCCGTTGCAGCGACATTCCCCCCAACCAGCCGGACTTCGGCCAGAACGCGGAGGAGATCGCGCGGCACTGGTGCGCCGTCTCCGGCATCCCCTATCTCGGCCGGGCCGACATTGGCCACGACATCGACAACAAGGTGGTGCCGTTCGGACGGTGGCGGGTGCGCCGATCATCCTGAACCCTCTCCCGCTTGCGGGAGAGGGAGGGACCCGCGAAGCGGGAGGGTGAGGGAGCCGTTCCGCAACCAACCTGTCCATATTCGACGGAGAGCGTCACGCTGTGGATTGCCGTATGGCCATCAAAATAGTGTCCGCAACGCCTTCGGGATTGCCGAGAATATCGTTGTTCCAGAAGCGAATGACCCGCCAGCCCCGGCTTTCCAGCCAGGCCGTTCGTTGTTGATCGTCTTCGCACTCGGCATGCTGTCCACCGTCCGCTTCGATGACCAGACGATGCTCGATACAAGCGAAGTCGAGAATGAAAGGGCCGAATGGATGTTGACGGCGAAATTTATAACCCTGCAACCGTCGCCCGCGCAGCACTGCCCACAGCCGACGCTCGGCATCGGTCATGGCGGTCCGGAGTTGGCGCGCCGTTCGATTGGGCATGGCAATAAATATAGGGCCCCCTCACCCTCCCAGCCCTTGCGGGCCGGGCCCCTCCCTCTCCCGCGGTCGCGGGAGAGGGAAGCCTTTTACTCCGCCGCCCTGGCCACCGGCGTCGGCGCGGTGCGTTCGGCGGTTTTCTTCACCGCCTCATAGACCGTGGGGAAAGCCGGGCGGTTGACGTAGCGGCCGGCGCCTCTCACCGCCCTCAGCTCGCCGTTGGCGTAGACGATTTTGCCCTGGCTCAGGGTCGTCACCGCCAGGCCTTCGACGGCCATGCCCTCGAAGATGTTGAGATCGACCATCTGATGCTGGGTCTTGGCCGAGATGGTTTTGGTGGCCTTGGGGTCCCAGACCACCAGATCGGCGTCGGCGCCGACGGCGACGAGGCCCTTTCGCGGATAGAGATTGAAGATCTTCGCGGCATTGGCCGAAGTGGCGGCGACGAATTCGTTCATCGTCAGGCGCCCGCTGTTGACGCCGTGGTGCCACAGCACCGTCATGCGGTCCTCGACGCCGCCGGTGCCGTTGGGAATCTTCGAGAAATCGGTGCGGCCCATGGCCTTCTGCTCGGTACAGAAGCAGCAATGATCGGTCGCCGTGGTCTGCAGATTGCCCGACTGCAGGCCATGCCACAGGGCTTCCTGATGCTCCTTGGGACGGAAGGGCGGGCTCATCACATGGGCGGCGGCGAAATCGAAGTCGGGATGGCGATAGACGCCGTCGTCGACCACCAGATGCCCGGCCAGCACCTCGCCATAGACCCGCTGTCCGGCGTTGCGGGCCCGGGTGATGGCGTCCAGGGACTCCTTGCAGGAAACATGCACGATATAGACGGGCACCCCCAGGACGTTGGCGATCTGGATGGCGCGGTTGGCCGCCTCGCCCTCGACGGCGGTCGGCCGCGACAAGGGATGGCCTTCCGGTCCGGTGATGCCCTTGGCCAGCAGCTTTTTCTGCAACTGGAAGACCAGTTCGCCGTTCTCGGCATGGACCGAGGGAATGGCCCCCAGTTCGAGAGCCCGCGAGAAGCTGTTCACCAGCACTTCGTCGTCGGCCATGATGGCGTTCTTATAGGCCATGAAATGCTTGAAGCTGTTCACTCCCCAGTGGCTGACCAGGGTGCCCATGTCGGCATGGACGCTGTCGTCCCACCAGGTCACGGCGACGTGGAAGGAATAGTCGCCGGCCGCCTTTTCCGCCCAGCCGCGCCATTGGTGATAGGCGTCGAGCAGGCGCTGCTTCGGGTTGGGAATGACGAAATCGATGATCATCGTCGTTCCGCCGGCGAATCCCGCCGCCGTGCCGGAAAAGAAATCCTCGGTCGCCACGGTCCCCATGAAGGGCAATTCCATATGGGTATGGGGATCGATGCCGCCCGGCATCACCAGGGCGCCGCCGGCGTCGACCACCTCGGTTCCGGCCGGCGCCTCCAGTCCCTCGCCGACCGCCTGGATGACGCCCCCGTCGCTATAGACGTCGGCGCGAAAGCTGCGATCGGCATTGACCACCGTGCCGCCGCGTACCAAGACTCCCATGGCAAATTCCTTTCTTCATTTTCAGTCGCTCGGGCTCAGGCCCGCCGTCCGCAACACCGCGCGGGTCACTTCTTCGGTAAAATTGGCGAAATCCCTGCGAGTCAGCTGCCGCTTGCCCAGCACGAGGCGGATCTGCACGTCGAAATCGGCGTAATGCTGGGTCATCGCCCAGATCATGAAGAAGAAATTCTTGGCGTCGAGCGGAGCCATGCGGCCTTCGGCGATCCAGCCGTCGAGCACCGCGGCCTTTTCCTCGACCAGCGACTTCAGGTCATGCGACAGAAAGCCCTCGATCTGCGCCCCGCCGTGCAGGATTTCATTGGCGAAGACCTTCGAGGCAAAAGGACGCGATCTGGCCGCCTCCATCTTCGAATACACGTAATCGGCGATCGCCTTCGCCGGATCGGCCTCGGGATGGATCACCGAGATGGGGGCCAGCCACATCTCCAGGACATTGGCCAATACCGCCCGATAGAGCTCTTCCTTGGTGCCGAAATAATAATGCAGATTGGCCTTGGGCAGATCGGCCTTGTCGGCGATCTCGGCCATGGTGGCGCCGGTAAAGCCGGTTTCGGCGAAGACCTGTTCCGCCGCCTTGAGGATCTGAGCCAGATTGGCCCGCCGGACCCGACCGGCACCGCCGCCGTCGTTCGGGACAAGATGCAGTTTGCGCACAACGTCTCCCATGGTCCGGCCGACTCCTTCCGACGTTAGTTTCCGGCAGCCGCCTTGACCGTCATCGTGTTGGCCTTGGCGACCACCGCCTGCAACAAGACGTTGCATCCGGCCTCGACCCACTCGGGCGTCGCCATCTCGATCTCGTTATGACTGATGCCGTCGATGCAGGGAATGAAAACCATCGAGGTGGGCGCCACCTGCGACAAATAACAGGCGTCGTGACCGGCGCCCGCCACCATGTCGCGATGCGGATAGCCGAGGTCTTCAACCCCCTTGCGCACCGCCGCCACGCAGGTGGCGTCGAACTTGACCGGCGCGTAATACCAGATCTGCCGGAAATCGTTCTCCAGGCCGATCTCGTCGGCGATCCTGGTGGCGGCTTCGCGCAATGCGGCGTCCATGGCGGCCAGGATGGCGTCGTCGGGATGCCGGAAATCGACGGTGAAGAAGACCCGTCCGGGAATCACATTGCGCGAATTGGGATGGATCTGCATCAGTCCGACCGTCGCACAGGCGAAAGGCTGGTATTTCAAGCCGATCCGATTGACCTCGGCGACCACCCGGGCGGCGCCCAGCAGGGCATCCTTGCGGCGCGGCATCGGCGTCGGTCCGGCATGCGCCTCCTGGCCGGTGAAGGTGATCTCGTACCAGCGCTGGCCCTGCGCGTCGGTCACCACGCCGACCGTCTTGCCCTCGGCCTCGAGGA
The DNA here is from genome assembly GCA_015654615.1 of Rhodospirillales bacterium. GTDB lineage: Bacteria > Pseudomonadota > Alphaproteobacteria > Rhodospirillales > Magnetospirillaceae > Telmatospirillum. Next base: position 6,660 of record JAATGN010000387.1, read on the forward strand.
TCGGCCCCTGTTCGATATGCGCCTCGAAATAGGCGCCGACCTTGCGCTTGCCGACCTCATCCGGACCGGCATAACCGATGCGGGCCAGTTCCTCGCCCATCGTCTTGCCGTCGAGATCGGCCCTGGACAGGCCGTAATCCAGATCGAACACGCCGGCGAACACCCCCGACGCGACCATCGCCGGGGCGAAACGCGAACCTTCCTCGTTGGTCCATACGGCCACCTCGACCGGCGCCTCGGTCTGATAATTCATGTCGTTCAGGCTGCGGATCACCTCGAGACCGGAGAGCACGCCGTAAACGCCGTCGAACTTGCCGCCGGTCGGCTGGCTGTCCAGGTGGCTGCCCATGATCACCGGCGCCAGATCGTTGTTCTTCCCGGGCCGCCGGGCGAAGATATTGCCGATCCTGTCGATGGAGACGCTCAGACCGGCCTCCTCGCACCAGGCGACGAACAGGTCGCGCCCGGCCTTGTCGACGTCGGTCAGGGCCAGGCGGCAGACCCCGCCCTTGGGCGTCTCGCCATGCTTGGCCATCCGCATCAGGCTGTCCCACAACCGCGGACCGTTGATCTTCATATTCGCCTGCACCGTCATCGAAGGCACTCCTTTTGTCTGTTACGGCCGTCATTGCGAGCGCAAGCGAAGCAATCCAGAACATCGGCCGGTCTGGATTGCTTCGCTTGCGCTCGCAATGACGGTTATTTCTTTCATTCCCCCGCCATCCGCAGCGGATTGCGAGGATCCTCGGTCCAATTCATATAGGGTTTCCCGCTGGCTTCCGGCCGCATGGTGATGCATTGCGGCACCGGGCAGACATGAAAGCACAGATTGCAGCCGACACAGTCCGCATCGACCACTGCGAAGGTCCGTTTGCCGCCGGTCCTGGCGATGCGGATGGCCTGGTGCGAGGTGTCCTCGCAGACGATGTGACAGCGGCCGCAGTCGATGCACAGGTCCTGGTCGATCACCGCCTTGGTCGAGAAATTCATATTGAGCGAATTCCAGTCCACCACATTGCCGAGCGCCGCTCCGGCGAAATCGTCGATCCGGCCGTAGCCCTTGTCGTCCATCCATTGGGACAGGCCGTCGATCATCGGCCCGACGATGCGGAAACCATGCACCATGGCCGCCGTGCAGACCTGCACATTGGCGGCACCCAGCGCCAGGAATTCGGCGGCGTCGCGCCAATTGCCGATGCCGCCGATACCGGAGATCGGCAGATCGGCGGTGACGTGGTTGCGGCCGATCTCGGCCACCATATGAAGGGCGATCGGCTTCACCGCCGGTCCGCAATAGCCGCCATGCGTGCCCTTGCCGTCGACCGTGGGGGTCGGCGCCATCGAATCGAGATCGACGCTGGCGATGGAATTGATGGTGTTGATCAGCGATACCGCGTGGGCCCCGCCCCGCTTGGCCGCTTCGGCCGACCACAGGATGTTGGTGATATTGGGCGTCAGCTTGACGATCACCGGCATCCGGGTCGAGGCCCGCACCCAGCGCGTCACCTGTTCGACCATTTCCGGCACCTGGCCGATCGCCGAGCCCATGCCGCGCTCGCACATGCCGTGCGGACACCCCAGATTGAGTTCGACGCCGTCGGCGCCGGTCGCCTCGATCTTCCTCACCAGGCCGACCCAGGCCTCTTCGGCCATTCGCGCCATCAGGGAGACCACCACGGCGCGGTCCGGCCAGTCCCGCTTGACCTGGGCGATTTCCTGCAGATTGATCTCCAGCGAACGATCGGTGATCAATTCGATATTGTTGAATCCCAGCAGTTCGCGATTGGCGTCCAGCAGCGCTCCATAGCGCGAACTGACATTGACCACCGGCGGGTCCTCGCCCAGGGTCTTCCACACGACGCCGCCCCACCCGGCCTGGAAGGCGCGGACGACGTTATAGGCCTTGTCGGTCGGCGGCGCCGAAGCCAGCCAGAAGGGATTCGGCGAGGAAATTCCCGCGATGCTGGAACGCAGATCGGCCATGACTTACCCCCTCCGAATGAAACGGTCGATGGCCAGAGCCGCCCGCTTGCCGTCCTCGACGGCCTGCACGGTCAGATCCAACCCGCTCTTCACGCAATCGCCGCCGGCGAACACGCCGGGGCGCCCGGTCCGGTAGTCGGCATCGACATCGACGCGGCCGGCCGTCACGGCAATCCCGGTCAGATCGTCCTCGCACAGTTCCTGCCCGACGGCGGTCAGCACCAGATCGGCCGGAAGTTCGACATCGACGCCGGTGCCGGTCAATCGACCGTCGACCAGATGGGTCCGTTCGAACAGCACGCCGGTCACCGCGCCGCCGGACCCGAGAATACGCTTCGGCGCCAGCCAGGATTTGATGACGACGCCGCTGATCCGGGCCAGTTGCTGTTCCCAGGCCGTGGCGCCCATCTGATCGGTCCCGCGGCGATAGGCCATGACCACCTCTTCGGCACCCAGACAATGCGCCTGGATGGCGGCGTCGACCGCGGTATTGCCGCCGCCGATCACCACGGTCCGGCGGCCGACCGCCGGCGGCGTCCCCTGGCGCAGCCGTTCGATGAAATTCAGCGCCTGGACGACGCCGTCCAGAGCGTCGCCCTCGAGTCCGAGCGCCCGCGGCCGGCCGAGGCCGATCGCCAGAAAAACCGCATCGTAATCCTTGGACAAGGCGTCGATCTGCACATCCCGGCCAAGGCGTTTGCCGTAATGAAGGGCGATGCCGCCCAGCCCCAGGATGAAAGCCACTTCGCGCTGGGCGAAATCGCCGGTCATCTTATAGGCCGCCAAGCCGAATTAGTTGAGGCCGCCGGGCTTGGGCCTGGCTTCGAAGATATCGACGCGATGGCCCTGCAGACTCAGGCGATGGGCACAGGCCAGGCCGGCCGGCCCGGCGCCGACCACCGCCACGCGCTTGCCGCTGTCGGCGGCGCGGACAAAGGGATGATTGCCGCCCCTGGCCAGCAATGCGTCGGTGGCGAAGCGCTGCAGGCGCCCGATCGCCACCGGACGGTCCTCGCCGGTGTTGCGGACGCAAGCCTGCTCGCAAAGGATTTCGGTGGGACAGACCCGCGAGCAGGTTCCCCCCATGATATTGGCCGACAGGATCACCTTGGCGGCGCCCGCGACATTGCCGTCGCCGATGCGGCGGATGAACCCGGGAATATCGATGCCGGTGGGACAGGCGCTCACACAGGCCGGTTCGTAACAATAGAGGCAACGGCCGCCTTCGGCCATCGCCTGCAGGGTAGTCAACGGTGGCACCAGATCGTCGTCCAGCCCTTGCGGGCCGATGCTGTGGGCGGCGGCTGTCATCGGCGGAACCCTTCTCGACCAAATCCCAAAAACTCGAGGCTTTCGTCCGAATGATCTATCAAGGGTCGTGCCAGCGGCGGAATGGTGCCGCGTCGAAAACTGTCCGAGGAGTCAAAAGCTGACTCCTCGGACAATTTTTGACCAATTTGCCGACTTTTTCGGCGGCGGCCTGTCCATTCCTTGGGCAGACACCCCGGCTCGCCGCAGAGAGTCGGAGTACGGTAGGCTAACATATTGTTTTTTCTAGAATAACCCGCGCCATACCTGCCTATTTGGTGGGCAAAATCACTTTGTTCCGAACAAACGGTCGCCGGCATCGCCCAGACCGGGAATGATATAGGCGTTTTCGTTCAGATGGTCGTCGACCGCCGCCACATAAACCGGCACATCGGGATGATGTTGAAAAAAGACGTCGATGCCCTCGGGAGCGGCGACCAGGGCCAGGAACCGGATATTGCCGGCCGTCACCCCGGCCCGCAGCAGGACGTCGACGGCGTGGACCGCGCTGTAGCCGGTGGCCAGCATGGGATCGGTCAGAATGAACAGGCGGCCTTCCGGCTCGGGCAGTTTCACCAGATATTCGACGGGACGGTGGGTGTCGTGGTCGCGATAGACCCCGATATGGCCGACCCGCGCCGACGGCAGCAATTCCAGCAGGCCTTCGGCCATGCCGACGCCGGCCCGCAGGATCGGCACGACGGCAAGCTTCTTGCCGGAAATCACCGGCGCATCGAAGGTGGCCAGCGGCGTCTGCACCGGCTGATAGATCAGCGGCAGATTGCGGGTGATCTCATAACCCATCAGCAGTGAAATTTCGCGCAGAAGCTGGCGAAACGTCTTGGTCGAGGTGGTCTGATCGCGCATGTGGGTCAGCTTGTGCAGGATCAGCGGGTGGCCCAGGACATGCAGATTGGGATGGCGTTCGGAGGGTGTCATATCGTTTCATCTTTCGAATTTATCAGGTCCATTATCACGCGACCGGGGCGGCGTCGCCCATAAAAAATATTGAATGAGCAAAGCATCGGGGAAAGCCTGAAAAACGGTGCTATCCCGTTGTTTCCAGTCCCAATTGCCGGGGTGTGCCCTTGGATATTTTGAACCACCAAGGCGCCTCCCCGAGCGTCAGGCTGTAAATTGCGAATGATCAGAAAGGACAGGAAATGCCTGCGGCGCATTCCGTTGCCTTGGTGCCTTGGTGGTTCACCTTTCTTACGCAACACGTCATAAATCCAAGCGGCCAAACACAAGCGACGGGAACGAGCACGGATGAAGCTTTGGATCAAGGATCCGCTGGCGATTTTGGCAGACGGCGCGGAACGGGGGCTGGTGGTCGAACAGGGGCGGATCGTCGCCCTGGTTCCCGCCGGCGGCGAACCCGAAGGCGCCATCGACCAGGTCTTTCCGGCCGATCGGCATGTGGTGCTGCCGGGGCTGATCAACACCCATCATCACTTCTACCAGACCCTGACCCGGGCCTTTCCGGCCGCGCTGGACAAACGGCTGTTTCCCTGGCTGCAGGCCCTCTATCCGGTCTGGGCCGGCCTCGACGAGGAAGCCTTGCGCGCCGCCGTGCAGGTGGCGATGGCCGAACTGATGCTGTCCGGCTGCACCACCGCCGTCGACCATCATTACGTCTTCCCCGCCGGGCTCGAACAGGCCATCGACATCGAGATCGAGGAGGCCCGGCGGTTCGGCCTGCGCGCCGTCTTCACCCGCGGATCGATGAATCTGTCGGTCAAGGACGGCGGTTTGCCGCCCGATGGCGTGGTCCAGGACGAAGACGCCATCCTGCTCGACAGCGAACGGCTGATCGGCCGCTACCATCAAAGAGGCGACGGCGCGATGGTCCAGATCGCCCTGGCCCCCTGCTCGCCGTTCTCGGTGACCGGCCGCCTGATGCGCGAAACGGCCCGGCTGGCCGAACAGCACGATGTGCGCCTGCATACCCATCTGGCCGAAACCGAGGATGAGAACGCCTTTTGCCTGGCCCGCCTCGGCTGCCGGCCGCTCGACTATCTGGAAAGCTGCGGCTGGCTGTCCGATCGGGTCTGGCTGGCCCACGGCATTCATTTCACCGCCGCCGAAATCGCCCGTCTCGGCAAGGCGGGGACCGGCATCTGCCACTGTCCGAGCAGCAATCAGGTCCTGGCCTCGGGGATTTGTCCGGTCGCCGCCCTGGAACGGGCCGGCGCGCCGGTCGGCCTGGGCGTCGACGGTTCCGCCTCGGCCGACAGCTCCAACATGATCCAGGAAGTGCGGGCCGCCTTTCTGTTGCAGCGGCTGGCCAACGGGGCCGACCATATCGGCCACAAGGATGCGCTGCGCTATGCGACCGGCGGCTCGGCCGCCTGCCTCGGGCGTCCCGACTTAGGGAGCCTGGCCGTCGGCAAGGCCGCCGACCTCGCCCTGTTCGGGCTGGACGAACTGCGCTTTTCCGGGCACGGCGATCCGCTCGCCGCCTTGATTTTGTGCGGCGCCCATCGCGCCGACCATGTGATGACGGCCGGACGCTGGACGGTTACCGACGGGCGGATTCCCGGCCTCGACCTGGCCGAACTCATGGCGCGGCACCGGCGGAACGCGGCGCGCCTGGCGGCGGGGTGAGCGGCCCCCACCCCACGAGGGCTATCGTATTCACCCATTAATTCTCTTTGCTAAAAAATGCCGTGCGAAGAAGACTGCGCTTCGGGATGGCGACGGATTTTGGGTAACACGGATGAACACGGACAGCCACGGATGCACACGGATAAGAAAAAACGCCGCAGGCATCTTCTGCGGGCGGCTTCGTTTTCTTCGCCGTCATTTCCAATCCGTGTGCATCCGTGGCTGTCCGTGTTCATCCGTGTTGCTCAAATATCCTGCTCACGCCCCAGGCCATCGGACAGGTTCCGAGAACGAAGCAATGCTTGTTGTGTGAATCCGATAGCCCCACGAGGGGGAGGGGTGGCAGGAAACGACGAATTTCCCTGATTTTTGTGCTGGTCGAGCCTATCGCCTATCGCCTAACCTTCGAACGAAAAGACGGAACGGAGTCGCCGTTCCGATTCTGGCATGGAATTCGCAAGTATTTACCCCGGTTTTTCGAGATGACGTGGGACGTCGGGTGGCGTCCCACCCGATCCATTGCCGAATCCGACATCGGTGCGGCGAGATTTTGACGCGGGGGATTTTGTGGGGGGAGCATCCAGAGTGCATGACGAAGGCCGGACACCGCGTTTGGCGCTCCGCGAGATCAGCAAGCGTTTCCAGAGCGTGGTCGCCAACGACCGCATCAGCTTCTCGGTCGCCCCGGGACAGGTGCATGCCTTGTTGGGCGAGAACGGCGCCGGCAAAAGCACGCTGGTCAAGATCATCTATGGCGTCCTGCAGGCCGACGAAGGTCAGATCCTGTGGGACGGCCGGACCGTTTCCATCGAAAGTCCGCATCAAGCCCGGAGCCAGGGCATCGGCATGGTGTTTCAGCATTTCTCGCTTTTCGAGGCGATGACGGTGCTGGAAAACATCGCCCTCGGCATCGACGACGCCCCCGATCTCCGGGAACTGGCCGAGCGGATCGTCACGGTGTCCCGCAAATACGGCCTGCCCCTCGATCCCGGCCGCGAAATCCACACGCTTTCGGTCGGCGAGCGGCAACGCGTCGAAATCGTCCGCTGCCTGCTGCAGAATCCCAAATTGCTGATCATGGACGAACCGACGTCGGTGCTGACCCCGCAGGAGGTCGAACGCCTGTTCGTCACGCTGCGGCAACTCTCCGACGAAGGCTGCTCGATCCTTTACATCTCCCACAAACTGCAGGAGATCAAGGATCTCTGCCACCATGCCACGGTGCTGCGGGGCGGACGCGTGGTCGGCGAATGCGATCCGGCCGTCGAGACGGCGCGGGGCATGGCGCAGCTGATGATCGGGACCGAGCTGAAGCAACTGGTCCGCCGGGCCGGCACGGTCAGCGCCGAACCGCGGCTGGTCGTCGAAAATCTCGACCTGGCCAGCCATCTGCCGTTCGGGGTCGATCTCAAGGGTGTCTCCTTCGAAGTCGGCGCCGGTGAGATCTTCGGCATCGCCGGAGTGGCCGGCAACGGCCAGAACGAACTGACCCAGGCCCTGGCCGGCGAGGTCGTGCTGCACAGACCGTCGACGATCCGCCTGGACGGCAAGGCCGTCGGCCATCTGGGGGCCGAAAAGCGGCGCATGCACGGACTGTGCTCGGTGCCCGAAGAACGGTCCGGCCACGCCGCCGTGCCCGAGTTGAGCCTGGCGGCCAATACCTTGCTGACCGCCCGCAACCGCCTGGGGCTGGCCCGCCAGGGCTTCATCCAGCCGGGCGAGGCGCGCGATTACGCGCTTCGCATCATCTCCGAATTCTCGGTCAAGGCGAGCGGACCGGACGCCGCGGCGGCGACCCTGTCGGGCGGCAATCTGCAAAAATTCATCGTCGGGCGCGAGGTCCTGCAAAGCCCGGAGGTCCTGGTCATCGCCCAACCGACCTGGGGCGTCGACGCCGGCGCCGCCGCCGCCATCCATCAGGCCCTGTTCAAGCTGGCGCAAAGCGGGACGGCCATCGTCGTGGTGTCCCAGGATCTCGATGAATTGCTGGTGGTCACCGATCGTCTGGCGGTGATCAATCTGGGCAAGCTGTCGCCGGCGATCGCCACCGCCGAGGCTTCGATCGAACAGATCGGCCTGCTGATGGGCGGACTGCACGGTTTGGAAAGTGAAGCGCGGGCAGGCCGCGGGAGTGCAACATATGTGGGTTAAGGTCGAACCGCGCCAGGAAGCGTCGCGCGCGGTGATTTATGCAACGCCGGTGCTGGCCGTCGCGCTGACGGTGATCAGCGGCTATTTCCTGTTTCTCTGTCTCGGCTTGGCCCCGGCCAAGACGCTCTATCATTTCCTCATCTCGCCGACCCTGACCTTCTACGGCTGGTCCGAGCTTTGCGTCAAAGCCGGTCCATTGGTCCTGATCGCCAGCGGCCTGGCCATCGGCTTTCGGGCCAATGTGTGGAACATCGGCGCCGAAGGCCAGCTGACCTTGGGCGCCCTCGGCGCCAGCGGCATCGCGCTGGCCTTCTGGAACGAGACGGGCCTGTGGATTCTGCCGCTGATGTGCCTGACCGGCATCCTGGGCGGTATGCTTTACGCGGCGATTCCGGCCTTCTTGAAGACCCGCTACGAGGTCAGCGAGATTTTGACCAGCCTGATGCTGACCTATGTGGCGACGCTGGTGCTGGGCATCCTGGTCTATGGGCCGTGGCGCGATCCGCAGGGCTTCAATTTCCCGCAAAGCCGCATGTTCACCAGTTCCGCCCTGCTGCCCCTGATCCTCGACGGCACGCGCATGCATCTGGGAATCCTGGTGACTCTGGCCGTCGCCGTCGCCGCCTGGGTGATGCTGGCCCGCACCGTGATCGGCTTTCAGGTCAAGGTGGTCGGCCTGGCCCCGGCCGCCGCCCGTTTCGCCGGCTTCAGCCGCAATCGCACGGTCTGGTTCACCCTTCTGCTGAGCGGCGGCCTGGCCGGCCTGGCCGGCACCTTCGAGGTGGCGGGCCCGATCGGTCAATTGGTGCCGCATCTGACCCCCGGCTACGGCTTCACCGCCATCATCGTCGCCTTCCTGGGCCGTCTGCACCCCCTGGGTATCATCGCCTCCGGTTTTTTGATGGCGATCTCCTACAACGGCGGCGAAATCGCCCAGATCGAGGATCGCCTGCCGCAGGCGGCGACCGGAGTTTTTCAAGGCATGTTGCTGTTCTATCTGTTGGCTTGTGATTTCCTGTCCCGCTATCGCATTCGCCTGGCCGCGGCGCGCCGGGAGGTCACCCCCTCATGATCGCCGATTCCATCGTCAATATTTCGGCAGCCGTGATCAGCGCCTCGACGCCGCTGCTGTTCGTTTCGACCGGTGAACTGGTGGTCGAACGCTCCGGCGTGCTCAATCTCGGCGTCGAGGGGATGATGCTGATGGGCGCGGTGGCCGGCTTCGCCGTCACCATATCGACCGGCAATCCTGTCCTCGGCATCGTCGCGGCGGCGGCGGCGGGCGCCGCCCTGGCCCTGGCCTTCGCCGTCCTCACGCTCTCCCTGATGGCCAACCAGGTGGCCACCGGCCTGGCCCTGACGATTTTCGGCATCGGGCTGTCCGCCCTGCTGGGTTCGGGCTTCGTCGGCCAGCCGGTGGCCGCCTTGCCGAAGCTCCATCTGCCGGTCTTGTCCGATCTGCCGGTGCTGGGACCGCTGCTGTTCGGCCAGGACGCCCTGGTCTATCTGTCGGTGATCCTGACGGCGGGAACCGCCTGGTTTCTCAAGCGGACCCGGGCCGGCATGACGCTCCGCGCCATCGGCGAATCGGCGGAATCGGCCCATTCCCTTGGCTTGCCGGTCATTCGCACCCGCTATCTGGCAACCCTGTTCGGCGGCGGCGCGGCCGGTCTCGGCGGGGCCTTCCTCTCGCTCTCCTATACGCCGATGTGGATGGAAGGCATGACGGCGGGCCGCGGCTGGATCGCCCTCGCCCTGGTCGTCTTCGGCTCCTGGCGGCCCTGGCGGGTCTTGGCCGGCGCCTATCTGTTCGGCGGCGTGACCATCCTGCAGCTGCATGCCCAAGGCACCTTCCATTTGCCGGCACAGATTTTTTCCATGCTGCCCTATCTCGCGACCATCGCCGTCTTGACCATCATCTCGGCGGGGCCATGGCGGGGCCGCTTCACCGCACCGGCGGACCTCGGGAAACCGTTCCGTCCGTCGATCTGACCACCTTGCCGTTCGACCACCCACTGACTAGCAAAAAAGGGGATTCTTATGACGATTACCGTTACCCGCCGCACCTTCCTGGCCGGTTCCGCCGCCACCGCCGGGACCCTGGCCCTGGGCCGTCCGGGCCGCGCCCTGGCCGCCGACGCCCTGCCCGTCGCCTTCGTCTATACCGGCCCGATCGGCGATCATGGCTATACCTTCGCCCATGACGTCGGCCGCAAGGCGGTGGAAGCCCACTTCGGCGACAAGGTCAAGGTCACCTTCGTGGAAAACGTGCCGGAAGGCCCCGACTGCGAACGCGTCATCCGCCAGTTGGCCACCTCGGGCAATCAGCTGATCTTCGCCACCTCCTTCGGCTTCATGGAAGCGACCCTGAAGGTGGCCGGACAGTTCCCGAAGCTCAAATTCGAGCATGCGACCGGCTTCAAGCGGGCCGACAACCTGGCCATCTACAATGCCCGTTTCTACGAAGGCCGCGCCGTCATCGGCGACATCGCCGGCCGGATGAGCAAGGCCGGCATCGCCGGCTATGTGGCGTCCTTCCCGATTCCCGAAGTGGTGATGGGCATCAACGCCTTCACCCTGGCCGCCCAGAAGCACAATCCGAACTTCAAGACCAAGGTCATCTGGGCCAACACCTGGTATGACCCGGGCAAGGAGAGCGATGCGGCCAAGGCGCTGATCGACAAGGGCGCCGACATCATCACCCAGCATACCGACAGCGCGGCGCCGCTGCAGGTCGCCGAGGCGCGCGGCGTCTATGCCTTCGGACAGGCCACCGACATGACCTCCTACGCGCCCAAGGCTCACCTGACCGCCGTGGTCGACCAGTGGGCCAACTACTATATCGACCGGGTGCAGAAGGCCCTGGACGGCAAATGGTCCTCGACGGACATCTGGTGGGGCTTCAAGGAAGGCCTGGTCGGTCTCGCCCCCTACAACGCCGTCATGCCGGACGACGTCAAGGCGGCGGCCGACAAGCTGAAGGCCGACATCACCAGCGGCGCGGTCCATCCCTTCACCGGTCCGATCAAGAACCAGAAGGGCGACGTGGTCTATGCGGCCGGCCAGAAGGCCAGCGACGCAGAAATGCTGAAGATGGACTGGTACGTCGCCGGCGTCGAAAGCTGATCTTGACGAACGGGGCGGCGCTCGTCGCCGCCCCGTTGCTAAAACTTCGAAAAGTGGCACCGGCCTCCGCGCCGGTGTCCGCCGCTTCGCAGCGGAGTCTTTAATTCGTCGGCAGGGACGCCGGCGTCCCTGACTCTTTTTTCTCAGCGAAGCTGAAGCAATGACGATGGTGGTACGAAATCACCCCTTTTCCATTCATTTCCAAAAGGTTCCGATGGCCGAACGCCCGTCATCCACTCCCGTCACCGCCATCCGCGGCCGCCTGCTGAGCTTCGTCGGCAGTCCCAACGGCGCCCACGACCACGCCAGCTATCGCTATCTCGACGACGCCCTGCTGCTGATCGAAGACGGGCGCGTCAAGGCCGTCGGCCCGGCCGCCGAGCTGGCCTGCCGCCTGGCGCCCGGCACGGTCGTCGAGCATTATCCGGACGGACTGATCCTGCCGGGCTTCATCGATACCCATATCCATTTCCCGCAGACCCGGGTGATCGCCTCCTATGGCGCCCAGCTTCTCGAATGGCTGGAGAAATACACCTTCGTCGCCGAGCAGAAATATGCCGACGCCGGCCACGCCGAAATCGGCGCCCGGTCCTTCCTCGACGAATTGCTGCGCAACGGCACGACGACCGCCGTGGTCTATGGCTCGGTGCACCCGCAATCCGTCGACGCCTTTTTCGCGGAATCGGTCCGGCGCGGCACGGCGATGATCGCCGGGAAGACCATGATGGACCGCAACGCCCCGACGGCCTTGCGCGATACCGCCAACGCCGGCTACCGGGACAGCAAGGCGCTGATCGAACGCTGGCATGGCAAGTCGCGGCAGCGCTACGCCGTCACCCCGCGTTTCGCCATCACCTCCAGCGATGCCCAGCTGCAGGTCGCGGGCGCCCTGCTGAACGACTATCCGGATGTCTATCTGCAGACGCATCTGTCGGAAAATCTGGCCGAGATCGCCGAAGTCCGCCGGCTGTTCCCCTGGGCCAAATCCTATACCGACGTCTACGACCGCTTCGGCCTCCTCGGACCCCGCTCGATTTTCGGTCATTGCCTGCATTTGAGCGAAGCCGAACTCCAGCGGCTGTCGGAAAGCGGCTCGGTGGCCGCCTTCTGCCCGACCTCCAATCTGTTCATCGGCAGCGGCCTGTTCGATTGGGCGAAACTGACCGATCCCCGGCGGCCGGTCCGCCTGTCGCTGGCCACCGACGTCGGCGGCGGCACCAGCTACTCGCTGCTGCGGACCATGGCCGAGGCCTACAAGGTGCTGCAGCTGCAGGGCCAGTCCCTGCCGGCCCTGACCGCCTTTTACCAGGCGACCCGCGGCAATGCGGAAGCCCTGGGCATGGCGGGCGAAATCGGCAGCATCGAGGCCGGCCGCGCCGCCGACCTGATCGTCCTCGACGCCAGGGCGACGCCGGCCATGCGCCACCGCCTCGAGACCATCGACGGCGATCTCGAGGAAGAGCTGTTCGTCCTGATGACATTGGGAGACGACCGCGCCGTCCGGGCTACCTATATACAAGGCAGGCGCCAACATCACCGAACGGAAGAGTCGTGACGAAAAGCAGAAAGGACATCAAGGCGGGCCTTGCCCGGCGGATCGACCAGGCACTCGGCCGGGCCGAGGCCGATCTGGTGGTCAAGAACGTCCGCATGCTGAACATCGCGACCGGCGAAATCGTCCGGACCGATATCGCCGTCTGCGCCGAGCGCATCGTCGGCACCTATGATTTGAATTATCATGGTCGCCGCGAGATCGACGGCACCGATCTTTACGCCGTGCCCGGCTTCATCGACACCCATGTGCATCCCGAATCGACCCTGGTGCAGCCCGGGGAATTCGACCGCCTGGTCTTGCCGCGGGGCACCACCACGGCGATCGCCGATCCGCATGAGATCACCAATGTGCTGGGCGCCGCCGGCCTGCGCTATTTCCTCGACTCGGCCCTGGGGCTGGCCATCGATCTCAGGATCAATCTGTCGTCCTGCGTGCCGGCCAGCGCCCTGGAAACCAGCGGAGCCCGGCTGGAGGCCGACGATCTGGTGGCCCTCAGGGACCACCCCAAAGTCATCGGCCTGGCCGAATTCATGAATTTCCCCGGCGTGCTGGCCAAGGACGACGCCGTCCTCGACAAGCTGGCGGCCTTCGACGGCTGGCATATCGACGGCCATTCCCCGCTGCTCGGCGGCCGCGATCTGAACGGCTATCTGTCCTGCGGCATCCGCAACTGCCACGAGGTGACCGCCCCCGAGGAAGCCCTGGAAAAACTGCGCAAGGGCATGCAGGTGCTGATCCGCGACGGCAGCGTGACCCGCGACGTCGAGGCCCTGGCCGGCCTGATCGACATGACGCGGGCCCCCTTCCTGGCCTTTTGCACCGACGACCGGACGCCCTTGCATATCGCCGAGGACGGCCACATCGACCATCTGGTCCGCACCGCCATCGCCAAGGGCGCCCCCTTGGCCGCGGTCTATCGCGCCGCCACCTGGTCGGCCGCCCGCGGCTTCGGCTTCACCGACCGTGGCCTGCTGGCCCCCGGCTATCTGGCCGACATCGTCTTATTGCATGATCTGGAACGCTGCGAGGTGGCCGGCGTCATCCGGCTCGGCCGTCCGGTCGATGCCGCGACCTTCGCCGCCCGGCGGCTGATCGCCCCCATCGGCTTCGGTTCGATCAAGCGCGCCCCGGTGACCGCCGATCTGTTCCGCACCCCCTGCAACGGCCCGCGCGGCCCGGTGATCGGCCTGGTCGCCCACAAGATCATCACCGAGCATCTGAGCCTCGACCTGCCTTACTCCGACGGCCTCCGCCACGCCGATCCGGCCGCCGACGTCCTCAAGGTCGCCGTGCTCGAACGGCACGGCCGCAACGGCAATGTCGGGCGCGGCTTCGTCAAGGGTTTCGGCATCACCGATGGCGCCATCGCCTCCTCGATCGGCCACGACGCCCACAATGTCATCGTGGTCGGCAGCAACGACGCCGACATGGCGATGGCGGTCAATCGCCTGATCGAATTGCAGGGCGGTTTCGTCGCGGTGCAGGACGGCGCCGTCCGCGAAGAGCTCGCCCTGCCGATCGCCGGCCTGATGAGCGACCGGCCGGCCGAGGAGGTGGAACAGCGCCTGCGGGCCTTGCGCACGGTGCTGCGCGACATGGGCTGCCAGTTGGAGGAGCCCTTCGTCCAATTGGCCTTCCTGCCGCTTTCGATGATCCCCCATCTGAAGATCACCGACCGCGGGCTGATCGACGCCGACCGCTTCCGGCTGATCTCGCTGGACGGAGAGCCGCTCGCCGAGAAAATGCCCGACGTCGCTTGACCGTTACGGGTCGCGTCTGGAACAAGGGCCCGGGACGGGAACCACACCAGGCCTTTAGAGCGGTTTGCGATCAGACTGGATCATCGATTTTTCTCGTCATTGCTTGGATCAGCCGGAATCCAGGGGGCACCCCACGGGCATTTCCGAGACTCCCGGATCCCCGCTTTCGAGCTTGTGAAATAATCCCAGTGGCACCGGCGTCCC
>JAATGN010000117.1 GCA_015654615.1 Rhodospirillales bacterium
CATCGCGGCGCGCGTCGCCCATATCGTCGCCGCCAAGGAAGACCGCGAGAACCTGCTGATCTATCACGCCATGGGACCCAACCTGGCCGGCGTCTTCGGCACCGCCATCTCCGGCGGCATCATGCTCGCCCTGCTCGGGGTGAAATGAAGAGACGCCCTTGGAAATTTTGAACCACCAAGGCACCAAGACACCAAGGCGGCGCGAAGGCAAGACCGCTCACCATCCGCAAGCGCGATATTTCAGGAAGCGCCTTGGTGCCTTGGTGTCTTGGTGGCTCTCCGAAACCTGATCGCCTCGGAACGATGGAGAGGTGGCTCGCGGCCGGAAGGACGCGCCTACCGACAAGGCGCGCGGGGGTCTAGAGCGGCCATTGAGGCCGCGGCCAAGCCCGCGGAAGCGCGCGCCCGGCGAGGGACATCAGGAAAAGCCGGAGCGTGATGCCGATTTAAGGCATTGCGCTCTAGCGGAACCGATCGAGATCGACGATGGGGCCGCCCAACAGGATGGCCACCATTTTCATCGTCGCCACCCCGACCACGGCCAGAAAGGAAACCATGGTCACGATTCGCCACAGCTTTCCCCAGTCGTTGAAGTTTTCGGCATCGAGCAGAAAGGAAAACAAGCTCTGTCCATCGGCTCTATCATGAACTTTATTCCGATAAGCGCCATATCCTGCCGCAATCATCATCAAACAACACAGAAATAATTTCGACACGAGTCCCATGACGCCTCCTTATATTTAAGGAAATAAGTTTATATCAAAAATGCGGATATCAATGGAATAACTTCGATATTGTGTTGTTCATGCAAATATACATATAGCAATGGTGTCACTAAACGACAATCAACCTGTAATTAAAATAACACCAAATACGATCGTATCGGACGATATGACGCACCGCATCGGCAACTATCGCTTGAAATTCTCTTCATACAGGGATATCGTTTCTTAATATAAATTTATAAAAAAGTAAAACGATGCCAGGAAACCCAATAAGGCGATTACGATGCTCAAAAATTTAAGAGTGGTTCGCAAACTCGCATTGCAAATTTTTCTTTCAATTCTTGTCATCGTCCTCTTGGTCGGCGTCAATCTCTATCATCTTCGAGAGACGATGACCGAAGAACGCAAAGCCGGTGTAAAACAGGTCGTCGAAGCGACGATTTCCATTGCCGACTACTATCATAAACAGGCCGGAACCGGCGCGATGACCGAGGCCGAGGCGAAAGAACGGGCGGGAAACGCCGTCCGCGCCCTGCGCTACGGCAAGAACGATTACATGTATGTCTACAATATGAACGGCATCACGGAAATTCACGGCGCCCATAAAGAATTCGAAGGTAAAAACCGACTCGACGAGAAAGATCCGGATGGAAAACAGTTCGTTCGCGACCAGATAACGATCGGAACGCGCGGCGGCGGGTTCACCGGCTACCGGTCCACCAAGGCGGGGGGCGGAGACACGGCTTTCCAGAAGATCTCCTATGCCGCCATGTTCAAGCCGTGGGACTGGATCGTCGGATCCGGCGTCTATGTCGACGACATCGATACCGTCTTCCGCGAGCGGGTCATTTCCCTGTCCGCCGTCATCGCCGGCGCGCTTCTGGTCATGCTGCTGTCGAGCTATCTGATCAGCCGCAGCATCGCCTCTCCCATCATCGCCCTGACCGCGATCATGCACCGATTGGCCGGCGGCGATTTGAATTCGGACGTGCCGGATACCAACCGCACGGATGAGATCGGAGGAATGGCCAAGGCCGTTCTGGTCTTCAAGAACAATTCGGCGCAGCTGCACGCCATGCGGCGGGAACAGGAGGAAAGCACGGTCCATGCCGCGGCCGAGCGCCGGCAGGCCCTCAACCGATTGGCCGACAGCTTCGAAGCCCGGGTCATGGATGTGGTCGAGGTGGTGTCGTCCTCCTCGACGGAATTGCAGGCGACGGCGCAGACCATGTCTTCTGCGGCGACGGAAGCGACCGCCCGGGCGACGACCGTGGGCGCCGCCGCCGAACAGGCCACCTCCAATGTGCAGACGGTGGCGTCGGCCGCCGACGAATTGTCCGCCTCGATCGCGGAGATCTCGCGCCAGGTGGTGGAATCGGCCCGCATCTCGAGCGCGGCCTCGGAAGAAACGGCACGCGCCAACGCCATGGTCCAGGGGCTGGCCGCCGCCGCCGACCGCATCGGCGAGGTGGTCAGGCTGATCAACGACATCGCCTCGCAGACCAACCTGCTGGCCCTCAACGCCACCATCGAGGCAGCCCGGGCCGGTGACGCCGGCAAGGGTTTCGCGGTGGTCGCGGCGGAAGTGAAATCGCTCGCCGGACAGACCGCGCGCGCGACCGAGCACATCGCCAACCACGTCAGCGCCTTCCAAGCCGCCCCC
>JAATGN010000284.1 GCA_015654615.1 Rhodospirillales bacterium
CAATTGTGCTTCGATCTTGCCCGCATGCTCGTAGGACAGGGCGCTGTGTCGACTGGCGTTGGCGTGGATCTTTGTGCCATCGAGCCCCACCGTGCCCATCTTGAGCATGCCCATCTCGCGGGCCAGCAGCAGCACCTGGACAAACAGACCCTCGATGTCCTTGAGAAAGCGCCGTCGAAACGTTGCGATGGTGTCGTGGTCAGGATGTTCGTTTGCCGCGATGAAGCGGAACGCCACCGAGTCGTAGGTTGCCCGTTCCAGCTTACGGCTCGAAAAGACGCCCGTCGCGTAGCCATACACCAGAACGCCCAGCAACAGGGCTGGATGGTAAGATGCGGACCCCGAGCCACGATAGCTCGTCGTCATCGCCGTGAGGTCCAAGCCGTCGATCACCTCCACCACGAAGCGGGCCAAATGCTTCTCCGGAAGCCATTCGTCCACTGAGGGCGGCAAGAGAAACCCGGTATCGCGGTCAATCTGGCGGAAATTACTCATGCTCTCAGCGCCCATTGTCGCTTTCTATAATGTGAACATATTCTACAATATTCTTCTCAAGAAACCAATATTCAGGACGTACCTTGCTCGAATAATATACCAGACTCCCAATAACTATTGTCTGGACGGGAGGGGCCGAGAGTATCCACCGTGCCGACCCTGTTCCCGCTTGCGCGGCAACCCCGAATCAGTTCACCTCCATCGCGATCGATCTTAAGTCCGACAGGCTGCTAGATGTGGGTATTATAGCGTAACCACAAGATGATAGCGGCGATGTTGGCGTTGAACATGTCGCGGCAGCGGTTGACGAGATGGCTGAGCTCTTCTTTGTATTCCAGTAGGCGATCATGGCAGCGATAGAGCTTGTGCACCTCGGCGAGGCCAAAGTCGGCCCCCAGGAGATCGGTCATCGCGCTTTTGCCAAACCACTCCCGATGCAATTTCCACTCGCTGCCCGGCGCGATCAGCCGATAGGAGACCAGAACCTGCAGGATATGCTCCCAGCGCGTCCCTTTCCGGCTCCGCGGTAGCCGATCGGCCCAGAACCGGTCGAGCTGCAACTCCTGGCACAACTGGCCCGCCAGCCAACAGGCTCCCCATTGACGCGGCTGACAAAGCCGCATCTCCGACAGGCGTACCTGCGCCGTCGAAGTGTCGGTTGCCAACGCTCCGCAGCGATCCTCGGGGAATAGCGCCAGGGTTCGCGGCTCGCCGGTGCCTTCGTCGATCACCTCGATCGCGTGACGCCAAGCACTGTCTTGAGACGAATTGATCTCACCCAAGTAAAGAATCTGACGCTGAACCACTCTACTGTTGTCGAGACGCTTGTTCTCGACAACATTCCAGTAGGTGTGCGTTTTTCCGTTCTTCTTACGCTGGGACGATTGCAGAAACATGATATCTTCTGATTATGCACAGAACGCCATCACATGGAATATCGCTTGTCATAGTCTTCCATCTCGTCGGCATAGAGCGTGTACCATCGCGGCTGCGGTGATGTCGTAAGCGAAATCGTTGTCACGGAGAGTTCAGGCTCACGCAGCGGGCGCGCCCGACTGTTCGACCGCCGCCTCGTTCTGCAGGGCGTGGAGTTTCGCATAGAGGCCGTCGGCATTGTGAATCAGATTGGCGTGCCGGCCGGTTTCGATAACCCTACCGTCCTTCAGCACCACGATGATATCGGCGTTGGCGATGGTGCTGAGCCGGTGGGCGATGACCACCGCCGTTCTTCCCCGCATCAATTCGCGTAGGCCGCTTTGAACAAACCGTTCCGATTCGGAATCGAGGGCGCTGGTGGCTTCATCCAGGATGATCATCTGTGGATCCTTCAGCAAGGCCCGCGCGATGGCGATCCGTTGTTTCTCGCCGCCGGACAATCGAATGCCGCGCTCTCCCACCAGCGTTTCATATTTATTCGGCAATTTGTCGATGAAGACGTCCGCATAGGCCCCCCGTGCGGCCCTGCGGACATCTTCAGAACGGGCGTCGGGTCTGGCAAAGGCGATGTTCTCCTCGATGCTGTAGTTGAACAACGCGACGTCTTGCAATACCACGCCGAAGAGCGATCGCACGGAATTCTTGGTGAAGGTGCGAATGTCTTGTCCATTGATGAGAATCCGGCCGCCAGTGGTGTCATAGAATCGCAGGAGCAACTTGATGATCGTGGTTTTGCCGGAACCGCTCGGGTCGACCAGTGCCAAGGTTTGGCCGGCGGTCAGCGAGAAGGAGACGTCATTCAGCGCCGGACCCTGTTTTCCGGGATAGGCGAAGGACACATTGTCGAATGCCACCGATTCGATCGATTGGAGATCGACGGCACCAGGCTCATCGAGTACCGCCGATTCGACGTTGATGAGTTCCTGCAGCCGTTCCGCACTGGCGTCCGCTTCCCCGGCCTGGTTTATCAGCGAAGAAATCGGGGTGATGGTGACGGTCAGACTCTGGGTCAACAGCAGCACCAGAAGGATATCCCCCGGGTTATAGCGACCGTGCAGCGTTCCCCAGCACACGAAGCAGATCGCCCCGAATATCGCCAGCGCATTGACGACGTTGCGCCGAATATCGAATGCGGAATTGACCCGATACACTTTTTCCCGTTGGTCTTTCCAAAAGGCCTGATTTTCCAAATAGCGCTTTCTGATCGCCGCTTCGCCACCGAAGCTCCGTACCGTGGCAATATTTGAAAAAAGCTCGGACATCAGCCCCGACATCTTGCCGATGTGGGTCATCCAGCCGCGGTTGAAGGGCCTGGCGTAAATCAGCTTGCGATAGGAATCATAGAGGCTGAATGCCATGACCAAGGCCATCAAAATCCCGATGGGAAACGCCTTGAGGAAAAGAACCACAATGATGAACAGGGCCTGGAGCATGTTGGCCAAAGCACCGTCGCACAGCGAGTTCACCCACCAGCTGATCACCGACACGCCGTTTCCGTAACGGTCCATAATTTCGCCGACGCGCTTCTTTTCGTAGTAGTCGATGGTTTGATGGCTCATCTTGTCGAGAATTTTTTCCCGCAACGAGGCGAGGCTGTCGACGAGGAGGCTGTATGAAATGCGTCCCTGCACGGCGATGTGGAGCGATTATTTCGCCCCAAAGCCTAAGGAAAAGTGCCACTGACGCTGTTCTTCATTCGTCCGCCACTATTGTTTTACCGGCCCCAGGCTCTCGGGAGCGGGTTTGATCGGCAGGCGGATGACGAAAACGGCCCCCTCTCCGCCGCCGGCGCCGACCTCCAGGGTCCCGGCATGTTTGGAGACGACCACGTCGCGGCAGATCGCCAGGCCCTGGCCGGTTCCCTTGCCGACCTCCTTGGTGGTGAAAAACGGATCGAAAATCCTTTCCCTGAGGTCTTCGGGGATGCCCGTACCGCTATCGGCCACTTCGATGGCGATGAAATCTCCGTCGTGGCGGGTGCTGATGTTGATTTTTCCGGGCAGCGGCTTGTCCGTCGCCTCGATGGCGTGGACCGCGTTGACGATCAGGTTCAGATAGACCTGATTCATTTCGCTGGCGAAGCAGGGCACCCGGGGCAGGGCGGCGGCGAAATCCATTTCGACCGCCGCCACCGGTTTCCAGACATGGCGGCACACCGTCACGGTGCTTTCGATCGCCCGATTGACGTCGGTCATGGTCTTGGTGGTGGTGCCGGGATGGGAAAACTCCTTCATCGACGAGACGATCCGGGTGATCTGCGCCACGCCTTCCCGCGATTCGCTGATCGCCAAGGGGACTTCCTTCAGCAAGACCGCCAGCCTGGCGTTCTGGACGGCGGCTTCGTAGCGTGCGGTCAAACTTTTCAATTGCGGAAAGGCGGCGGCGGCGGCGGCGACGTCCCGGCCGGCCGTCATCACCGCGTCGAGCTTGGACAGGGATTTTCCGATGTAGTTCAGATTGTCTCCGACATACTGTACCGGCGTATTGATCTCATGGGCGATTCCCGCCGCCAGCTGGCCGACGGTCGCCAGGCGGGAGGCCTGCGACGCTTCGCGTTGAGCCTTCTTCAAGGCCTCGATGTCACGGAACGAAATGACGGCGATCCGCCGCCGGCCTTCCTCCTCCAGGGGCGCCGCGGCATAGGCGATGCACAGCCGCTTGCCCGAAGCGGTGATGAACACGGCGTCGTCGTCGATGACGGTGTCGCCGCTCTCGATGACCTTGCGAAAGGGGCTGTCGTGGAAGCCGAGGCGCCTTCCGTGAATTTCCAGCGACAACACCTCGTCCAACTCGTGTTCGACCAGGGATTCCGCGTCCAGCCAGCGGCGCGCCGACTTGTTGGCGAACACGATGATGCCGTGGATATCGACCAGAAGCACGCCGACGACCAGGCTGGCGGTAATCGCCATCAGCCGCCCCTGGCTTTCGGCCAGGGCGCGCTGGATGCGCATGCGGATATCGATCTCGGTGGTCAATTTCTGCGTACGCTCGGCGACCTGCCGTTCCAGTTCCTTCTGATGATCGGTGATGCCGGCTTCGTACAGCTTGCGCAGCGAGATGTTTCGAAAGACCAGCACCGCCCCGTCGAAGACGTCGCGCTGGCGTATCGGAGCCAGGATGTATTCGGCGTGGAAACCGCTTCCATCCATGTGCCGGAACTGGCTTTCGCGGGTTTCCCCGACCGCTCCCTCCAGCGGGAAGGCCGGCAGTTCGGAATGGGCCGTCCCTCCGCCCAGCGCTTCGCGGTAGTTCCGCTCTTCCAGCCCTGCCGCGGCCGCTCCCAGCATGCGGCGGGCCGCTTCATTGGCGAAGGTGATCCTTTCGCCGGCGTCGATGCCGATGATCCCGTCGCCGGCCGAGCCCAGGATCAATTCGTAGCGCGTGTTCAGGACGCGGACCTCCTCCTCGCGCTTCTTGAGTTCGGTCACGTCCGTCCGCAGGGTGACGACGCCGCCGTCGTGCGTGCGGTAATCCTTGCTGACGATCCAGCGGCCGGACGCCAGGACATGCAGCACGCCGGTGCCGTCCGCCGTCCGGTGCGTGGCCAGGCTGGCGGTCACGAAGTCGTCCAATTCCCGGTCCCGATAGTCGTAAAGCCCCCGCGCCGCCGCCGTCCGGACGATCTCCTCGAAGGTCCGGCCCGGCGCGACGTTCGTCGCGACATCCTGGAACATTTCGCGGTAATGGCTGTTGCAGACGACCAGGCGGTCATCCTGGTCGTAAAGGGCGAAGCCTTCGCTCATCGCCTCGATGGCGTCGATCAGATATCCCTCGGCCTGGCGAATGCGCTTTTCGGTGGCGACCTCCCTGGCCAGGGTGGCGTGGATGCTGTCCAGGGTCGGCCGCACGTCGGACGACTGCGCGAGCAGGCTTTCGAATTCGTCCGTCAAGGCCGAGCTGGCGCCGAGATGCTTGGCCAGACGGCGCGCCATGCCCGATCGCAGCCGGTTGAGGATCTTGATGCGGTTCAGTTGCCGCCGCTCGAAGCAGGAGCAGAAGCGGGCATAATGGATGGGGAAGGAATCGACGAAATCGTCCTGGAACCGGCCGTCGGCCGCATCGAAGAAGACCAGGGCCGTCAGGGTTTGATTGATGTTGATGCCCAGCAATTCGCCGAACGTCGAGAACCCCGCCACCGGAATATCCCAAAGTCCGGTCAGCTCGCCCAGCGCCTCTTCATTGTTCAGCCGCCGCAGGATGCAGTCGTTCAGCAAGGCCGCCAACGGTTTCGGCTTGCCCCGCAGGAACGCCGCGACGTCCCGGCGGGTCTGTTCGGCGAAGTCGGTGGCTTCGACGAGCAGCAGTTCGTCGCCCTGATTGATGTCGCAATAAAACGATACGACGCCGCTTTCCAGGTTCAGGCCGGCGACGGACCGAACGAACAGTTCCCCATCCAATTCGATGGCGAAGGTGTGATCGGTGAATTTGCCCATCAGCCGTTCCGGCGTGACGTCGAACAGCGTGCAGAAAGCCTCGACGGCCGGCAGCGCCACGCCGTCGGCCTCGTCCAGGACGGTCGCCACCGTGCGGCGGTCGGGATCGGCGTCGACGACGATGAACGAGCGGCCGGTCTTGCGGAAATTCTGGCTTTTCAGCACGCCGTAGCGTTTTCCCGGCGCCAGTTTGAGAAAGGCGATGAGCGCGTGGTTTTCCAGGATCCGCCGTCCGTCGAACAGATAGCTGTTGCGGAAATCCAGTTTTCCGCCGGTCGATCCGCCGACGAACAGGCAAGGGAAGGCGGCGCTGCGGTAGACCGCCTCCATCAGGTAATTCTCGCAGGCCGACAGGCCGTCGATGAAGGTCAGCGCCACGCAGTCGCGCGCCTCCAGCGGGAACGGCGGCCGGACGGTTTCCAGGGACCGGACGATTCGCGCGACGCGCTCATCCTGCGACAGGGTGGGGCGGCCCCGGCGGATATCCTCATTGTGCAGGGGAACGGCCTGCAGACTGACCGCGGACAACAGATCCGACGAAAAGATCTGCACGACGACCGTCGACCAGGCGGCGCCGGTCGGCTTATAGAGCGTCACCTCGGAACTGGCCGCGCACAATTCGCCGGCCGTCGACGCCGCCACCAGGGGCGTGTTCCCGGCCAGCCGGCACAAAGCCGAAACGACCGCGGCGAAATCGAGATGCGGCGAGATGAAGGCGATGGCCAGAGGCGCGGGAACGGTCCCGAACAGGAAGTCGTCCGCCGAGATCTCGTTCAGCGCACCGTCGGTTTCCACCACGCGCACGACGTCGCCGGTTTCCGCGCCATTCGCACCGGGAACGAAAACATGGTCCTGGGAAACGCGGGAGTCGGACGACATGGACAGCATCTCCAAGGGACAGGGGGCGACGACGCCATCTTCGATGATCCCTTTCGTGCGTAAGCAGTACAGCGCTCATAGGTTGAAAAATACATTAATCTAAACGCGTTGATATGTGCAAAATTTCGTCCCCTCGGCATCGGCCGCGTTTTTTCGGATCCGAACCCGGTGCGCGGATCGGGATCGATGCCGCGGCGCCGCGTTTCCTTCGGACATATTTGCCGCCGGACCAAAATCCTCCGCCATCATTATGTTGCTAAGTATTTGTTTTACTGATATTTGCTACTTTGAGTTGGGGTTCGCTGAAAAACGCGGCAGGCCGATGTGATGCCAGGGGGAGAGCTCGAATGACGCCGATGGTTTCCAAGAGTCTGTATCGCGGGCAACTGCTGGCGGGGGGATCCCTGCTGATCCTGGGGGCCGGGCTGGGCGCGCCGCAGCCGGCGGCGGCCTGCACGGCGGTTGTCGCGCCCGGGACCATCATCAGCAGTTCGACGAGTTGCATCAACTGGACCGGCAGCGGCACCCTTGTCATCAACAGCGGCACCATCGTCGGCACGGCGACGCCCGCAGTCTCGGTCTCCGTCACGAGCGGCACGCTGACCAACACCGGCACCATTCACGGCAGCGAATACGGCATCGACAACGCGAGCGGCAGCACCCTTACCCAGTTGCTCAACAACGGCGGCGGCACCATCACCGCCGATTATTCCGCGGCCATCCGGAACAACAGCAGCAGCATCGGCACTCTGAACAACAGCGGCTTGATCACCATCACCAACGGCTACGGCGTCGAGAATCATGGAACGATCGATACGGTCGCCAACACCGGCCGAATCGGCTCCAATTCATTTGCCATTTACAATATCAGCGGCGGCAGCATCGGGACGATCACCAACGGCAGCATCGGGACCATCACGGGCGGCACCAAGGGCATCGACAATCGCGGCACCATCAGTGCGATCAACAACAACGGCGG
>JAATGN010000123.1 GCA_015654615.1 Rhodospirillales bacterium
CACCGGCAGGGATGCCGGTGCCACTCACGCTTTTCTTCTTAGCGAAGCGAAGCAATCCAGCAACAGCGGTGGGATCCTGGATTGCTTCGCTGATCGCTCGCAATGACGCCGTTATTTCTGACCGATCTTAATGGGCTTTCATCGGCGGACCGTGCATGGCGCCTCGGCGCTTCAATCTTTCGATCGCCTTACGCCGCCTTCTCGCGCAGCAGCTGATAGAGAATGATGGCGCCGAAGGTGGCGGTGCCGATGCCGCCCAGCGTGAAGCCGCCCAGATTGAGGGCGAGGTCGCCGGCTCCGGCGGTCAGGGTGACGGCGGTGGTGATCAGATTGCGCGGGCTGGAGAAATCGACCTTGTTCTCGACCCAGATGCGTCCCGCCGTCGCCGCGATCAGGCCGAAGATCACCAGTTCCAGGCCGCCGATGACCGGGCCGGGAATGGTCAGGATCAGCGTGCCGAACTTCGGCGAAAAGCCGAGCAGGATGGCGAACAGGCCGGCGACCACGAAGGCCAGGGTCGAAAAGATCTTGGTGGCCGCCATCACGCCCATGTTTTCGGCATAGGTGGTGACGCCGGTGCCGCCGCCCAGGGCCGAAACGATGGTGGCGACGGCGTCGCCGATGAAGGCGCGCCCCAGGTAGGAATCGAGGTTGCGCCCGGTCATCGCGCCGATCGCCTTGATGTGGCCCAGGTTCTCGGCCACCAGAATGACCGCGATGGGGGCGATCAGGCCCATGGCCGGCGCGGAAAAGACCGGGGTGGCGAAATGCGGCAGGCCGAACCAGCCGGCTTGCGCGACATGGGAAAAATCGATCGGTTTGCCGAGGTCCAGTCCGTTGGCGCAGATCAGATAGAGAAGATAGCTGGCGAGGCCGCCCAGCAGAATCGGCAGGCGCCGGGCCATGCCGGGCGCATAGACGGCGAAAGTGCCGACGAAGACGACGGTGGCCAGGCCGATGAAGGTGTTGAACCCGGTTCCGCTGACGCTTTTGACGGCGAGCGGCGCCAGGTTGAGGCCGATGGCGGCGACCACGGCGCCGGTGACCACGGGCGGCATCAGCGTCTCGACCCAGGCATATCCGACGACGGTGACGATGGCCCCGATCAGCAGATAGACGACGCCGGCGGCGATGATGCCGCCCAGGGCCAGTCCGATATTGGGATTGGGGCCGCTGCCCGCATAGCCGGTCACCGCCATGACGACGGCGATGAAGGCGAAGCTCGATCCCAGATAGCTGGGAACGCGGCCGCCGACCATCAGGAAGAAGATCAGCGTGCCGATGCCCGAGAACAGGATCGAGACATTGGGATCGAAGCCCATGATGATGGGCGCCAAGGCGGTCGAGCCGAACATGGCGACCACATGCTGGATGCCCACGACGATGGTTTGACCCCAGGGCAAACGTTCATCCGGAGCGATGACGCCCCCGGTCTTCATCTGCCAACGTGGTAAAAATCCGTCTTTCGACGTCTTCGACATGATTACCCCCAAAAATGATGCGGGCACATTGCCTGAGGATCGGAAAATTCTCAAAACATTCCGGCACGATTCTTCGGCAGCGCGGATGTCCCTCCGCCGACGCCTCGAACGCTGCCGGGCGGGAGAGTGGAGAACCTCAGGGGACACCGGTGGCCGCGGCAAGGCAGCGGACGAATCCGTCATTGCGCGTGCCGCCCCGGCCGGCGGCCGACCCGTCCCGGATGAATAAGGGAAAAGTGGCACCGGCGTCCCCGCCGGTGTCCGCCGCTTGCGCGGCAGAGTCTTTTCCACCGGGACGCCGGTGAACTATTTTCTTCTTAGTGCCGCCCCGTCCTGGATGAAAAAGTCGTCACTGCGAGCGAAAGCGAAGCAGTCCAGGATGACGCGGTCCCTTCTGGATCGCTTCGCAGCTCGCGCTCCTCGCCATGAGGGATGTCGGCGTCGATGCCGCTTTGGTTCGGCGCCGACTTTGGCTAGGATCGCCCTTCGCTTTTTTCCAGCCGCATGAGGATTTTCGCGAATGGACATGGTTTCCGCCGATCAGCGGCTGCTGAGGCAGGATGCGCTGACCATCGGCCTGGTCAGCTTGGCCCATTTGATCAGCCATTTTTTCCAGCTTTCGCTGGCGCCCCTGTTCCCCAGCCTGCACGAGGCCTTTTCCGTCAGCTATCTGGAACTGGGCTCGGTCTCGACGTCCTTCTATCTGGCCTCGGGGATCTGCCAGGCCTTCGCCGGCATCCTGGTCGATCGCTACGGGGCCCGGCCGATGTTGCTGGCCGGGGTCGCCACGATGGCCCTCTGCATCGGGGCGGCCGGCCTGGTCACCGCCTTCTGGATGCTCTATCCCCTGGCCATTCTTGCCGGAATCGGCAACAGCGTCTTCCATCCGGCCGATTTTTCCCTGTTGTCGTCGCGGGTGTCGAAGCCGCGGCTGGGGCGGGCCTACGGCGTGCACGCCTTTTCCGGAACGGTCGGATTCGCCCTGGCGCCCGTGGTGGTCGGCGGCCTGGCGGTCGGCGCCGGCTGGCGGGTCGCCCTGGTGGCCGCCGGATTGGCCGGCCTGCTGGTGGTGGCGCTGCTGGTCCGTTTCGGCGCCACTCTGGGCGACGTCCCGGCGCCTCGGGCCGACGGCGAGGCCCGGGACGGCGGCATTTCCTACGCGCGTCTGATCGCCTCGCCGGCGATCATGATGGCCTTCGGCTATTTCCTGCTGACCGCAGCGGCCGGTACGGGATTCCAGACCTTTTCCACGGCGTCGCTGGTGGATTTCTACGGCGTGGCCCTGCCCACCGCGGCATCCGCCCTGACGGCCTATCTGGTGGGCTCGGCGATCGGCATCCTGCTGGGCGGACAATTGGCCGACCGCACCAGCCGCCATGTGCGGGTGGCGGTCGTCGGACTGGCCATCTGCGCTTTGCTGATGGCGGTCGTCGCCCTCGGCATCCTGTCCTTCGACGGCGTGATGCTGACCGTCTTCTGCGCCGGCCTGGCCCAGGGATGCACCTCTCCGTCGCGCGACATCCTGGTCAAGCGGGCGACGCCGCCCGGCGCCACCGGGAAAGTGTTCGGCTTCGTCTATTCCGGCCTGGATGCCGGCTCGACGGCGGCGCCGCTGCTGTTCGGGGCCCTGCTGGACCGGCATGCGGTCCAGGCGATTTTCCTCGGCGTCGGGCTGTTGTACGGCCTGGCGATCTTCTCCGTCCTGACCGTCGGCCGCCATCCCCAGACGCATTGAGACGGCCGGCTTGACAGCCGCGCGGCATCGGCGAATTTATATACTTCTCTATAGGACTGGATTCGCGCCGGTATGAGCCGCATCGATCATCGCCTTCCCCTTTATCAGCGTCTGCGCGACGAAATCGCCGGGCGGATCGCCGCCCATGCCTGGGGGCCGGGCGAGGCGATTCCC
>JAATGN010000247.1 GCA_015654615.1 Rhodospirillales bacterium
CACCTCCTTGCCATTGGCGCAGGCCTTGGCGCCGCCTTTCAGCAGGCCGTCGGGCAGCGGCCCGATGGTGTTGAGGAACAGCCGATGGCCGCCCGCCTGCAGATGGGCCGCCATCGGCGCGCCCATGATCCCCAGTCCGATAAAGCCGACCTTGCTCATGTCATTTCGTCTCCACTTCGACTTGGTCGATATTTTTATTTCACGACCACGGTAGGTGGGGAACGCAAGCCGGTCCATGTCACCGAAAGCATCGTTCGATGCTTTCTCGGTATCGTTGGGAAGGAACCAATGCGGCGGCCCGGCGGTCGGGGAGCGTCGGGGAAGGGCGGCCTATCTGCCGTGGGATGCCGCCGCCTCGCCGAATTCCCGCAAGATCAGGTCCCGGAAGAGCGAGGCGGCCGGATTTTCGCTGTCGTCGCGCCAGGCGAGGAACAATTCGGTGCGCGCCTTCGCCTCGGCTGGAAAATCGCGCAGCACCACTCCGTCGGGGTGCAGGCTCCGCGCCGATTCCGGCACCACCGCCAAGCCGATGCCGGCATTGACCAGGGCCAGGATGGAATGCGTCTGGATGACATATTGCACATAGACCGGGGCGACGCCGGCCTCCTGGAACAATCCGGCCAGAAGGTTGTAGAAGTAGCGCCCTTCGACCGGGGAATAAGTGATGAAGGGTTGCCGGTCGAGATCGGCCAGGCGGACCTCCTGGCGGGCGGCCAGCGGATGGTTGCGGGGCAGCGCCAGGAGCAGCGCCTCGCGCAGGACCCGCGCTCCGGAAATCCCGTAGCGGTTGATCGGCGGCCGCAGGAAGCCCAGATCGATGCGGCCGGCATGCAGGGCCTCGACCTGATCGAGCGTCACCATTTCCCGCAGCACGAGGTCGATGTCCGGCAGCTTTTCCTTGGCGAGGGCGACCAGGCGGGGCAGAAAGGCGTAACTGGAGGCGGCGGTGAAGCCCAGGGTGATCAAACCGGATTCGCCGCGCGCCACGCGCTGGGCGATCACCCGGGCGTTTTCCGCGATATGCAGAAGCCGCCGCGCTTCCAGATAGAACGCCTTGCCGGCCGGCGTCAGTTCGACCAGACGGCTCGAACGCTTCAACAGGCGGACCTCCAGCTCATGCTCGAGGAGCTGGATCTGCCGGCTGAGAGGCGGCTGGGTCATGTTGAGCCGCTCGGCCGCACGATGGAAGTGCAGCTCCTCGGCCAGAACGACGAAACAGCGCAGGCGACTGAGTTCGAACATCGATCCAATATATGCATTGATCGCCGATCGATCCACGTCCGTCCTCATCGACGCGGCGGCCCCGGCGGCGTTACGCGGTTCCGCGCCGCGCACCGTCGTCCGGGTCGCTGCGCACGGCATCGAGCAGCACCTCGCGGAACAGGGCGAGCAGATGCATGTCGAGCTGGCGGCCCATGGTGTCGACGATCAACCGGAAAGCCTGCTCGGCGGTCATCTCCGGCTTGTAGGGCCGCCGGTCGGTCATGGCGCTGAACACGTCGACGATGGCCGACATGCGGGCCAGTTCGTCCAGTTGCGGCGCCGCCAGCCCGTTGGGATACCCCGACCCGTCGAGCTTCTCGTGATGATTGGCGGCGATGGTGATGACCCCCTTCGGGATCCTGGTGCCGCGTTTCAGGATTTGCGCGGTGACCTCGACATGCCCCTGCATCACGGCCATTTCCCGGTCGGTCAGCCGTCCCGGCTTGTTCAGCACGGCGGGCGGGATGGCGATCTTGCCCAGGTCGTGCAGCAGGCCGCCGCTCGCCATCAGCAATTGGTCGCCGCTCGACAGGCCGATGGTATGGCCGAACAGCGACAGCAGGGTCCCCACCCGCAGCGAATGGGAAAAGGAATAATCGTCATGCGCCTTGACCGCCCGCAGCAGACCGCAAAATTGACGGTTGCCGACGGCGTCGACCACCGAGCGGCAGGCCGCTTCGACCGGCCCGTAATCGACGGGCCGGCCGGTTTCGATCAGCGTGGCCACGTGATTGAAGGCCGCCAGGGTATCGTCCAGAACCTGCCGCTGGATTTTCGGCAAGGCGCGCCAGCCGCGCCGGACATCGTCATTGATCAGCGCGGCGACCGCCTTGATGAGCCCGGTGCGGCTGAAAGGCTCGGTGACGATCAGGATCGCCGCCTCGCCCACCGTCGCCTCCGGCGGCGGAAGACCGGACGGACCGGCCAGGAAAATGACCGGCAGATCGGCCAGGGCCGATTGGCGCAGGCGTCTCAGGAAGGCGAAACCGCCATCCGGAGCCACCTTCTCGCCGATCAGGACGACGCTGGGCCGCTTTTCCTCCATCCCGCCGAAAGCGTCCGCCTCCCGCCGATATTCGGCGAAATCATAGAATTGGGTGGCGGCGTCCCTCAACTGGCGACACCGCCTGGCGTCGGCGCAGACAACGGCAATCGCATGTTTGCGTGGCAGGGGCGCCTCCACTGCGGTCGATCGAACGCGGCATATCGTCTCAATCTTTAACCCGGATCTCGCGGCGGCGCCAGGGATCGACTCGATACCCGGCGGTTCTGATGACGATCATGGCGCCGCCCCGACGGAACCGCCGATCAGTCGCGCCGCGCGGCGGCCTCGACGGCATACGGCTCGCGGATCGGATCCTTGACGATGAACCCGTAGGACAGGACGCCCAGCAGGATCACGCCGGCGCAGATGAACAGGGCCAGATCGAACGAACCGGTGCGATCCAGCACCCAGCCGGTGATGACCGGCCCCAGGGAGGCAAAAAGGAAACCGCCGCAATTCTGGATCGAGCCGACCGACGCCACCATGCGCCGGGGCGAGGAAACCTGGACCAGTCCCCAGCCCGCGGTGCCGGCGAAGTGGATGCAGAACAGGGCCAGGCCGATGATCAGGACCGCCGCGACGGGCGAGTCGGCATAGGGCACCAGCATGGTGCACAGGGCCGCGCAGACCATGCCGATGCAGATCAGGACCCGGCGGCTTTTCCGGGGCGACAGTCCCCGCGCCGCCAGCCTGTCGGCGACGAAGCCGTTGAGCAGCATGCCGATGCCGCCGAAGAGGAAGGGAATCGACGCGAACCAGCCGGTCTGGGCCAGGCTCAGATGGTGGGTCGCCTGCAGATAGCCGGGAAGCCAGGCGGCGTACAGCCAGGTGGTGTAATTGATGCCGCTGAAGCCGAGAATCATCCCCCACATCGTGCGTTGCCGGAACAGCCCGCGCCATTCGGCGAAGCTGATCCGGGTCTCCGGGGCAAGCGGGGCGTCCTGGTCGAGATAGGCGATCTCGTCCCGATCGAGGCTCGTGGCGCCGCGGTCGCGATAGAAGACGAACCAGATCGCCGCGAACACCACGCCGAGCAGGCCGATGGTCACGAACATGCTGCGCCAGCCGAAGGCGATCATGATCGAAGACAGAATCGGCGGCGCGATGGCCGACCCCAGGACGATGGTCAGATTGACCAGGCTCATCGGCAGGCCGCGTTTGCGCAGCGGGAACCACTCGTTGGTGGCCTTGAGCCCCGTCAGCATGAAGGGCGCTTCGAACACGCCCAGGCCGACGCGCAAGGCGAAGAACGGCCAAAAGCCGCTGATCATGCCCATCATGGTCTGCGCCACCGACCACAGGAACATGCCGATGCCGAGAATCTTGCGGGGACCGAATGTGTCCAACGACAGGCCGGCCGGCAATTGGGCGAGGCCGTAAGCGAAGGAAAAGGCCGAAAGCAGCACGCCAATCTCCACCGCCGACAGGCCGAGATCCTGGCGGATCGTCGTATTGGCCACCGACAGCGAGGTGCGGTCGAGAAAACAGATGATCCCGCCGACCATCAGGAAGGCCATGGTCATGACCTGGATGGCGGTGAGACGCGACAGCCTGGCGCGACGGTCGGCCAGCGGACCCTCCACGGGTCCGGCCGTTGAATCGACTTGCATGGACTCCTCCCAACGTTCGCGCAGGGCGGCGGATTATTATTGTACCGGGCCGGGCGCCCTGCGGGTTCCGGATGCCCCGGGTCGAAAACGCCAGTCGATGCTCCTTCGTCGCGACGATGCCGTCCTTCCGGCCGGATCAGGAGTGCGTCATCGCCGCCTGCCGCTTGTCCGCAGCAACCTCCCCGGCGCGGCCGGACGCCATCTCGGGGGCCAGCGCCTCCAGCGCCGCCAGCACCGCGTCGCCCATTTCCCGCGTGGAAACCGGCTTGCTTCCCGGCTCGGCGAGATCGGCCGTGCGCGCCCCGCCGGTCAGGGCGCGCGCCACGGCGCGTTCCAGAAGCAGGGCGTCCTCCGGACGTTTCAGCGTCTGGCGAAACAGCATGGCGACGCTCAAGATCGAGCCCAGGGGATTGGCGATGGCCTTGCCGGCGATGTCGGGGGCACTGCCGTGGACCGGCTCGTAAAGCGCCTTGGACCGACCGGCGGCATCGGGCGCCCCGAACGAGGCGGACGGCAGCATCCCGAGCGAACCCGCCGCCATGGCCGCGCAATCGGACAGGATGTCGCCGAAGATGTTGCTGGTGACGATGACGTCGAATTGGGCCGGGGCCCGCACGATCTGCATGGCGCAATTGTCGACATACAGGTGGCTGAGGGCGACGTCGGGGAATTCGGCGTCGCGCAATGCCTGCACCTCTTCGCGCCACAGCAGGCTGGCTTCCAGCACATTGGCCTTGTCGACCGAGCACAGCCGTCCGCGCCGGCTGCGGGCGAGTTCGAGCCCGACGCGGGCGATGCGGCGGATTTCGCCGGTGGTGTAGGTCTCGGTATTGAAGCCGCGCCGCTGTCCGTCGGCCAGCCTTTCGATGCCCCGCGGCTCCCCGAAATAGATGCCGCGGGTGAGTTCGCGCACGATGACGAAATCGACGCCGTCGAGCACGCGCGCCTTCAGCGGCGCCGCCTCGGCGAGAGCCGGATGGGCGACGATCGGCCGCAGGTTGGCGTAAAGATCGAATTTCCGGCGCAACGACAGCAGGCTGGCGCGCCGACGCGCTTCCGCCGGGACGGCCGTGGTCTCGGGACCGCCGGTCGCACCGAACACGATGGCGTCGGCCTCGTCGATCGCCTCCCAGGTGTCGGCCGGCATGACCTCGCCGGTCGCCAGATAAGGGCCCACGCCGTATTCCGCGTCCCGCAGAACGATCGGCATCGCCCGATGGGCGGCGAACCAGGCGAGGATCCGCCGCGACTGGGCCGTGACCTCCGGGCCGATGCCTTCGCCGCCGATGATCACGATCTTCGCGGCCGTTGCCGAAGTGCTCATACCTCTGCTCCCTTGAAATGAATCCATGGCCGCTGCCGGCGATCGCGCCGTTGGAACGCGGCGATTTCGGGCTGCCGCCGCAGCGTCATGGCGATCTCGTCCAGGCCTTCCAGCAGGGCCTGGCGCCGCCCGGCGTCGATCGCGAAGCGATGCCGGTCGCCCGAGGGACCGACCACGACGCCCTCGACCAGATCGACCGTGACGCGGCCGGCGCCCTGGGACGCCTCCACCGCCTGGGCGAGACCGTCGACCGTCGCCGGGTCGAGCACCACCGGCAGGACGCCGTTCTGAAAACAGTTGTTGTAGAAGATATCGCCGAACCCCGACCCGACGATGGCCCGAATCCCCATCTCCTGCAGCGACCACACCGCCGCTTCCCGCGACGAGCCGCAGCCGAAGTTGGGTCCGGTGATCAGAATTTCGGCCTGGCGATAGGGCGGCCGGTTGAGGATGAAATCCGGGTTTTCGGAACCGTCCGGACGATAGCGCAAGGCGCCGAAGCACCACTGGCCGAGCGTGCCGCGGATGGCGTTCCCGACCATGCGCTCGATCCGGATGATCACATCGGTGTCGATATTGCCGCGCATGAGCGGTGCGGCGATGCCGCTGAGGGCGGTGAAACGGTTCATCGGGCAAAACCCTCCAGGTCCCGGACATCGGTGATCGCCCCGGCGATCGCCGCCGCCGCCGCCATGGCCGGACTGGCCAGATGCGTGCGGGCCCCCGGTCCCTGCCGGCCGATGAAATTGCGATTGGAGGTGGAAATGCTGCGCTGCCCCGGCGGCACGGTCTCGCCATTGGCCGCGAGGCACATCGAACACCCGGCCTCGCGCCATTCGAACCCCGCTTCGGTGAAAACACGGTCGAGGCCCTCGGCGGCGGCGTCCCGCCGGACCGTCTCGGAGCCCGGAACGACCCAGGCGCTGAGGCCGGCCGCCACCGTCCGGCCGCGCACGACCGCCGCCGCGGCCCGCAGATCGGTGAGACGGCCGTTCGTGCAGGAGCCGATGAAGACCCGGTCGACCGGCGTGCCGGCGAGCGGCGCGCCGGCCTTGAGGCCCATATAGTCGAGGGCGGTCTCGATGGCGCCGCGCCGAACCGGATCGGCGACGGCGGCGGGATCGGGAACCCGTCCGTCGACGGCGATCACCTGTTCCGGGCTGATGCCCCAGGTCACTTGCGGCGCGATGTCGGCCACCTCGATGGCGATCTCGCGGTCGAAGCGGGCATCCGGGTCGCTGGCCAGGCAACGCCAGGCCTCGATGGCGTCCCGCCGGACCGCCCCCGCCGGCGCGAAGGGCCGGCCCTCGAGATAGGCGTAGGTCGTCTCGTCCGGCGCGATCAGGCCCATCTTGGCGCCGAGCTCGACCGAAAGATTGCACAGGGTGAGGCGGCCTTCGATCGGCATGGCGCGGATGGCGCTGCCGGCGTATTCGACGGCGAAACCGGTGCCGCCGCCGGTCCCGATGCGCCCGATCAGAAAGAGGATCAGGTCCTTCGCCGTGACGCCGGGGCGCAGGGCGCCCTCGAAACGCACCCGCATGGTCCTGGGCCGTCGCTGGATCACCGTCTGCGTCGCCAGCACGTGGACGAGTTCGGTCGAGCCGATGCCGAAGCCGAGCGCCCCCATCCCGCCGTGCGTGCAGGTGTGGCTGTCTCCGCAGACGATCAGGCTGCCCGGCAGGCTGAGGCCCAGTTCCGGACCGATGACATGCACGATGCCCTGCCCCGGTTCGCCGAGATCGAACAGCCGGATGCCGGCGGCGGCCGTTTCGGCGCGCAGCGCGTCGAGAAGCGCCTGGCCCCGCTCCCACGTCCCCACCCGTCCGGGCGCCGTGGAAATCGTATGGTCGGGCGTCGCGAAGGTGAGCGCCGGGTCATGCACGCCCAGGCCGCGCTCCTGCAGATCGAGAAGGGCGCGGGAACCGCCGAGATCGTGCAGGATATGACGATCCACATGAAGAAGAGCGGTGTCGTTTCCAAGATCGCTGACGACATGGCTCTCCCATATCTTCGAAAAGAGCGTCCTGGGCTGGTCATCCATGAGCATTGTCCCGAAAGAAATGGAATCCTGAATTTGCGTTCTTTTTGGCGATCTCGCCGTCAAGCGCCTTGATTGCTTCAAACGCCTCAGCGCCCTGTTTTGACCTTCGAAGGCCATGCGGTGATGATTATAGGATGAGGCGTGGCTTGAAACAGTCTCGGTTCGGCACGGAGCCATCGCGTTTCGCGATGGTTCGCCGAGGCATCAAGCCGGGCCAGCCTTGAACCCAAGACTGTTCACTCAGGTCCCAGTGGCGCGGGCGTCCCTGTCCGCGTTTTCGGCGCCGGCCGAAAAATTTGGCGAAAGGCCATGAAAGCCCGGCGGAACGCGAAGGTGCCGGCTCTGCCGGCATCGCGGGCGGGGACGCCCGCGCCACTGGGACCTGAGGTCAACAGCCCAGGTCCTTAAGCCTGGCGCTCGGATCCCATCCGCAGATGCTCGACGAGCAGCCGCGCCGCCGGCGGCAGGGACGCATGGTTGCGCATTCCGAGGACGAGCGACCGTTGCGCCCAAGGTTCGTCGATGGCGATAGCCACCAGATGTCCCGGGCCCAGGCGCCCGTCGGCGATCTCCATCGGCGCGATGCCCACCCCGAGGCGGGCCTCCACCAGGCGGAACAAGGCGTCGAAGCCGCTGACGCGGATCCGCACCTTGAGCGGCCGTCCGAGTTCGGCCGCCGCCCTGACGCAAAGGGTATCGATCGAACTGCCCTTTTCGAGACTGACGAAATCGTGGTCGACCAGATCGGCGAAGCGCAGGCTCCGATGCCGGGCCAGCGGATGGTCCAGCGCGACGACGGCGGCGAGCCGATCTTCGCGATAGGGAAACACCTGGAGTTCGGGCGCCCGGATATTGCCCCCGAAAATCCCGAGGTCGGCCCGGTTTTCCGCCACCGCCTGGATGGTGTCCGGGCTGATGCTTTCTTCGAGGTCGACGCGCACCAGGGGGTGCGCGACGAGGAAGGCGCTCAGTTCCCGCGCCAGGGTCTCGAGGATGGCCGATCGGTTGACGAAAAGCCGGATGTGGCCGCGCGTGCCATGCCGATACCCCGTCAGGTCCGTCTCGAGCCGGGACAGATCGCCCAAGACGACCCTGGCATGCTCGACGAGGGCGAAACCGGCCGGCGTCGGCTCGATTCCCTTGGCATGCCGGTAAAGCAATTCGACCTGCAGGATCTCTTCCAGGTCGGAAATGCGCCGGCTGACCGCCGAGGTCGCGATATTCTTTTTTTCGGCCGCCTTGGCGATGCTCTGCTCTTCGATGACCGCGAGGAACAGCTGCAGCGTCAGGATATCGATACGGAGATTCATTCGGCGCCGCTCTTGGAAGCCTTTCGCCCATCGTCCCCGATCGGACGGCAAAGTCAAGCGACGAGGCGGCCGCCGGATCGGCGGGCCCGCCGATCCGGACTCATCCGTTTTCAGGCCAGTCCCAATATGGGGATGGCACGCGTTTCCCGGACATGGTGAAACATCTCCCATACGCGGGCTCGGTTATTCCGGTGAGGCTCGCTGAAAGCGCACCGTCAAGGAGTCGTCACCATGCCCCAATTGATTTCCACCGCCCGGTTGTCCGAGATGAAGGGCAAACTCGCCGCGCTGGACAAGACCCAGGCCGCCATCGAATTCCAGATGGACGGCACCATCATCACCGCCAATGAGAACTTCCTGGCGGCGATGGGATACAGCCTCGATGAAGTCCGCGGCAGGCCCCACAGCATGTTCGTCGAGCCGGCCTATCGGGACAGCGCCGCCTACCGGGAATTCTGGGATAGCCTGCGGCAGGGAAAATACCAGAAAGCCCAATTCAAGCGGATCGGCAAGAACGGCCGTGAAGTATGGATCGAGGGGTCCTACAACCCGGTGCCGGGACATGACGGCAAACCGGTCAAGGTGGTCAAATACGCCACCGACGTCACGAAGCAGAAAATGGAATATGCCAATCTTCTCGGACAGGTCCAGGCCATCAACAAGGCCCAGGCCGTCATCGAGTTCAATCTCGACGGCACGGTGATCACCGCCAACGAGAATTTTCTGGCGGCGTTCGGATATGGCTTGTCCGAAATCCAGGGCAAGCCCCACAGCATGTTCGTCGAGCCGGCCTATCGGGACAGCCCCGCCTACCGGGAATTCTGGGACCGGCTGCGGCGCGGCGAATACCAGGCCGCGCAATACAAGCGGATCGGCAAGGGCGGTCGCGAGGTGTGGATCGAGGCCTCCTACAATCCCGTTCTCGATCTCAACGGCAAGCCGTTCAAGGTGGTCAAATACGCCACCGACATCACGAAGCAGATCGCCCTGCTGGACAGCCTGAAGCAGCTGATCGACGTCAATTTCGGCGAAATCGACGGCGCGATCGATCGTTCCACCAGCCAGGCGTCGGGAGCGGCCAAGGCCGCCATCGAGACTTCGGGCAATGTCCAGATGCTGGCTTCCAGCGCCGAGGAACTCGATGCCTCGATCCGGGAAATCTCGGAAAGCATGACGAAATCCAAGGCGGCGACCGACCATGTCTTCGACCAGGCGACCCTCGCCGATCAATCGACCCAGCGGCTGGTCGAGGCCGCCAAGGCGATGGGCGGCGTGGTGGAACTGATCCAGACCATCGCCGGGCAGATCAATCTGCTGGCCTTGAACGCCACCATCGAATCGGCCCGGGCCGGCGACGCCGGCAAAGGCTTTGCCGTGGTGGCCACCGAGGTGAAGAATTTGGCCAACCAGGCCGCCCGCGCCACGGAACAGATCTCCAAGGAGATCGACAATGTGCAGGCGGTCTCCGGCGAAGTGGCGTCGGTGCTGACGAACATCCGCAAGTCCATCGATGCGGTGCGCGAATATGTCACCGGGACCGCCAGCGCGGTGGAGGAACAAAGCGCCGTCACCCGCGGCATGTCGTCCAGCATGCAGGGGACCTCGACGGCGGTGGAAACCATCACCGGCAGCATCAACGAAATCTCGGCGGCCATCCTCCAGGCCGGTCAGGCGGTCAGCAAGACCAAGGAGGCCGCTCAGGTACTGGCGCGGTAATTCGGGAATAACGGCCTCATGACGAGTTCCGCACCGGCCGGCGGCGTCCCGCTCTCGATGAATTAAGGAAAAGTGGCACCGGCGTCCCCGCCGGTGTCCGCCGCTTGTAAAGGCGGAGTCTTTTCCACCGGCAGGGACGCCGGTGCCACCGATCAAGTCCGGTCTCCGGTGTTTCCGGGATGAATTTCATCCTAACGGCCGGTGACGGAACGCCCCCGAAGCTGGCATAATGGCCTTTCCCGAATTCGCCTTCCCCTTTTGCGAAAGAGCCTCCCATGCAAACCCGACATCTCGCCCCCGATCTTTCCGTCTCCGCGCTCGGTCTCGGCTGCATGGGAATGTCGGAATTCTATGCCGGCGGCGACGAAGAGCAATCGATCGCCACCATCCACCGCGCCCTCGACCTCGGCGTGACGCTGCTCGATACCGCCGACATGTACGGGTTCGGCCACAACGAACGATTGGTCGGACGCGCCCTGAAAGGACGCCGCGACAAGGTGGTTCTGGCCACGAAATTCGGCAATGTTCGCGGCCCGAAGGGAGAATTCCTGGGAATCGACGGCCGGCCGGAGTATGTCCGCCAAGCCTGCGACGCCAGCTTGCAACGTCTCGGCGTCGAGGTCATCGATCTTTATTACCAGCATCGGGTCGACCCCAAGACGCCGATCGAGGACACCGTCGGGGCCATGGCCGATCTGGTCCGCCAGGGCAAGGTCCGCCATCTCGGCCTGTCGGAGGCGGCGCCGGCCACCCTGCGCCGCGCCGTCCAGGTCCATCCCATCGCCGCGCTGCAGACCGAATATTCCCTGTGGAGCCGCGATCCGGAGGCGGAAATCTTCGCGACCTGCCGCGCCCTCGGCGTGCGTTTCGTCGCTTACAGCCCGCTGGGCCGCGGCTTTCTCACCGGACGCTTCCGCCGGCCCGAAGATATTCCGGACGGCGATTGGCGCCGCCATCATCCGCGGTTTTCCGGTGAAAATTTCGCCCATAACCTCCATCTGGCCGAAACCGTCCAGGCCATGGCCGCCGAACGCGGCTGCACCGCCGCGCAACTGGCCTTGGCCTGGGTGCTGGCGCAGGGCGAGGACATCGTCCCGATCCCCGGGACCAAGCAGGTGGCGCTGCTCGAGGAAAACCTGGGCGCCTTGTCCATCACGCTCGGCGCGGCGGAATTGCAGCGTCTGGATGCGGCCTTTCCGAGCGGCGCCACCGCCGGCGAGCGGTATCAGCCGCAGGGCATGCAAGCGCTCAACCTCTGAGAAATCGCCGCGAACTTTCCCCCGATGGCCAGGCAGAGCCTGGCCATTCAGACCATGAAAGAAACGCCCGTTGTTCCGGCATCGGAATCGGGGTAATATTATTTTTTATAATATTCTCTAAGTCATAGCATCGTTACATTATAATATATAAAAATTGTCGCACGCCTGCCAAATGACAATCCAGGGAGTAAGGAAAATGGCCGTTACCGCGGTTCCGGGGGCGCCGGGTCAAGTCGACTTGCGGCGAACTTACAAGAAAGTTGCTCTTCACCTGTTGCCCTTTCTGTTCATTTGTTATCTGTTCAACTATCTCGACCGCGTGAATGTCGGCTTTGCCAAGCTCCAGATGCTCGACGATCTGCACTTGAGCGAAACCGTCTATGGCCTGGGCGCCGGCATCTTCTTCATCGGCTACGTGCTTTGCGGCGTTCCCAGCAATCTGACGCTCTACAAGGTGGGGGCGCGGCGCTGGCTGACGGTCACGATGATCCTGTGGGGCATTTTTTCCACCGGCCTGCTGTTCGTCAAATCGGCCGAGTCCTTCTATATCCTGCGCCTGCTGACCGGCGCCTCCGAGGCCGGCTTCTTTCCGGGCATCATCCTCTATTTCACCTATTGGTTCCCCTCGGCCGAGCGCGGGCGGATCATCGCGCTCTTCATGTCGGCCATTCCGATTTCCGGCCTGGTCGGCAGCCCCTTCTCCGGCTGGATCCTGAATACCTTCGCCACCGGCATGGGAGGATTGGCCGGCTGGCAATGGCTTTACCTGCTGCAGGGGATTCCGACGATCCTGCTGGGCCTCGGGCTGTTCTTCCTGCTGAACGACGGAATCGACCAGGCCAAATGGCTCGACAAGGAGGAGCGCGCCGCCCTGAAGAACGCCTTGATCGAGGACGAAAGGAACCGTCCGGCCCAGGTCTCCGATTCCTTTGCCCGCGTGCTGCGCAATCCCACCGTCTGGGTCCTGGGCATCATCTATTTCTGCATCCAGTGCGGCGTCTATTCGATCAATTTCTGGCTGCCGACCATCATCAAGTCCAGCGGCATCGCCAATCCGATGACCATCGGCTGGCTGAGCGCCATCCCCTATCTGGCCGCCAGCATCTTCATGGTGATCGTCGGCCGCTCGGCGGACGCCCGGCGCGAGCGCCGTTGGCATCTGGCCATACCGATGCTGATGGGTGTGGTCGGCCTGCTGATCGCCGCCAATTTCGCCTCCAGCACCGCGGTGGCGACCCTCGGCCTGACCCTGGCGACCATGGGCGCGCTCACCGGCCTTCCGATGTTCTGGCCGCTCTCCAGCGCCTTCCTCACCGCCTCGGCCGCCGCCGGCGGCCTGGCGTTGATCAACTCGCTCGGCCAATGCGCCGGGTTCCTCAGCCCTTATCTGGTCGGCTGGATCAAGGACACCACGCACAGCACGGATCTGGCGCTTTACATCCTGGCCGGCCTGATGCTGCTCGGCGTCGTCCTGGTGCTGCGCATTCCGGCCAAGATCGTCAATCGCTGAGACTGTATCGGGAGCGTGGGCGTCCGAGGCTGGGAAATAAATGCGCCGTTCTTGAATGTGAGGTTTCCCTCCCCTCGTGGGCTATCGGAAGCGCACGGGTTGCCATTGCTTCGTTCTCGGGACCGGCCCGATGGCCTGGAGAACGGGCAAGATGTTTGGGGAACACGGACAGCCACGGATGCACACGGATAAAGACGAATATGATAAAATTGAGATTATCGATCAAAGGATAGGAAATAGTATTTAGAGCGCTCTGCGCTCTAAATACTTTCAGATCTTTATTCGTAAACACACTTAAGACCTGCGGGCATTTCCCGCGTATTTTGCCTTCCTTACCATGAGAAAAATGGGGTCGGGCCACTCGTCTTTATCCGTGTGCATCCGTGGCTGTCCGTGTTCGTCCGTGTTCCCCAAAATCCGTCGTCATCCCGAAACCCCGCCCCCCTTCGCAAAACATTTTAAATGGGCCACGGGACGCCTAGCGCGGTTTGCGATCAGACTGGATCATCGATTTTTCTCGTCATTGCCTTGGATCGGCCGGAATCCAGGGGGCACCCCACGGGCGTTTCCGAGACTCCCGGATCCCCGCTTTCG
>JAATGN010000203.1 GCA_015654615.1 Rhodospirillales bacterium
GGCGAGGGGGGCGCCCGCACCGACGGAAAATCTTGTCCGTAAAATATTATTCACGCGAAGACACGAAGACGCGAAGTCAATGTGGTGGATGGCGATCCGCTTCCAATACGGCTCATTCCCCTTCGCGCCTTGGCGTCTTCGCGTGAATAAATTGCGAGCGAAGCGAAGCAATCCAGCTTTCCGGACGCGGTTTATCCTGTCGCTCCCGATGGCTTGATGGCGCCTTGAATATTTTGAACCCCCAAGACACCAAGGCGCTTTTCGCAACCCGGCGACGGATGGTCATGAATGGGCGCCGCAGGCATTCGTCCGATCATCCAGCCGACGATCGGTGGACGGACGGGAGAATGCCTGCGGCACGGACTACCGCCTTGGTGTCTTGGTGGTTCAATTTTTTCTCAAAGCCGCCAGGGGACGGGAACGATTGGGATAAGCCGTTTCTGGATTGTTTCGCCGTTGGCTGAGAAAGCGTCAGTGGCACCGGCGTCCCTGCCGGTGGAGAAAAGACTCCGCCGCGTAAGCGGCGGACACCGGCAGGGACGCCGGTGCCACTCTTCCTTTTCATTCAGGGCGGGTCGGCGCGCCGCCGGTGCGGAACGCGCAATGACCAATTTCCGCGGTCACACCGCCGTGCCGCCGACCGTCAGGCCGTCGATCTTCAGCGTCGGCTGGCCGACGCCCACCGGCACGCTCTGCCCGTCCTTGCCGCAGGTGCCGACGCCGTCGTCGAGCGCCAGATCGTTGCCGATCATGGCGACCTTGGTCAGCACGTCGGGACCATTGCCGATCAATGTCGCGCCTTTGACCGCCGGGCCGATCCGGCCGTCCTCGATCAGATAGGCCTCGGTGGCCGAGAAGACGAATTTGCCGCTGGTGATGTCGACCTGGCCGCCGCCGAAATTGACCGCGTAAATGCCCTTTTTCACCGAGCGGAGAATCTCCTCGGGGGAATGGGCGCCGGCCAGCATGAAGGTGTTGGTCATGCGGGGCAGCGGCTGGCTGGCGTAGGACTGCCGGCGGCCGTTGCCGGTCGGGCGGGCGTTCATCAGCCGCGCATTCAGCCGGTCGAACAGATAGCCCTTGAGGATGCCGTCTTCGATCAGCACGGTGCGCGACGAAGAGGTGCCTTCGTCGTCGATGGAAATCGAACCGCGCCGGTCGACCAGGGTGCCGTCGTCGACCACGGTGACGCCGGGCGAGGCCACTCTTTGGCCGATCATGCCGGAGAACGCCGACGTCTGCTTGCGGTTGAAGTCGCCCTCCAGGCCGTGGCCGATGGCTTCATGCAGCAGGACGCCCGGCCAGCCGGGGCCGAGCACCACGGTCATGTCGCCGGCCGGGGCGGGGACCGAATCCAGATTGACCAGGGCCTGGCGGAGCGCTTCGTCGACCGCGGCGCGCCATTGCCCGGGCTGCATCACGCCCTCATAGGTGACCCGGCCGCCCATGCCGTGGCTGCCGGTTTCCATGCGATCGCCGTCGGCCACCATGACCGAGACATTGAAACGGACCAGGGGCCGGATATCCGAGGAATGGCTGCCGTCGCCGCGGACGATGCGCACCGCCTGCCAGGAACCGGCCAGCGAGGCCATGACCTGCTTGACGCGCGGATCGCGGCTGCGGGCATAGGCATCGATCTCTTCCAGCATGCCGACCTTGGCGGCGAAGGGAACCAGCGCCAGCGGGTTCAGATCGGTGTAGAGCTGGGCGTTGGTGCCGGAAGGACCGATGGCCAGCTGCCCGGTATGGCCGGTTCTGACGGCGCGCACGGTTTCGCCGGCGCGAAGCAGGGCGGCTTCCGACAATTCGCTGGCGTGGGCGTAACCGGTGGCCTCGCCCGAGACGGCGCGC
Source organism: Rhodospirillales bacterium (assembly GCA_015654615.1). Lineage (GTDB taxonomy): Bacteria > Pseudomonadota > Alphaproteobacteria > Rhodospirillales > Magnetospirillaceae > Telmatospirillum. Next base: position 1,852 of record JAATGN010000203.1, read on the forward strand.
AGACCGAACCCTTGCGCCGTATCGAAGCTGGCGCTTTTGATCCGCCCGTCGTCGAGGCCGATGCTCTCGGATTGCCGGTATTCCAGGAACAATTCGCCGTCGTCGCTGCCCGCGAGATTGTCCTTGACGATACGGTCGATCCGCTCGCGGTCCAGGCCGGTCCGCTGGAAGAAGAGATCGTCGGTGGTGGCGCTGTGCGGCATGGGAACTCTCCGGAAAAAAGGGGCGATCTCGTCTTTACGAGGCGCGCGGCGAATTTGGGGACGCGTCGGGCCGGGGTAACACGGATGGACGCCGATGAGCACGGCGATTGCCGGCGGCGCCTATCCTGTTCATCCGTTTTTATCCGTGTTCAGCTATCGTTCTTATGGTCCGTCCGATGGCCGTCAAGCATGCCCTGCCTCGCCGGACAGCATGCCGAAATCGCCGCCGATCCGGGCGATGGCGCGTTGCCATTTGTGCTCGATCTCGATGCCGAACAGCAGTTCCTCGTCGGCCGGAACGTTGAGCCAGGCATTCTCGCGTATTTCGCTGTCCAGCTGGCCGGCGCTCCAGCCGGCATAGCCCAGCGCCAGCATGCTTTGGCGCGGCCCGCGCCCTTCGGCGATGGCCTTCAGCACGTCGATGGTCGCGGTCAGGCCGACCTGGTCGTCGACGACCAAGGTGGTGTCCTGGACATAGTCGGTGGAATGCAGTACGAAACCGCGGCCGGCCTCGACCGGGCCGCCGAAATGGATGCGGATCGGATCGCAGACCGGCGTCGGCTCGATGTCGAGCTGCTGCAGAAGGTCCGGAAAGCTCAAAGCGTTGAACAGACGGTTCACCACGAGGCCCATGGCGCCCTCCGCGGTATGCGCGCAGAGATAGACCAGCGTCCGCGAGAATCGCTGGTCTTGCATCCGCGGCATGGCGACCAACATCTGTCCGGCCAAATAGCCGATGGATTTGTGTGCGTGTGGCATAATAATCAGATATGCCGAAGGCGGTCGGAACGCAAGGCTCACACCGTCATGAACGGGTATGGCGGCGAACGAGCGGGATTGACAGCCCGCGTCGCTTGCGGGCAGTGAAGGGATGGCGGCGGTCCGCCGCGAAGGAAGAGGCAGATGGGCTTGGGCAAGAAGCTTTTGGCGGCGATCATCGTCCTTCTGGGACTGAGTCCCATGGCCCGGGGGGCGTCCGGCGGCGCCGCGTCCGATTGGTCGCACAACGACCAGGGGGCCGTCCGGCTGATTTCGGCGGTCGCCGCCGCGGGCGATTCGGGACATGTGCAGCTGGGGCTCGAATTCCATCTCAAGCCCGGTTGGAAAATTTATTGGCGTTCCCCCGGCGACGCCGGTTATCCGCCGAGCATCGACTGGAAAGGCTCGGACAATGTGGCCGAGGCGATGATGTCCTGGCCGGCGCCGCATCGCTTCAGCGTCTCGGGTCTCGAGACCATGGGCTACAAGGACGAAGTGGTGCTGCCGATCGTCGTGCGGCTGAACGATCCGGCCCAGGCGGTGTCCCTGCGGGCCGCGGTCGACTATCTGACCTGCGACGTGCTGTGCGTTCCCGGCCACGCCGACCTGGCCCTCGATGTGCCGGCCGGCCCCGCCGCCGCGGCGCCCCAGGCGCATCTGATCAGCCGCTTCCTGGCGCAGGTTCCGGGCGACGGGGCGCTGCAGGGGCTGTCCCTGGTGTCGGCCCAGGCGACGGACAGCGGCGCCCTGAAGGTCGTGGTGACGGCCAATCCGCCGATGGCCAATCCCGATCTTTTCGTCGAACGCGGCGATCAGATGCTGTTCGCCAAACCGCTCGTGCGCTTGCAGCAGGGCGGCAGGCGGGTGGTCTTCGAGACGACCCCGATTGCCCAGACCGGCGAAGGCGATCTTTTCGAGAGGCCGGTGACCCTGACGGTGGTCGACGGGAATCGCGGCATGGAAGTGGTCTCGGACGTGGCGCCGGCCGAGCCGGGCTCCCGGCTGGCCAAGATCGTCGCCATGTTGGGCGTCGCGCTGCTGGGCGGCTTCATCCTCAATCTGATGCCCTGCGTGCTGCCCGTGCTGTCTCTCAAGGTCCTGGGACTGATCGGTCACGCCGGCGCCGAGCGGCGGGTCATTCGCGCCGGATTCCTGGCTTCGGCGGGCGGAATCCTGACGTCCTTCCTGGGATTGGCGGCCGCCGCGGTCGTGGTCCGGGCGGCGGGTTCGGCGGTCGGATGGGGAATCCAATTCCAGCAGCCGCTGTTCCTGGTGATGATGGTGATGCTGATCACCCTCTTTGCCGCCAATTTGTTCGGCTTTTTTGAAATTCCCCTGCCGCGGTGGGCCGCCGAGGCCGGTCGGGGCGAGGGCAACCCGCACAGCCTGGCCGGGCATTTCGCCTCCGGCGCCTTCGCCACCCTGCTGGCGACGCCCTGCTCGGCGCCCTTTCTGGGGACGGCGGTCGGCTTCGCCCTGGCCCGCGGCGTGCCGGAAATCTTCGCCATCTTCCTGGCCCTCGGTTTGGGCATGTCGCTGCCCTATCTGGTCATCGCCGCCTGGCCCCAGCTGGCGCAGCGCCTGCCTCGTCCCGGCCGATGGATGCTGATCCTGCGCCGGATCCTGGCCCTGGCGCTGCTGGCGACGGCCGCCTGGCTGCTGATCGTGCTGGCCGCCGAAGCCGGCCGGCCGGCGAGCCTGGCGGTGGGCGGGCTGATGGCGGTCGCCCTGCTGGTGCTGGCCGCCGGCCGCCGCGTGACCGGCCTGGTGCGGACGGCGGCCATCGTGCTGGTCGGCCTGGGAGCGCTGGCCGTGTCGAGCGGCTCGTCGCCCCGTCCGACCGTGGCGGCGCCGCCCGATCTCAAGGGGCTTTGGAAGCCGTTCGACAGGGCGGCCCTTGCCCAATACGTCGGCGACGGCAAGGTGGTTTTCGTCGACGTCACCGCCGACTGGTGCATCACCTGTCAGGTCAACAAGGCGACGGTGGTCTATCGCGGCAAGGTGGCGACCGGCCTGAGCGCCGCCAATGTGGTGGCCATGGAAGCCGACTGGACCCGCCCGGACGACGCCATCGCCGCCTATCTGGCCGGCTTCAACCGCTATGGCATTCCCTTCAACGCCGTCTATGGTCCCGGCGCGCCGAACGGCATCGTGCTGCCCGAGCTGCTGACCGACGACGCCGTCCTCCAGGCTTTGGAAAAAGCCAGGAAACCGTCGTAGGTTTTTCCAGATCACGATGGCTCAAGACTGCTCTTGGATATTTTGAACCACCAAGACACCAAGGCGACAGAGTGCGCCGCAGGCAGTCTCCCGGCCGTCCGGCGGCATGGCGTTGGATGGACGGAAAAGGCCTGCGGCGCTTCCTGGTGAATTAATCTCTTACCCGAGGGCCCGCGCCCCGGCGGCTTCCTTCAGGCCCTTGCGGGCCAGGGCGTCGGCGCGTTCGTTCTCGGGATGCCCGGCATGGCCGCGCACCCAGTTCCAGGTCACCTTATGCTCGGCCGCCAGGGCATCGAGGATGCGCCAAAGATCCTGATTGGCCACCGGATTGGGGCTGTCCTCGGCCAGGCGGCCTTTCTTCTTCCAGGCATGGATCCACTGGCTGATGCCCTTCTGGACATACTGGCTGTCGGTATAGACCTCGACCACGCAGGGACGTTTGAGCGCCCGCAGGCCTTCGATGACGGCCATCATCTCCATGCGGTTGTTGGTGGTCGGCGCCTCGCCGCCCGAAAGTTCCTTCTCGACGCCCTTCGCGCGCAAAATGGCGCCCCAGCCGCCCGGGCCGGGGTTGCCCGAGCAGGCCCCGTCGGTGAACAGTTCGACGTCGGCCACTCAGTGTTCTCCGGCTGTCAGGGCGTCATATTCCAGGCCGTAGGCGGCGGCTCCCCCGACCTCGGCGTGGAACCGCAGCTTGCGTTCATATTCCAGCGGATCCTTGCGTTTGACGAAGGCGCCGGCCGGCGTGTTCAGCCAATCGTAAAGGCGGGTCAGCAGGAAGCGGATGGCGGCGCCGCGCGCCAGGATCGGCAGGGCCTCGAACTCGGCGGCCGACAGGGGGCGGACCTGCTGGTAGTTCCACAGCAGCAGGCGCGCCTTGGTGATGTTGAAGCTGCCGTCGATCTCGAAGCACCAGGCGTTCAGGCAGATGGCGATGTCATAGGCGAGGAAATCGGTACAGGCGAAATAGAAATCGATCAGTCCGGACACTTCGTCGCCCTGATAGAACACATTGTCGGGAAACAGGTCGGCATGGATGATGCCGGTGGGCAATCCTTGCGGCCAGTGCGCCTCCAGGTGATCGAGTTCGTGGCGCAGGAAATCGGCCAGTCCGGGTTTGACCTCGTCGGCCCGGCGGGCCTCCTGCTCGAACAGGGGGCGCCAGGCCCGCAGGCCGAGCGAATTGGGCCGTTCGCCGGGAAAGCTCTGCCCCTTCAAATGCAGATCGGCCATCGCCCGGCCCAGGGCGGCGCAATGCTGGGCGGTGACGCGGCGCGGCCAAAGGCCCTGCAGAAAGGAAATGATGGCGGCCGGGCGGCCGCACAGGCTGCGCAGATGGACCCCGTCCCGGCCGGCGAGCGGCGTCGGACAGCGCAGGCCGAGACGGGCCAGATGCTCCATCAGCCCGATGAAAAAAGGAAGATCCGCCGGATTGACCCGCTTTTCATACAAGGTCAGGATGAAATTGCCGCGGTCGGTCTGCAGCAGATAGTTGGAGTTTTCGACCCCTTCGGCGATGCCCTTGCAACTGACCACCGTGCCGATGTCATATTCGGCGACGAAGGAACGCAGATCCTCGTCGGCCACTTCGGTGTAAACGGCCATGTCAGGTGCAGAGCTCCGCCGGCAGCTTGAAGGTGACGGTTTCGCGGGTGACCGAGATCTCTTCGATGGTGACGTCGAAGCGTTGCCGGCAGGCCTCCAGCACTTCGTCGACCAGCACTTCGGGAGCCGAGGCGCCGGCCGAAACGCCCAGCCGGCCGACGCCCTCCAGCCAGGTCCAGTCGATTTCGTCGGCCCGCTGCACCAGATAGGAACGGTTGCAGCCGGAACTGGCGGCGACCTCCACCAGGCGCCGCGAATTCGACGAATTGGGCGCCCCGATCACCAGCACCGCGTCGCAGCCGGGCGCGATCGCCTTGATGGCTTGCTGGCGGTTGGTGGTGGCGTAGCAGATGTCCTCCTTGTGCGGCCCCTCGATGTCAGGGAAACGACGGCGCAGCACGGCGACGATACCGGCGGTGTCGTCCACCGACAGCGTGGTCTGGGTGATATAGGCGAGCGTCTTGCCGTGGGACGGAGCGACCGTCTCGGCCTGTTCCAGGGTTTCGACCAGCAGGATGCTGCCGTCGGGCACCTGGCCCATGGTTCCCACCACTTCCGGATGGCCGGAATGGCCGATCATGATGATCTGGCGGTCGTCGTCGACGTGGCGCGCCGCTTCGTGGTGGACCTTGGTGACCAGGGGACAGGTGGCGTCCAGATAGAACATGCCGCGGGCCTCGGCCGCCGCCGGGACCGTTTTCGGGACGCCATGCGCCGAAAACACCACCGGCCGGTCATCCGGAACATCGTCCAGTTCCTCGACGAAGACGGCCCCTTGCGCCTCGAGCGAGCGCACGACATAGCGGTTGTGGACGATTTCATGGCGAACGTAAACGGGCCGCCCGAATCGGCGCAGGGCCTCTTCGACGATATGGATGGCGCGATTGACTCCGGCACAGAATCCGCGTGGACTGGCCAGAAGAATGGTAAGCGGACGTTTGGTCATGATCCCCATGCAGCCGGGGTGGAACGACGGAACTCGATTACGGCAGCTTGTGTGCCGTCCCGTGGTTCACTACAGTCGCCAGCAATAGCAGAATTGCGTCGCGTGCAAAAGGTGAACTCATGCATGGGCCGGTAATCGGAAGGAGATGCCTCGGCGAGGCGTCGGCCGCCGCGGGGCGGCGGTTCGTCCGATTCGGCCGCCACCTCGGCACGTTTCCGCTGTTTTGCGATCGTTAGAGGATTCACGTGCAACAGTGTTCACTTTGGCCAGTGGGGCGCCGCCGGGGCCTCGATGAACAATATCGGCATTAAGGGGGGCAACGCCCCCCAGGCTTTCACCGCCGAGGAGGTCGAGAGCATTTTTCGATTTGCCCGGGGGGCACCGGGACGCCCTTTCCGGCAATGCAGACACGGACGGAAATGACATTATGAATTTTGCCACGCGCAGCATCGCCTTGTTCACCGCTCTTCTCGCCTTGTCCGCCTGCAAGGCCTTCGACAAGGAGGAGCCGCCGATTTGTCCGCGCGTTTCCGCCTTGGCGGATTCGATCGCAATGACCAAATTCCGGTCCGGCCCGGGACGCGACCTCACCGATGTGGAATTGAAGGCTGAAATGACCAGCTACCACGGGTCCTGTCTCTACGATGCCGAAGCCAAGCAAATGCGGCTGACCCTGGAGGTGGGAATCGACGCCGAGCGTCGTCCGGCCCTGGCCGGCCGCCGGGCCGACATCAGTTATTACATCGCCATTCCGGCTTTTTATCCCGACCCGCAGGCCAAGCAGGTCCTGCCGGTCACCCTGGAGTTTTCCGAAGCTTCCAACCGGGTGCATTATACGGATGGCGAGGTCGAGATTTCCATTCCGATGGCCGACATGAAGGACCTGCCCAAATACGAGGTTTTCGTCGGATTGCAGCTGACGCCCGAGGAACTCGCCTTCAATCGCCAGCAGAAAGGCCCACGCTGAGCGTCATCCTCGTCA
>JAATGN010000366.1 GCA_015654615.1 Rhodospirillales bacterium
GCCGGTGGAGAAAAAACTCCGCCGCGCCAGCGGCGGACACCGGCAGAGACGCCGGTGCCACTTTTCCTTATTCTTCCAGGACGGGTCGGCCGCCGGCCGGTGCGGAACGCGCCATGACGCGGTTATTCCTTAACGGGCACTTAAATTATTTTCATATCATCGCCTATGCCTTGGTCGGCAATGACGATTTTATCATATTTATCCTTATGGCTCGGGTATCCCCCCACCCAACCCTCCTCCATCAAGGGGGAGGGCCTGTTCGAACGTCTAAGCGGCCATTGAGGCCGCGGCCAAGCGCGCGGAGGCGCGCGCCCGGCGAGGGACATCAAGAAAAGCCGGAGCGTGATGCCGATTTAAGCCATCGCGCTCTAAGCGGCGCCTTCGCGGGCTTTGGCGTAGCCGATCGCCGTCAAATCCTCTTCGATCTCCTCCAGAATCCCCGGGTCGTCGATGGTGGCCGGCATCTTGTAATCCTCGTGGTCGGCGATCTTTTGCATGGTGCCGCGCAAGATCTTGCCGGACCGCGTCTTCGGCAGCCGTTTCACGATGGTCGCCGTCTTGAAGGCGGCGACGGGACCGATCCGTTCGCGCACCAGGGCGACCACCTCCTTCAGAATCTGCTCATGCGATTTGGCGACGCCCGCCTTCAACACCAGGAAGCCCAGCGGCAGCTGCCCTTTCATGGCGTCGTGCACGCCGATCACCGCGCATTCGGCCACATCGGGATGGCTGGCCAGCACCTCCTCCATGCTGCCCGTCGAGAGGCGGTGGCCGGCGACATTGATGATGTCGTCGGTCCGGCTCATCACATAGACATAACCGTCCTCGTCGATGTAACCGGCGTCCGCCGTCTTGTAATAACCGGGAAATTCATAGAGATAGCTGTCGACGAAACGCTGGTCGGCATTCCACAGCGTCGTCAGGGTGCCGGGCGGCAAGGGCAATTTGACCACCAGGGCGCCGACCTTTCCCGGCTCGCAGCGGTGATGCCCCTCGTCCAGGACCTGGACGTCCCACCCGGGCGCCGCCTTGGTGGGCGAGCCGTGCTTGACCGGGAATTCATGCAACCCCATGCAATTGGCGGCGATCGCCCAGCCGGTTTCGGTCTGCCACCAATGATCGATCACCGGCACCTTGAGATGCCGCTCGGCCCATTGCAAGGTGTCGGGATCGGAACGCTCGCCGGCCAGGAAAAGCGTCCGGAAATGGCCGAGATCGTAGTTTTTCAGCAGAAGAGCGTCGGGATCGTCGCGCTTGATGGCGCGAAAGGCGGTCGGCGCGGTGAACAGGGTCTGCACCTTGTGCTGGGCGATCACCCGCCAGAAGGCGCCGGCATCCGGCGTTCCCACCGGCTTTCCCTCGAAGACCACGGTCGTGCATCCCTGCAGCAAGGGCGCATAGACGATGTAGCTGTGGCCGACCACCCAACCGACATCGGAGGCCGCCCAATAAACCTCGCCCGGCTTGACGTTGTAGATGTTGGACATGGTCCATTTCAACGCCACCATATGTCCGCCGTTGTCGCGCACCACGCCTTTCGGCTGCCCCGTGGTTCCCGAGGTATAGAGGATGTAGAGCGGATCGGTCGCCGCCACCGGGACGCAGTCATGCGGCACCGCCTCGGCCTCCGCCCGGTCCCAGTCGAGATCGCGGCCGGCGACCATGGACGCCTCGACCTGCGGGCGCTGCAGGATCACCGTATGGGCCGGCTTGTGGGCCGCCAATTCGATGGCATGGTCGAGCAGGGGCTTGTACGCGATGACCTTCTGCCCCTCGATGCCGCATGAGGCGGAGACGATCACCTTGGGCTGGGCATCGTTGATCCGGGTCGCCAGTTCGTTGGCGGCGAAGCCGCCGAACACCACCGAATGGATCGCCCCCAGGCGCGCCGTCGCCAGCATGGCCACCAGGGCTTCGGGAACCATCGGCATATAGACGATGACGCGATCGCCCTTGCCCACGCCGAGGCCGGCCAGAACGCCGGCGAAGCGGGCCGTCCGGTCCCGCAACTGGCGATAGGTGATGCTGCGAACCGTCTGGGTGACCGGACTGTCGTAAAGGATGGCGGCCTGGTCGCCGCGGCCGTCTTCGACATGGCGGTCGACGGCATTGTAGCAGGTGTTGACAAGTCCGCCGGTGAACCAACGATAAAACGGCGCCTTGCTGTCGTCCAGGACCTTGTCCCAGGTCTTGTACCAGGTGATCTCGCGAGCGGCTTCACCCCAGAAATCGGCAGGATCCTCGAGCGACCGTCGGTGGGCAAGGTCGTAAGCGTTGGTCATGTTCTTTCCATCCCGGTTGGCATTGCACAACTTCGTGTCGTCTTATGCCGCAAAACTTTGCAATAATTTTATGGATTTGGCTAGAGCGCGATGCCTTAAATCGGCATCACGCTCCGGCTTTTCTTGATGTCCCTCGCCGGGCGCCCGCTTCCGCGCGCTTGGCCGCGGCCTCAATGGCCGTTGGAGCGGCGTGCGTCAAGATTTGACGCACGCCGCTCCAGACGCATATGGCGCCCCTGCCAAGGGGGTTAATGCCAATGGGACTGGCGCCGCCATTCTCGATGTGATATTTCTGTTTTGGAAACTTTTGGATACACTTCGCATAGATGAGGACGCTCAATGAGGACATTCATCACCGCCCTTGGCATGACCACATTGCTGCTGACGGCTCCCTGCCTGGCGGCGGGATCGGGCAAGACCAGCGACGGCGCGACCGCCGGCACCGCCGCCGTGGCCGCGCCATCCAAAACCGACGACCGCGACCAGATCAAGGCGAAATACAAGGAACAGGGGGAGAAGCTCAAGCTGACCCAAAAGGAGCAGCGCGATAAATTGAAGATCGAGCAAAAGGACCAGCGCGACAAGCTGAGGGCCGAGCAAAAGGAGCAGCGTGACAAACTGAAAGTCGCCGAACGCGACCAATTGCGCAAATTGGGCGACCAGCAAGCCGACGCCGACGAAACGCCGGCGCCGCTCGCAAAAAAGACCAACGCCGCGGCATTCCGCTGACGCCGGACGAATCGATTCAGCGGGGTGAACGAATAGCCGAACAAAGCCCTCCTCCCCTGGGGGGAGGGCTTTCCCGCAAAAAAAAGAGCGGCGCCACGGCCGCTTGCAATCGGATTTCCGTTCGGTGCGACCGGTTTCCCAAATGAACCGGGAAACCGGCGGCCGAAAACCAGGTCAGTGTGGAGCGATGCGCTCCAGTTCATCCTTGATCTTCAGCTTTTTTCGTTTGAGTTCCACGACCGAAGCGTCGTCCCGCGATGGGCGCCGCGCTTCGTCGTTGAGCGCTGCTTCCAAAGCAGCATGCTTCGCTTTGAGGGACTGGACACGATCGAGAAGGCTCATCACTATCCTCCCAGTAGGTGGGTATTCGCCTATGATACTAAGCTCCGGGTGGATCGATTGTCAGCAGATAAAATATGAAAAACATTCCCCTGATCGTCGGCATCAGCGGCGCCTCCGGCGTCATTTACGGGGTGCGCCTGCTCGAGGCGTTGCGCGCTCTCAAGGTGCCGAGCCATCTGGTGATGAGCCGCTCGGCCGAGGTGACGCTGGCCCTCGAGACCTCGCTCAAGCTGTCCGACGTGCATGCCCTGGCCGACGCGGTCTACAGCCCGGCCGATATCGCCGCCGCCCCGTCGTCGGGTTCGGCCCGCTACCTGGGCATGATCGTCGCCCCGTGCTCGATCCGCTCGATGTCGGAAATCGCCACCGGCGTCACCTCCAGCCTGCTCACCCGGGCCGCCGACGTCACCTTGAAGGAACGCCGGCGCCTGGTCCTGATGGTCCGCGAGACGCCGCTGCACACCGGGCATCTCAGGACCATGACGACGCTGTCGGAAATGGGGGCGATCATTGCCCCGCCGGTCCCGGCCTTCTACGCCGCGCCGGCCACCGTCGACGATCTGATCGACCATACCGTCGGCCGCGTGCTCGATCTTTTCGATCTCGACAGCGGACGCGTCAGGCGTTGGGGCGCCCCGGACCAACCGGGCCGCCGGAGGCCCGGGCGCCGCAAGCCGGATTAGTACCGCCGGTAATAGCCGCCGGGAGCATAATAGACCACCGGCGGCGCCGCATAATAAGGCTGGGCATAAACGACCGGCGGCGGGGCGTAATAGACCTGCGGCGGCGGCGCATAGACCGGTGCCGCGTAAACCGGGGCGACCGGCGGCCCGGCCGTCAAGGCGGCGACCGATCCGACCACGGCGGCGGCGCCCAACAATCCCAAACCGACCCCGACGCCACGCCCGCCATCATGGGCTTCGGCCGACGCCAAAGGAGCGGAGGCCAACATCGCCGCCGCCAGCAAACCAGCAATTGTCCCGCCCTGCATCTTTACCATGATGTCCTCGCGGCCCATTCCGGGCCGATCCAAAAATTTGTGCGGAACAACATATCCCACACGATGACGCATACTGTAATCGGCAATGGTGACGAAAATATGGCCTGGTCCTGTCTCAAAAAAGGCAATGCCTGGCGATAGCGCAAAGGGTGGGCTAGAGTATTTCAAAGGCAACCTGGGCGATCCGCCCGGCCGGCCGGGCGAAGGTAGGAAGTCAAGGAGAGCGGTAATGTCCGAGGCCAAATTCAGACTGGTGACCCGAAGCGATTTCGACGGGCTGGTCTGTGCGGTGCTGCTGAAATATCTCGATCTGATCGAGGATATCAAATTCGTCCATCCCAAGGACATGCAGGACGGCCTGATCGCCATCGGCCCCAGGGACATCACCACCAATCTTCCCTATGTCGAGGGCGTCCACCTGGCCTTCGACCATCATCTGTCGGAAACCCTGCGCACCACGGGCTCGGCCAACCACATCATCGATCCCGACGCGCCGTCGGCCGCCCATGTCGTCTGCCGCCACTTCGGAGGCCCGTCCCGCTTTCCTCCGGCCTGGAAAGCCATGCTGGATGCGGTCGATCAGGGCGATTCGGCGCAATACCGGGTCAACGACATCCTGGAGCCGAAGGAATGGACGCTGCTGAACTATGTCATGGACGCGCGCACCGGCCTCGGCCGCTTCCGGAACTTTCGCATTTCCAACTATGACCTGATGATGAAACTGATCGATTACTGCACGCATCACGACATCGACGAGATCCTGGCCCTGCCCGACGTCCGCGAACGCGTCGAGCTCTATTTCGCCCAGCAGGACCGCTTCGAGGAGCAGATCATGCGCTGCGCGACGATCCGGGAAAATCTGGTGGTCCTGGATCTGCGGGCCGAGGAAACGATCTATGCCGGCAACCGCTTCGTCATCTACGCCCTGTTTCCGGCCTGCAATATTTCGATCCATGAGATATGGGGGGTCAAAAAGGCCAATACGGTGTTCGCCATCGGCAAGTCGATCGTCAACCGCACGTCGAACACCAACATCGGCGCATTGTGCCTGTCCTACGGCGGCGGCGGTCACGCCAACGCCGGCACCTGCCAGGTCGACAACGATCGCGCCGATGCGGTCCTGGCCGAACTGGTCGCCAAGATCACCGCCGACGGCTGATCGCCGCGTCCTCAGTGCACGAACGGCCGGCCGTCGAAGCCCATCGCCGCCGCCGGCCGGCGCGCATGGCGAAGGAACTCCGCGGCCGGCATGGGGCGGCCGAACAGATAGCCTTGCGCCTGGTCGCATCCCTCGTCGAGGAGGAACCGCCACTGGCCCGGCTCTTCGACCCCCTCGGCGATCACGCACAGACCGAGGGATTTGCCAAGCACGATGATGGTCCTGGCGATGGTTGCGTCATTGGAATCGCTCAATACGTCACGGACGAACGACCGGTCGATCTTGATCTGGCCGAGCGGCAATTGCTTCAGATAGGCCAAAGACGAATAGCCGGTCCCGAAATCGTCCAGCGACAGCGAGACTCCCAGCCGTTCCAGGGCGCGCATCTTGCGTATGCAGTCGTCCATTTCCTGCAGCAGCAGGCTTTCGGTCAATTCCAGTTTCAAACGATGGGGATCGATCCCCGACCGGACCAGCGCGTCCTGGACGTCGTCGACAAAATGCGGATGGCGGAACTGCCGCGCGCTGACATTGATCGCCAACGTCAGATGAGCGGTCGCCGGATCGTCGTTCCAAGCCTTCAGCTGTCGGCAGGCGATCTCGATGACCTGGGCTCCGATCGCCAGGATCAGGCTGGTCGTTTCGGCCAGCGGAATGAAATCGTCGGGCAGGACGATGCCTTTCTCGGGATGGCGCCAGCGCACCAACCCCTCGGCGCCGACCAGCCGCCCGCGGCGGTCGACCTGCGGCTGGAAATAAAGGAACAGCGCCTCCGTCCCGATGGCGCCGCGCAGATCGGTTTCCAGCGCCGATTGCGCGGCGAGAATGTCCTCCATTTTCGGATCGAAGAACCGCCGCGTGTTCCGTCCCGCCGCCTTCGCCTGATACATGGCGAGATCGGCCTGCTTCAGCAGTTCGTCGTTGGAGGTTTCCTTGTCGTGAAACAAGGTGATGCCCAAACTCACCGTGCTGAAGTGAAGGTGATTTTCCAATTGGTAGGGTTCGGCCAGAACCTGCAGGATCTTTTCCGTCACCACCTCGGCCTGGACCGCCGCCTCGTCGATATTGCCGCTCATGTCTTCCAGCATGACGACGAATTCGTCGCCGCCGAACCGCGCCACCGTATCCGATTCACGCACGCAGGACCTGAGCCGCGTGGCGATTTCCCGCAGCAGCAGATCGCCGAAACGATGGCCTTGCGTGTCGTTCAGCGTCTTGAAATTGTCGACGTCGATAAAGGTCAGGGCGCCGTGCGTCCCGTTGCGGCTGCTCGAAGCCTTGGCCTGGGCCAGACGCTCCAGCAACAGGCGGCGGTTCGGCAGGTGGGTCAGGCTGTCGTAGAAGGCCAGTTGCTGAATCTTCGCTTCCGCGGTCTTGCGCTCGGTGATGTCGCGCGCCGCGTTGTAGAGATAGCGCGTCCCGTCGAGATGCACGCCGCGACAGGAAATCTCCACATCGACCAGGGTCCCGTCGCGGCGGCGGTATTTGGTTTCGAAGACGTCGCTTTGCTGCCGTTCGACCAGGCCACGAAGCCGCGGCAGCAAAATTTCCGGCGCCAGGCAGGCGTCCCAGTCGACCACGTTGCGGCCCTTCGCCTCCTCGGCCTCCCAGCCCAACATGCGCAGGAACGAATCGCTCGCCTCCAGAAGATCGCCATGTTCGTCGAGGGTATGGATGCCGTCGCTGGCCGTCTTCAGCAGGGCTTGGAAGCGGGCCGAGGTCTGCAGCACCTGCGCCTGGGACAATCGCAATTCCTCGACCAGGCGGGCCAGCGTGGCCTCCATCGTCTTGCTTTCCGACAATTCGGCCGAGACCTGCTCTTCGCGCGAGCGGGCGCTTCCCAGGGCGATCCCCATCTGGTCCAGTTCGCGAATGTGCGTCGGCCTCAGATGCCGGGCCAGCCAGAACGACGCGGCCAGGCCGCCGGCCATCAGCGAGACGCCGCCCACCGCCATGATCCACAGGGACTGATAGAGGCCGGCGTTCAACGCGGCGGTCGGCGCGCCGATGACCACCGCCCAATTGGTTTCGGGAATATGGGCCATCCCGGCTTTGACGGCGATTCCTTCGTAGGTCACGCTGTCGAAGATGTCCTGCCGGTGCCCGGCGATCGCCGCGATCATGGCGGCGCTGGTCTTGGTTCCGACGAAGCGTTCGGACAGGCGGTTGCGGGCGATGATGGTGCCGCTTTGACTGATCAGGGCGACGGTCCACTCCGGCGGCTCCGCCTGATCGACCAGCGCCTGGCTGAAAATATCGGCGGGCACGCTCATCCGCAGGCAATAGGCCACCTTGCCTCCGGCCAATACGGGAACATTGATGGAAATGCTCTGCGTCTTCATCACCGATCCGATGTACAGATCGGAAATCACCGGCCGGCCCGAGCGGAAGACCGCCTGTACGGCGTCGGCCGCATTGACATTGGAATTGGTGATTCCCAGGGGAACGGCGGTATTGAAGATCGAATTGCCGTCGGCGTCGACCAGCGCGATCAGTTGCGCTTCCGGCATGATCTTCAGCAAGCGCTGGGCTTGCTGATAAAGCGCCGGCACGTCGCCTTGCAAAGCCGCGTCCGATTGAGCCAGCACCCGCAGCGTCGCCAGCATCGCCCCGACGCGCTGCTCGATCGCCACCGCCGCCGCCGTCGCACGATAGGACAAGCGGGAAACCTGCGCGTCCTGCTGCGAACTGCCCAGACGGTAGATGGTGAAGCCCGAGAAAAGAACGACGGGAATCGCCGAAAACAGAGAAAGAAGAACCAGCCAGGCCTTGATCCCCAGTTGAAGCCGATGCCCCATACCCTCGTTTCTCCCCTTTTGTCGGGCGGACCTGACGTCGGACCGCACTCTAGCATGCGGGCGACGCCGGCACCTAGGTCGTCACCATCCGCTTCGGGCCCCGGCATGGCGCGGGAGTCCCCCCACCGGCGATCGAGGAAGCTTCAAGCGGCGTCGCGGGCCAGTCGGGCGGCTTCGCGCTCGACCAGTTCGCGGTAAGGTCCGGGACGCTGCATCAGTTCGTCCGGCGGGCCGTCCTGGACGATCCGTCCGTCATGCAGCACGACGATCCGGTCGAAACCGCGCAAGGTCGACAGGCGATGGGCGATGGCCAGGACCGTGCGGCCGCGCATCAGCCGCTCCAGCGCCGAACGCACCGCCTCCTCGGACTCGCCGTCGAGCGCCGCGGTCGCCTCGTCGAGCAGCAGGATCGGCGCATCCTTCAGCAGGGCGCGGGCGATGGCGATGCGCTGGCGCTGGCCGCCGGACAGCTTGAGCCCCCGGTCGCCGACCACCGTCTCCAGACCGGCCGGCAGCGCCTCGACGAAATCCCGGCAATGCGCCGCCTCGACGGCCGCCTCGACATCCCGGTCGGAAGCGTCCGGCCGGCCGTAGCGGATATTCTCCCGGATCGAGCGATGCAGCAGCGAGATATCCTGGGGAACCACGGCGAGAGCCTGGCCGAGGCTCTCCTGGGTGACCCGGGCGATATCCTGTCCGTCCACGGTTATCCGCCCGCTTTGCGGGTCGTAGGCGCGTTGCAGCAAGGCGAACAGCGTCGACTTCCCGCCTCCGGATTCGCCGACGAAGCCGACGCGCCGGCCGGCCATGACGCGCAAATCGAAATGTTCGAAGATGGCCGGGCGCTCCGGATAGGCGAAGGTGACCTTTTCCAGGGCGACGGCGCCGCGTTCGACCCGGAGCGGGACGGCCTCGGGGTGATCGTGCAAGCCATGCGGCGCCAGCACCGTGGTGAGCGCCTCGGCCAGTTTGGCCAGGTGATGCGTCATTTCGACCAGGGCCACGGCCAGATCCCGGGAGGCGTGCAGGATCGTGAAGGCGAGCGACGCCACCAGCACCACGTCGCCGTTCGAGGCGCCGCCATGCTGCCAGAGACGGATCGCCCAGCCGAGCGCGACCAGCGTCAGCAGGATGGTGATCAGCGCGTGGCCCAGCCGCAGAAATTCGAGATAGCGCAGGCTGCGGCGCCAGGCCTCGGTTTCGCGGCCGATCCGGCGATCGAGGCGGGCATGTTCCCGCCGGGTTCCGGCGAAGGCGCGAACCAGGGAAATATTGCCGATGACATCGACCATTTCGCCATCCACGGCCGCCGCTTCCGCGGCATAGGCCCGATGCAGCGGCGTGCCGTTGGCCGCCATGCGATAGAGCACGGCGGCGATGACGGCGGCGGCTCCCGCCGTGCTCGCCGCCATGGCCGGACTGATGGTGCCCAGGAAGGCGATCGAGCTGACCGTGGCGACGAACGGCGGCAGGACATTCCAGGCCAACAGGCTCTCGGCGGCATAGACGGCATTGGCGGCCGTGCTGACGCGGCTGGCCAGGGCGCCTTGCGGATGATCGGCGAAGTAAGCCGGGGCGTGTCCGGTCAGATGACGAAAAAGAACGCCCCGCAATTCGCCGGTGACGGCGATGAAGGCCCGGCTGGCCACGATGCCGGCCACCCGCCACAAGAGATTGTCGCCGGCGATCAGCCCGACCAGCAGGATGAAGGTCGGCCAGACGCCGGCGGCGTTCGGACCGTGCGACAGCACGTCGACCAGCAGCTTGAGACCGTATTGCATGCCGACCGAACAGCCGACGGCGCCCAGAACCGCGATCAGGATCACGGCATGGGCGAGGGCATGGCGCCGGATGAAGCTTCCGACGAAAGCGAACGGCCGCTCGGCATAGGAAGACGGGTCTTCGAGGAGGGGCACGCGGGGCCTCTTGCTGCAAAAATGAACCGGCGGGGTTTGGAACGACATGCGCTCTTTCCGCATTCATATAGGGAAGGTCCGCCAGGGCGCGGCTGTGACAAAATGATGTTCGATCACGCGGATACCATCGGCGACGCCGCCGCTGCGCTAATGTTCTCGAGTGATACGAGCGATAGGAGCGATAGGAGATCTCTTGATGCGAATCGCGCAAATAGCCCCCTTGACCGAGGCTATCCCCCCCAAGCTGTACGGCGGGACCGAGCGGGTGGTGTCCTGGCTTACCGAGGAGCTGGTCGCCCTCGGCCATGACGTGACCCTGTTCGCCAGCGGCGATTCGGTGACCAGCGCCCGTCTCGAGCCGATGTGGCCGCGGGCGCTGCGCCTCGACGCGTCGGTGCGCGATCCGGTCGCCCTGCATATGCTCATGCTCGAACTCGTCCATCAGCGGGCCAAGGAGTTCGATCTGCTGCACTTCCACCTGGACTATTTCCCCTTCTCGCTGTTCTCCCGCCAGACCACCCCCTTCGTCACCACATTGCACGGCCGGCTGGATCTGCCCGAGCATCAGCCGGTCTTCACCGCCTTCGCCTCGGTCCCGGTGGTGTCGATTTCCGATGCCCAGCGCCGGCCCCTGCCCTGGGCGCGGTGGATGGCGACGATCCATCACGGCTTGCCGGAAAATCTGCTGACGCCCTGTCCGGCCGACCGCGGCTATCTCGCCTTCCTCGGCCGGATTGCCCCGGAAAAGGCCGTCGACCGGGCGATCAGCATCGCCTCCGCACGCCGCATGCCGCTCAAGATCGCCGCCAAGATCGATGCCGTCGACCGCGCCTATTTCGAAAGCGAGATAAAACAACTGCTGTCGCTGCCGGGCGTCGAGCATATCGGCGAAATCGGAGACCAGGAAAAAGCCGCCTTCCTGAGCGGCGCCACCGCCCTGCTGGTCCCGGTCGATTGGCCCGAACCCTTCGGCCTGGTGATGATCGAGGCCATGGCCTGCGGCACTCCCGTCATCGCTTATGCCAACGGGTCCATTCCGGAAGTGGTCGAAGACGGCGTCACCGGTTTCGTCGTCCGCAACGAGGAGGAGGCGATCGCCGCCCTGGACCGCCTGCCGACGCTCGATCCGAAACGGATTCGCCGGCGCTTCGAAGAGCGCTTCACCGCCCGGCGCATGGCCCTCGATTATCTCGAGGTCTATCACGCCTTGACCGGCAACGGCGCGGTGCGTCTCAACCAGCAACCGGTCACCGGCACCGAGCGGGCCACGCAAATCCTTCGGGGCGCCTGACCGCGGCATGGCCGACGTCCGCGAGACCGACATTCCATGCCGGCTCGACCGGCTGCGCTGGGGCGCCTTTCATTGGCTGGTCGTCACGGCCTTGGGCGTCACCTGGATTCTCGACGGGCTCGAGGTCACGCTGGTCGGTTCGCTGTCGGGGACCATCGCGGCCGACCCGGCGCTCGGTTTCAGCGACACCGAGATCGGGCTCGCGGCCAGCGCCTACCTGGGCGGTGCCATCCTCGGCGCGCTTTGTTTCGGCTATCTGACCGACCGCCACGGGCGCAAGCCCCTTTTCATCGCGACCGTCGCCGTCTACACCGTCGCCACGCTGGCGACCGGCCTGTCGTGGAATTTCTGGTCCTTCCTCCTGTTCCGTTTCGCCACCGGGCTCGGCATCGGCGGCGAATACGCCGCCATCAATTCGGCGATCGACGAACTGATTCCGGCGCGCTGCCGCGGCTGGGCCGATCTGGCCATCAACGGCAGCTTCTGGATCGGCGCCGCATTGGGCGCCGGGGGATCGCTGCTGGTCCTCGACCCGGATCTGGTGCCGCCGGCCATCGGCTGGCGCCTCGCCTTCGTCATCGGCGGCCTGCTCGGGGCGATCGTCATCGTGCTGCGGCGTTATGTGCCGGAAAGTCCCCGCTGGCTGATGACGCATGGGCGGATCGCAGACGGCGAAGCCGTCGTTCGGGACATCGAGGCGCGCCTCGGCGGCGACGCCGCCGCCGCGCCGACGGTCCGGATCCGCATCGACGCCGACCATCGCATCGGATTTTTGGACATCGTTCGAACGCTGGCCCGCTCCTACCCGCGGCGCGCCGTCCTCGGCCTCGTCCTGATGGCCGCCCAGGCCTTTTTCTACAACGCCATCTTCTTCACCTATGCCCTGGTCTTGCGACGCTTCTACGACGTTCCGGCGGATCGCGTCGGACGGTATATTTTCGCCTTCGCGCTGGGCAATTTCATGGGTCCCCTGCTGCTCGGACCGCTTTTCGACCGCTGGGGACGCAAGCCGATGATCGTCGTCACCTATGGCGTTGCCGGCGTGCTGATGGCCGCCACGGCGATCCTGTTCGCCCGCGGCAGCTTCGATGCCGAAAGCCAGACGATGGCCTGGACGGTGATCTTTTTCTTCGCCTCGGCCGCCGCCAGCGCCGCCTATCTGGTGGTCGGCGAAAGTTTTCCCTTGGAAGCGCGCGCCATGATCATCGCGCTCTTCTATGCCGGCGGCCTGGCCATCGGGGGAATTGCCGGCCCCGCGCTGTTCGGCGCCCTGCTCGACACCGGCTCGCGCGATGCGCTGGCGGCGGGCTATCTGGGCGGCGCTTTCCTGATGGCGGCGGCGGCGGCCATCGCGGCCTGGCTCGGCGTCAAGGCGGAGGGACAGTCCCTCGAGGCGATCGCCTCGCCGCTTTCGGCCGCCGGCGCGGCGGATGCCGGCACCAACCGCCCCGCATTGGCGCGCAGACCGCGGGCCAGTTCCTCGACATAGGGGAGGAATTCCAGCAGCAGCGCCGCGGCCAGCACCGTCGCCACATAGCCCAGGGGCAGCGGCGCCGGCTTCCAGGCCAGTGTCCAGCGGGCCGGTTCGTCGCCCCGGCCGAACAGCGCCAGGGCTTGCGGCCAATGCAGAAGACAGACCAGCCCGCCCGCCATCAAGGGCACCATTTCGAGAAAACTGTGCACATGCTGCTCGAAGGGGGAGACCCAACGGCGGGTGAGCGCATAACCGACGTCCCACAGGGCCGTCGCCTCGTGAATCAGAAAGGCGGCGATCATCACGGCGACGATCAGGGCGTTGACCTCGAGAAACAGGCAGGCCAGCAGCGGAATCGCCACCTCCGCGAACATCAGCAGATGGATCAGGGATTCCTTGGCGCCGGTCGTATGCTGGATATCCGTGGCGCGATGGCACAGATAGTCGGTCAGGCCGGCCAGAAACCAGACCGGCATCACGAAATAGAGCAGCGCCGCCTGGGTGGCGTCGATCATCGGCCCGCCTCCGTCGCTTCGAGACCGGCCAGCGCCGCCGCCCGGCGCAAATCGCCGACCAGACGAAGATAGGCCTGGCGACGGGCCTCTTCGTCCGGCACGCGCAAGATGGCAGCGGGATGCAGGGTCATCAGTCCCTGGCGGCCCTCGGCCAGCCGGAGAGGCCGTCCGCCGTCGCGCGCCAGGACCACCGGCCGCCCCAGCAGGACACGGGCGGCCGTGACGCCCAGCCCGACGACGACCGATGGCCGGACCACGGCCAGTTCGTGGTCCAGCCACCAGCGGCAGGCCTCCACCTCGCCCTGGTTGGGACGCTGATGCATGCGGCGCTTGCCGCGCATCTCATGCTTGAAATGCTTCACGGCGTTGGTCAGGTAAACCCCGGCCTTGTCCAGCCCGGCCTCGGTCACCGCGCGCTCCAGAATACGACCGGCCGGTCCGACGAAGGGCCGGCCGGCCTTGTCTTCCTGGTCGCCCGGCTGTTCGCCCACCAGCATGATCGCGGCATCGTCCGGCCCTTCGCCGAAAACCGCCTGGGTGGCGTGCCGGTACAGGGCGCAGCGTTCGCATCCGGCGGCCTCCTCGGCCAGGCGGGTCAATGCCTGTCCGGCATCGGGAAGGCCGGCGGCGGACTTGGCGCCCCTCACCACCAGGCCACCCCGACCCACCAGGAGAGGATGAAGGCGACGATCACCAGGACCATGCTGGCGACCAGGACGACCAGCACCGGCCGGCCCAATCGCGCCTGCCGCGCCTCCTGCGCGTTCAGGACCACATGGTCGTTTTCCTTTTCCATCGGTTCACCCTTTCCACATCCGAAGCCGGCGCCGACCGTCCCGCCGGCACCCGCCGACAGGGCCAAAGCTCTTTCATGGCAACGCGTCGGACGGGGATTGGTTCCACCCTCGTTCCCGGGGCGAACCGCCCATCGGGCCAAGGGGGCTTGGGCACCGCCAACCGCTCGCGGGCGAGGCTGGCAGCGAGACGGGCGCCCGCCTCGAATTGTTACACCCTTAAAACGTGATATACTATTTGTAAAAAACAACCATTAGACGCATCATCACTTTCGCCCCTCGAAGAGGAGCGATCTTTCCCCGACCCATATGGAGAATTGGCGATGACAACCCAAGCATTCTTTCAGGTCTCCTACGTTGACAATCAACTGGTGGCCTACTTAAACGGAGAGCGAATCTATACAAGTAAAGATATGCATGGTCCAGAAGATGGAAAGGCGATATATATTTCAGAAAAATTAGTACCCGGCAGTAATCAACTGTTGTTTGTGGGCATCAATGGCGGCGGTGAAGCCAGGTTTAATGTCCAGCTTTTTGTCGATGGGATCCTTCAGGGCCCCGAGATCGAGTACTATGAAAAAAATCCCGGGAAATACGTAGTGTACGACCATTGCTACGTAATCACAGCCAAGTAACCTCAGGGCGGTGCTTCGGGTCAGGCGTCGACCATAATCGACTCCAGCGATCAGCAGTGCCGCCTCAACTGAAGATGGCTTGCACCAGTTAAGCTTCGGCGCCCCCCTGGGGGCGCCGAAAAACCGGAATCATGTCAAGATGGGTTAAGGCCGGCGATTTTTTCACATGCGCCCCCTGCCCGCGTCTGGTGGCGGGCACGGAGGCCCGGCCCACTGGCCGAAGTGAACAGTATCGGGCTCCAGCTCGCCGGACAGCCGATGTTCGTCACCGCGCGCCATATGTGGTGTTTTCGAAAAGCGCCTTCCGCTCATGCGGGGGAGCCCGCCAATAAGGCGGCGGAGCCGCCACCGTCGCGCCAAGCTCGGCTGCCGCGTGCCAGGGCCAGCGGGGGTCGTAGAGCATGGCGCGGCCCAGCGCGACGAGATCGGCCTTGCCGCCGGCGACGATGGCTTCGGCTTGCCGGGCTTCGGTGATCAATCCGACCGCGATCGTCGTGACGCCCACGGCCTTTTTGAGGGACTCGGCAAACGGCACCTGATAGCCGGGCGCGGCGGGAATGTCCTGCAATGGGGAAATCCCGCCGGACGAGGCGGTGACCCAGTCGGCGCCGCGTTTTTTCAGTTCCCTGGAGAATTCGACGGTTTGTTCGAGGTCCCAGCCGCCGTCGACCCAGTCCGTCGCCGACAGCTTGATCCCGACCGGCTTGTCCGCCGGGAAGGCGGCCCGCACGGCATCGAAGACCTCGAGCGGAAAGCGCAAGCGGTTGGCCAGGGAACCGCCGTATTCGTCGGTCCGCCGATTGGAAATGGGCGACAGGAATTCGTGCAGGAGATATCCATGCGCCCCATGGATTTCGATGCCGTCCACGCCGAGCCGGGCCGCCCGCGCCGCCGCCGCCGCGAATGCGGCGCGCAGGCGGGCCAGCCCGGCGGAATCGAGCCCCGACGGCGCGCTTTCGCCGTCCCGATGCGCCAGGGCGGACGGCGCGTCGGTCTGCCAGCCGCCTTCGGATAGGGCGATCTGCTGGCCGCCTTCCCAGGGGACGCGGCTCGATCCTTTCCGCCCCGCATGAGCCAGCTGAATCACCACCGGAATCTTCGAATAATCGCGGACCGCGGCCAGCAGCGGCTTGAACGCCGCCTCGGTCCTGTCGTCCCAAAGGCCGAGATCGCCGGGCGTGATGCGGCCGTCGGGCTCGACCGCCGTCCCTTCGAGGCACAGCATGCCGGCCCCCGACAGCGCGAGAGTGCCGAGATGGATCAAATGCCACGCGTTGGGCGCGCCGTCGTCGGCCGAATATTGGCACATCGGCGAGACGACGATCCGATTGGGCAGTGTGACGCTCCGCAGCGTCAAGGGAGAAAAGAGTGCGCTCATGATGATCCTCCGTTGCGTTTCGCCGTGAAGCGCTTCGACATCGCCGGCCCCCGGCGCTCCGGGAACCGGCCGAACGAAGGATAGGGCATCCGTCCGCCGGGAAAATCAGTCGGCGGTTCCGATCATATCGGACAAAAGCGTCCAGGATCGGCCGAACGGCTCGATCGGGCCGGGCGTCACGACGGCGGAATGTCGATGGAAGGCGCCCCGGCGAACATATGCTCGGCCAGAAAGTCGACGAAGGCCCGGATCTTGGGAGAGAGATAGCGGCTGGACGGCCACAGGGCCCGAAACACCCCCGCGTGGTCGATGTATTCGTCCAGCACGATCGCCAGGGAGCCGTCGGCGACCTGCCGGCGAACGGCGAAATCCGGAACGCAGGCCAGGCCGATACCGGATTCCGCCAGGGCGACCAGCGCTTCGACGGTGGTGGCCGCCGCGGTTATCGGCAGAGGGACATCGGACTCCTCCGCCGTTCTCTTGAACGGCCAGCGCTGAAGCCTGCCGCTGGTCGGATATCTGTGGTGCAGGCAGGCGTGGGTGACGAGATCCGCTGGACGGGACGGACGCCCCCGGCGTTCGAAATACCCAGGAGAACCGACCACTTCCAGCCGATACGATCCGAGCCTGCGCGTCATGAGCCGCGAATCGTCGTTTTCTCCGCTGCGGACCACCACGTCGAAACCGCCGTCGATGACGTCGACCAGAAGGTCGGTAAACTCCATGTCCAATTCGACTTCGGGATAGGTCTGCATGAAGCGGCTCAGGGTCGGCATCATCAGCATGCCGATCAGCGGCAGACTCACCCGCAGCTTGCCGCGCGGAGCCCCCTTCGTCTGGGCGAACTCCTGCTCCACCCTCTCCACCTCGGAAAAAATCCGGCGGCAGCTTTCAAGAAAGAGTTTGCCCTCCTGCGTCAGGGTGATGCTGCGCGTGCTGCGATGAAAGAGGCGGACGCCGAGGCGATCCTCCAACCGCGCCACGGCTTTGCCGATCGCCGACGACGACACCCCCAATTGCCGGCCGGCGGCGGTGAAGCTTCGCGCCTCCGCGGCCCGCATAAAGGCGCTCAGGGCCCCCAAACTATCCAAAACCCCATTCCCCTTCGCCGCCGTTCGTCCCGATCGCCGCGGAATTGTAGCCCACAAGGAAAGGCGGCCAAAACGACTTCGGCGCCGGGACGGCACCGGCGGCATGGGGCCGAGCGTACCGGACGCGGCAACATGCGAGGACGTCCCCGCAAAATATCTAGGAGAAGACTTCCTCTCATAAATCGACGCGCGCCGGAACGGGGCGCCCGGGCGATGCCGGACCCGGCGGAATTCTTTGTCCCTGGCCAGCGGAATTTCGATATGCGAGGATATTCTCCTGAAACTGGTTCCGGAGGCCCCCTTCCCGATGTCGACGACCTCGTCCGCCGGCGCGCGCGAGCCGAAAAGACGGCGCGGTCATCTCCGCGTCGCCGCGATCATGAAGGCCGGGGCGGAGATATTCACCGAAAAAGGCTATGACGCGGCGACCATGACCGAGATCGCGGCTCGTTCCGGGACCGCGACAGGCTCACTCTATCGCTTCTTTCCATCCAAGGAATCCCTGGCCGACGCCCTGCTTCTCGAATTCGCGCAGCAGGCGCTGGACGGGCTCGCCGAACTCGGCGAGCGGGCGGGCGACATGACGCTGGACAGCCTCGCCGGCGCGCTCGTCGATTTCAGGCTGGCCCTGCAATCCCAGAGCAGCTTTGCCGTCGCGCTGGTGGAGTCGCGCGGGGCCGGCGAGGACAAGCGGGCGAAGTTTCGCCAGGCGCTGCTGGAGGGCATGGCGCGCATCCTGCGGAAGGTCCTGCCCGGCCTGACGCAGGCGAAGTGCGACGCGATGGCCGCCGTTCTTCTTCACATCCTGAAGGGAGCGGTCATGGCGGCCGGAGAGAAGCCCGCGGCGGGCAGCATCCTCCTGGCCGAAATCCGCGAGGTGGTCCGCCTCTATCTCGCCGCGGCGCGCTCGACCGAGCGGGGAAACCTCCCAAGCTGATTTCTTGAGGCTGTCCTCGCCTCTATCGACCGCCTCGGCCGCGATTCCAGCCCATCGATATTTCCCGACCGGCCCGTCGTGCCGGTCGGTTCCGTTGACATATGCGAGGATATCCTCTACAAACCATTTTGCGAGGACACCCTCGCATATTGAACCGACGACCTTCAGGACGACTTTCGTGAAAAGCAAATTCTTGATCACGGCGGGACCTTGGCCGGATGCGAAAAGCGGCCGGCTTCCCACGCTTGCGCAGACGGCCGCCATTGGTGGTCTTCTGGCCATGCTGGCGGGGTGTCGCGCGCATGTGACGGACGTCGTCCCCATCGATGCCGGCGGCCCGCCGCCCGTGGAAATTCTCGTCGATGTGGCGGCGGCGTCCACCATCGCAAGCGAGCAGGCCGAACCCGCCCGCAAGGTTTCGGCCAAGATCGAGTCCGAGTTGATCCAGCGGCTGGCCGAGGCGAAGATAACCGCCGAGCCGTTCGTGCCCGGCGCCGGTCGCCCCGGCGCCGCGGTGCTGCATGTTTCGATCGTCAAGGCCGACCCCGGGAACGCCGCCGAGCGGTTCGTCGTCGGGTTCGGGCTCGGCCGGGCCGAACTGCAGGCCAACGTCGATCTCGAGAGCGGCGACGCTGCCGACGCCCATTCCATGGTGGGTTTCCACACCTCCGGCGACAGCGGCCGCAAGCCGGGCATGATCTTGCCCGGGGGCGTGGCGCTCGCCACCCGGGACGCGACCCATCTGGCCATCGGCGGCGGCATCAAGATCGCCACCAGTTCCAATGACGGTATCGACGTCCCGGCGAAACGGACGGCCGCCGCCGTCGTCGATCAGCTCGAAAAATATTACGCCTCCGTCGGATGGACATGGCCGGGCGGCGACCGGCCATGGTGGCGCGCCATGCAGTGAGCGAAGGCGAACGGATGGCTCCGCCGGCCGTTTCCGTCGAAAAATCTCCTGGTTTTCCAAGGAACCGGCGGCGGGACGGCCGGCGCCACCGAGCATTACGGACAAAAATATCCCAAGTGTTGTGAAATAAAGCCCATTTTTCCGTCAATCGCGACAGGCTACCTATGGATCGACCGCAGCAATGGGCGCGGTCCTTTCTTTCCAAGGTGGAAACCAGATGAGCGATTCCGCAAAATCCCCCCGGCCTTCGCGCAAGATCCGCGTCGGCCTGATCGGCGCCGGCAATGGGGCGATCCGGGGACATATTCCGGTCCTGCGTCTGCTGCCCGATGACCACATCGTCGCCCTCCACAGCCGCCAGAGCCGCCGACGCGCGGTCGCGCAAGCCGCCGCGCAACGCTTCGGCATCGGATTCGTCGCCGCTTCGGCGGCCGAGGATGGGCTGCGCATGCACCGCCTGATGGACGGGGTCCGGGCATCGTCCGAAAACGACCGGCGGTCCGCCAGGACCGTCGCGGCCATCGGACCGCGCGGTCGCGAATATTCGAAGGAGAGCAACACATGAACAAGCGGATTGTCCTGGTCACCGGCGGACTGAGCGGCATCGGACGCGCCACGGCCATGGCCTTCGCCCAGGAAGGGGCGAGCATCGTCGTTTCCGGCCGCCGCGACGACGCCGGCGCGCAATTGGTCCGGGACCTGCGCGCCGTCGGCGCCGAAGCCGCCTTCTTCCGGGCCGACGTGCGCCATGAGGACGAGGTGCAGGATCTGGTCGAGCGGACCGTCGAACGCTTCGGCGGCCTCGACATCGCCGTCAACAGCGCCGGGACCGAGGGCGTTCCCGGCCCGGTGACGGAGCAGACCTCCGAGACATACGCCGCCGTCTTCGACACCAACGTCCTCGGAACCCTCCTCAGCATGAAGCATGAGCTGCGCGTCATGCGGTCGCGGGGATCCGGATGCATCGTCAACGTCTCGTCCAGCATGGGACACAAGGCGGCGCCGGGAATGCCGATCTATACGGCAAGCAAGCACGCGGTCGAAGGCCTGACCAAATCGGCGGCGCTGGAGGCGGCGGCCTACGGCGTGCGGGTCAACGCCGTGGCGCCCGGGCCGATCGAGACGGAGATGCTGAAACGGCTGACTCCGACGCCCGAAAAGGTGGCGGCAATGGCTGCCGGCGTGCCGCTCAAGCGGGCGGGCCAGGCCGACGAAGTGGCGCGGGCGGTCGCCTTTCTCGCCTCCGACGCGGCCGCCTTCATCACCGGCCATATCCTCTGGGTCGACGGCGGCAAATCGGCCGGATGAACGCCCGGCGTTCCGCCCGGCGGCCCCGATCTCCCCGCCATCCCAAGATTGAAGGATTCCACCATGACCGCCATCGCCATGCCCCCCTTCCGAAAGGCGCCGCTCTATTGGCTGGCGCTGGGCGCCTTCGCCATCGGCACGGAAGGGTTCATGATCGCCGCCATTCTGCCGAAAATTTCCAAGGACCTTTCGGTCGACGTCGGAACGGCGGGCCAGCTCGTCACCATTTTCGCCCTGGCCTATGGACTCAGTTCGCCCATCCTGACGGCGCTGACCGGCAGCGTCGGACGCCGCAAACTGCTGATTTTCTCGATGGTCGCCTTTTGCCTGGCCAATTTGATCGCCGCCGCGGCGCCCGGCTATTGGTCCCTGGTCGGCGCCCGCATCCTTCTGGCCTTTTTCGCCGGCCTCTATGTTCCCGGCGCCAACGCGCTGGCCGGGGCCATCGTGCCGCCGGAGCGGCGCGGACGGGCCATCGCCATCGTCAACGGCGGCATCACCGTGGCCATCACCCTGGGGGTTCCGCTCGGCGCCGTGATCGGCCAGGCCTGGGGCTGGCGCATGACCTTCGTCGGAGTCGCCATCCTTGCGGCGATCGCCACCCTCGGGCTCGCCACCGGATTGCCGAAAGGCGTCGGCGCCGGCCTGTCGACCGCCAGCCTCAGGGACCGCATCGCCGTGGCGCGCCGGCCGGGCGTTCTGCCGGCTCTCCTGGTCACGACGCTGTGGGCCATCGGGGCCTATACGGTCTACACTTACATCTCGCCCTTGATGACGCGTCTGATCGCCGTCGAAGGCCCACGGATCGGCGCAATTCTCTTCCTGTGGGGCGCCGCCGCGGCCGGCGGCCTGGTCCTCGGCGGCATCGGCACCGATCGCATCGGCAGCCGCCGGGTCATCGTCATCGGCCTTTTCCTGGCCGCCGCCGCCCTGACGAGCCTGTCGGTCTCGAGCTATTTCCTGACACCGCAGACCGCCCTGGTCCCGGTCATCGCCGCGGTCGTGGTCTGGGGAGCCTCCCACTGGGGATTCTGGCCGGCGCAGCAAGCCGGACTGATCGGCATCACCGGCCTGAAGGCGGCGTCCGTCGTTCTCTCCCTCAACGCCTCCTTCATGTATCTGGGCTTTTCGATCGGAGCGGCGCTCGGATCCCTCACCCTGGCCAAAGCATCGGTCGGCGATCTCGGCTGGGTCGGCGGAGCCAGCATCTTCGCCTCGCTGGGCCTGTTCCTGATCGTTCGCGGCAGGCGCCCGGCGGCGGCGGCGCCCGATATGGATATGCCCGGAGGCCCGGGCGCCGCCGGCGAATGCCCGATGGAGCCGTCGGGGCTCGCCGCGGAGTGATCGCGAAAGGACCCGGTGCGCGATCAGCGGACCAGGGCAGGAACCCGCGCGGCGTTTGAGCGCGCGCCGGAGCGGAGCGCAGACGGACGGATCGACCCCGAGGGCAATGAGTCGATCCTGTTCATTTCGGCTTGACCTCGAGGTCTCCGCCCGGCGTCTTCGGCGGACCGATGACGGGCGTGCGGCTCGTTCCCTGATTGGGCGGAGGCATGGCGCCCTGATCCACGACGGGCGGCGGGGCGATGACGCCGCCCGAACGATCGAGATCTTGGACCGGCGGCTTCGGCATAGTCTTCGAATCGGCGGGATTGCCCCTGTCGTCGGGCGCGTTCGGCGGGACATATTGCTCCGGAACGGTATCCCGGTTGGTCGGGGAGCCCGGCTCCTGCACCTGCGCTCTCGACGAACCGGCGGCGACGCAGGACAGCGTGGCAAGCAGCAGCGCTCTGGCGATGGCACGCATCTTCGGCCTCCTTCTCACGCGGCCCGTTTTCCGCCGAGATCTCTCCGCAAGCGGCGATGGGAGGGCCCGACATCCCTGATATCGGCGATGAACGACGACGGACTGCCGCTCAAACATGCGGTTGCGCGCGCCGCCTGATCACCGGTTTTTCGGCATAGACATGGATTTCTCCCCGGGGCGAACCGCGCGCCCGGCCACCGGTCGAATCCTCCGGGCCTGGCGTCTTCGCCGTCGGCATCGGGGCGGCGAGAGCCCTCAGCAGCCGGAACAGCCGATCGGCGTCGACCGCCTGTCCGGCCTGGACGATGTCGCAAAGCGACAGCACGCCGACCAGTTCGTTGTCGGCATCGACCACCGCCAGGCGCCGAACACGCTGCGTCGTCATGAGCTCGATCGCGCTTTCGATCGCGGCATCCGCCCGACAATGGACGACGTGCCGCGTCATCACGGTCTGAACCGCCGCGTCGAGGCCGGTGACCCCCTTCGCGACGCCGCGGGATACGATGTCCCGGTCCGTCACGGCCCCGACCACCTCGTCGCCGTCGAGCACGGCGAGAAAGCCGATATCGGAATCCCTCATGCGCCGGGCGGCTTCGGTCACGTCGTGATCGATATGAGCAAAGACGACGCGATGCGACATGATGTCGGCGACCGCCGCCGGCGTGGTGTTCTGCTCATTCATGGTGCCCTCGCGAGGTGGATTTGCCGGTGACGACGGATGGACCGGCCGAGCGGTCCCTCGGGTCGCGCCCGGCGAACCGCCTCCCGCGTCATCGTCCTTCGTCAGTTCAACGCGGGTCCCGTCGTTTTGTTCCATTTCGGCGCAACGAATCATCGCAGGCGCCCAACAGCATGGGAAAAGCGCTTGGTCGGAGAAACCGGCGGGGTGCCGGGCAAAGCTTTTTGGAACCGGGACCGCGATCGGATGTTGATGCTTGATAGAGTGCCACCCCATGGAGTTTCAAGGAGGCCGTCATGCTGAATCGTCGAATCACGGCCGTTGCCGCCGCCGTCATGTCGTCGCTGATCGTCAGCTCTTGTGGGACATCGCCAGGCTGCCGGGCCTTGACGGGCGCCGGCATCGGCGCCGCCGGCGGCGCCGTTCTGGGTGCGGTCGGCGGCAATCCGGCCGCCGGGGCGCTGGCTGGCGGCGTCGCCGGCGGCGTGGTCGGCGGCGTAACCTCCCCGCGCCAGGTCAACGCCGGCAGGGCGCCCTGCGACTGACCCCGGCGCGCAGGAAAGGACCGCTTTTCGAGCGATCCTTTCCGCCTGTCCGCATGACCGCGCCTGGACGCGCCTTGAGGCCGATCCCATTGCCGGACAGCCCGTTCGCGCGCGACCGCGGCCCCGCGAGATCCTCATCCCAGATGAAATTTCAGAATGTCCTGCGGCATCGCCACATCGGGTGAGTTCCGGGGATCGGGCACAGGCGGCAGGATTTGATAGCGGATCGGGATGACGCCGGCCCAGGACGGAAAAGCGTAATCGTCCTCGTCGTCCAAGGGCGGTCCCATCCGAACCTTGCACGACGCTTCGGCGATCGACAGGCAGGCCAGGGCGGTCACCTCGACCTCCCGCTCATGGACCGGCCGCAGCCGTTCCCATTCGCCTGGGATCAGGCCATTGACGAAATTACGCAATTTCTCGACCTTGACCGTCTCGTCACGAATCAGTTCGGCGCGGCCCAACAGCATCACCGAACGAAAATTGCAGTTGAAATTGAAGGCCGAACGGGCCACCACCAGCCCATCCAACAGCGAGACCGTGAGGCAGATATCCTGCTGCTCGAGAACCTGGAACATGCGCCCGGCGGCCGACCCGTGCCAATAGACCCGGTCTTTTTCACGCCAAAAAAAGGTCGGCGTAACGAAGGGAACACCGTCCATCATGCATCCCACGTGGGCCAGCGGCGTGGCATCGAGGATGTCCTCGACGGTTTTCCGATCATAGCTCGCCAGCCACTTGTAACGCTTGACGCGCGTGCGTTCGCTGGGGGCCCCGCCCCGAGATGTGCTATCGCTCATTGGAGATTTTCCTTTCCGGATATCGGCCATGCCCCCGTCGCAAATTCGGTGCCATGCCGAAGATCGCGGATAAGCGGAGCTTCGAGAGAGGCGATTCGGAGGAAAATGTAAAAAGTTTCCTTTTTTTGACGGTTTCGGTAAATTTTTGTCGCCTCTTTCGCCGCCCATGCCGGCGCCAATCGCATCAAAACGGGCCCTGCCGGAACAAGTGCGCGACACTTGCGGTCCGTTGATGAATAATCGAATCAGGCCCTTGACGCCCGCGCGGAGCGAGCATCCGGAGCGGCGGATCGATCGATCGCGCCCTGCGTGTTGGCCCCGAAATTGCGTAGATCCTGGGGCGACGTTTGAATCCATCGGTCAAGGCTGAAGAGCGTATGGGTATGGATCACATCTCAACCCTCGAATTCGACACCGGCGATTTCGTCAATGAGTTCAGCCATTGCTTCACCGGCGAATGCCGCGTGAACGTGCTGCCGATCCTTTACCGGATCAGCCAGACCATTACGGACAGCATCGACCTCGCCGCCTCCTTGTCGATCATCCTCGGCGTCATGCAGGAACAGCTGAAAATGCAGAGCGGCATGGTGACGCTTTACGACCGGGGATCGGAGACCATTTTCATCCACGACAGTTTCGGCCTGACGGACGAGGAAAAGGGGCGCGGCATCTATCTGCCCGGCGAAGGCATCACCGGCAAGGTGGTGGAAACGGGCAAGGCCATCGTCGCCCAGCGCCTGCGCGACAATCCGGACTTTCTCGACCGCACGGGCGCCCATGCCAGAAAGGGCCGCACCAAGGCGGTTTTTTTCTGCGTCCCGATCATTCACACCCAGAAGGTGCTGGGAACCATCGGCGCCGAGCGGGTCTACATGAGCCAGCGCCTGCTCAAGCAGGACGTCGAGATTCTGGCCATGGTCGCCGCGATGATCGCGCCGGCGGCCGAACTCTATCTGATGGAGAACGTCGACAAGGTCCGGTTGGAAAGTGAAAACCGCCGACTGAAAAACACGCTGAAGGAACGGCTCAAACCGTCCAACATCATCGGGAACTCCAAGCCGATGCAGGATGTCTACGACCTGGTCTACAAGGTCGCCGCCGCCAAGACGACCGTCCTGATCCTGGGAGAAAGCGGCGTCGGCAAGGAACTCGTGGCCAACGCCATTCACTACAACGGCGCCAGCGCCGAAGGTCCGTTCATCAGCTTCAATTGCGCGGCTCTTCCCGAGAATATCGCCGAAAGCGAACTGTTCGGCCATGAGAAAGGGGCCTTCACCGGCGCGGCGACGATGCGCAAAGGGCGCTTCGAGATGGCCGACGGCGGCACCATCTTTCTCGACGAGATCGGCGAACTCAGCGCTTCGATGCAGGCCAAGCTGCTGCGCGTGCTGCAGCAGAGAACCTTTGAACGGGTCGGCGGCAGCAAGTCCATCAAAGTCGACGTCCGCATCATTGCCGCCACCAATCGCGACCTGGCCGAAATGGTCGATCAGGGCACCTTTCGGGAAGATCTCTATTATCGCCTGAACGTCTTTCCGATCATCGTCCCGCCGTTGCGCGACCGGGGCAGCGACATCATCACCCTGGCCGACCATTTCGTCACGACGTTCGCCGGGGAAAACGGCAAGACCGTCAAGCGGATTTCCACCCCGGCCCTCAATATGCTGATGAGCTATCATTGGCCGGGCAATGTCCGCGAACTGGAAAACGTCATCGAACGGTCCGTCCTCCTCTCCGAGGACGACGTCGTTCACAGCTACAACCTGCCGCCGTCGCTGCAGACATCCGGGGAAAGCGGCACCGCGTTCGGCGTCAGCCTGGAATCGAAGCTGCATGCCGTGGAATATGAAATGATCGTCGAGGCGTTGAAAAACACCAACGGCCACATCGGCGACGCCGCCAAGGAACTGGGCCTGACGCGGCGCATGCTGGGGGCGCGCATGGAACGCTACGGCATCACCTACAAGCTCTTCCGGACCGCCGACATGCGCCGATGGAACCGGCCGGAGTAAGGACCCGTCAGTGGCGCGGGCGTCCCTGCCCGCATCCGGCGGAAAAGACGGGCGCGGAGGCCCACCCCACCGGGATCGGCCTCACCATATCGATATCGAATGTCCACGCGCGCTAGAGCGGTTTGCGACCAAACGGGATCAATCCCTGTACCATCGTCCCGGCGAAAAAGCTTGTGAAGCAAGGGAAAGTGGCACCGGCGTCCCTGCCGGTGTCCGCCGCCCTGCGGCGGAAACGTTCCCGTCAAGATCGA
>JAATGN010000299.1 GCA_015654615.1 Rhodospirillales bacterium
GCCACTGGGATTATTTCACAAGCTCGAAAGCGGGGATCCGGGAGTCTCGGAAACGCCCGTGGGGTGCCCCCTGGATTCCGGCTGATCCAAGGCAATGACGAGAAAAATCGATGATCCAGTCTGATCGCAAATCGCTCTAGGCTCATTGCAGGTCGGCTGGCCCGTTGAGGGCCCGCGAGCTTATGCGAGCGAAGCCAGGGGCTTCGGAGAAACCCGCCCGGCGCCTGAGGGGCGCTGATCCGTTTTGATCGGCGCAGGCTGGTATAAGAGGGTGCCGCATCGCCGCCAACCATCAGCCGATTCCGCCGAAAAACCAATTCCGCGCCGGCCGTCGAGGCAATGCCGAGACGGTATGCCCCCGTGCAACCCGCACCGGCGGGATAAGAAGGCCCTCATCGATCGAAAGCTTGATCAGGAACGCCCCCGCCCAAGGCCAGGGTAATGCCGCCCAGCCGGACCAGCCAGTTCTCGGCGAGTAACTTTCCCCGGTTCCCTCCGGAAGGGCGTGGCTGCTCGTGGTTGTTCGAACATCGTGATGACCTCAGAGGAGCGCGGATGGAACAATCCCATCATCCCGAGCGAAAGATGACATCGCGCCGACCTTCTGAAGCCCTTTCTCGTTTCGCCCGGGATAAGCGGAGAATCTGCGAAATCTGTGGATGACATTCCAAATGTCCGCCGACTCCGGAAGCCGGAGGTTCGAACCTCTCGACCCGACGATTATCTCCTGGCGTTTCTCCCCGTTCCGCGAATGTCCGTGTCGGGATTTTCCCTCACCAACCAGACGGCCCCCCCGACAACGGCGCAAGGGGCGAGCGTGATGATGGTGCCGATCAGAAACAAGCTACCGTGAAGAATATGGATCATGGCGGGGCCGCACCTCGGGTATGACATCGCGTCATCGCTTGGATCCCGCGTCGGAATGCCCGGCTGTTCGACGAGGTTCGGAGCCTGTCCGGGGCACGCTGGCGCCATCGATGACGGCACCAAGGATAGCGCGCTTATGTTTCAGAATGATTACGGCGTCGGCCCGTCCCCGTCGTGCGAGGGGGCGGGACCCGCCGTGCGCGTCCGAAATGTTCGGACCAGCCAATCGATGAACACGCGGACGCGCGGCGACAGCTGCCGATTGCGGGGATAGAGCAGCGAGACCGGCATCGGCGGGGGTGGCCAATCGGGAAGGAGGGCGACCAGCGTCCCGCGTTCCAAGTCGGTTTCGACGTGATAGCGCGGCACCTGGATCAGTCCCAGACCGAATCTGGCGGCGGCGACGAGGCTCTCCGCGCCGTTCACCGTCAGCGCGGCGGGAAGATCGACCTTGCGCAAGCTGCCGCCGACGTCGAATTCCAGCGGCAGCGAGCCTCCGGCCGCCGAGGACCGGAAGCCGACCATGCGGTGGCCTTCGAGCGAGTCGATGTCCGTCGGTTTCCCGAAACGATCGATATAGGCCGGCGCGGCGCAGGTCGTTTCCGCCAGCGTCGCCACGCGTCGCGCCACCATGTCGCCGTCCCGCGGATCGCCGGCGCGCAGCACGCAATCGATTCCTTCGCGGACGAGGTCGGTCAATCGGTCGCCCTCGCTCATGAGGAGTTCGATATCCGGATAGGCGGCGAGGAAGTCCGCCAGGCGGGGCAGCACGAAATGGCGGGCGAGCGTCCCATGGACGTCGATGCGCAGCATCCCCTTGGGTTTGGCCCCGCCGAAGGCTCCTTCCGCATCCTCCAGATCGGCGATGAGCGCCAGGCAGCGCCGGTGATAG
This sequence comes from Rhodospirillales bacterium, assembly GCA_015654615.1. Taxonomy (GTDB): domain Bacteria; phylum Pseudomonadota; class Alphaproteobacteria; order Rhodospirillales; family Magnetospirillaceae; genus Telmatospirillum. Next base: position 1,760 of record JAATGN010000299.1, read on the forward strand.
GCTTCGCCGTCGAGCGTCGGACCGACATGGCGGGTGGTCCGTTCCAGAAGGCGAACGCCGAGCCTCGCCTCGAGTTGTTTCACCGCATCCGTCACCGTCGAGCGCGGCAGTCCGAGGTCGGTGGCGGCAAGCGTGAAGCTGCGCCGCTCCACCACCCGCGTGAACACCCGCATCGCATCGAATCTGTCCATCTTATTATTCGTATTTTCCGGATAATGATGATGGATAATGCCTGATTATCCGCATTCATAAAAGTTCCATTCTCTTGCCCATGCGCGGCGGATCGTCCGCCGGCAGGAACCAGGAGAATGAAAATGGCCGAAAAGACCGAAAAGAACGGCAAGATCGCCATCGTGACCGGCGCCTCGCGCGGCATCGGCGCCGCCGTGGCCGAACGCCTGGCCGACGACGGCTTCACCGTCGTCGTCAATTATTCGGGCGACGCCGCGCCGGCCGAGGCTTTGGCCCGCAAAATCGAAGAGAAGGGCGGCCGCGCCCTGACGGCCAAGGCCGACGTCGGCAATGCCGAAGCCGTCCGCGGCATGTTCGACGCGGCGGAAGCGGCGTTCGGCGGTGTCGATGTGCTGGTGAACAACGCCGGCATCATGCATCTGAAGTCGCTGGCCGAGGCCGACGACAAGCTGTTCGACAGCCATGTCGCGGTCAACCTGAAGGGCAGCTTCAACACCATGCGCGAAGCGGCAAAGCGGCTGCGCCAGGGCGGACGCATCATCAACATGTCGTCCAGCCAGGCCACAATGCTGTTTCCAACCTACGGCGTCTATGCCGCGACCAAGGCCGGCGTCGAAGCGATGACCCATGTCTTGTCGAAGGAACTGCGTGGCCGCAACATTACCGTCAA
>JAATGN010000423.1 GCA_015654615.1 Rhodospirillales bacterium
AGATCCTGGCCAAGCTCTGCCCGGTTCTGAAACCCGAAGCCTATATCGCCTCGAACACCTCCTCGATCTCGATCACCCGCCTGGGCGCGTCGACCGACCGGCCGGCCCGCTTCATGGGGATGCATTTCATGAATCCGGTGCCGGTGATGGCCCTGGTCGAATTGATCCGCGGCATCGCCACTGCCGAGGAGACCTTCGCCACGGTGCGCAATCTCGTCGCCCGCATGGGAAAGACCTCGGTGAGCGCCGAGGATTTTCCGGCCTTCATCGTCAATCGAATCCTGCTGCCGATGATCAACGAGGCGGTCTATACCCTTTACGAGGGCGTGGGATCGGTGGAAAGCATCGACACCGCCATGCGCCTCGGCGCCAACCACCCGATGGGGCCGCTGGAACTGGCCGACTTCATCGGCCTGGATGTCTGCCTGTCCGTCATGCAGGTCCTGCACGAGGGGCTGGCCGACAGCAAATACCGCCCCTGCCCGCTTCTGGTGAAATATGTCGAAGCCGGCTGGCTGGGCCGCAAGACCAACCGCGGTTTCTACGACTACACCGGCGAAAAACCGATCCCGACCCGCTGATCATGTCGACACATGACGAATACGGAGAAATCACGGAACAGCAAAGCGCTTTCGCAACACGGACGGACACGGACGACCACGGATAGACACGGATTTGCGCCGCAGGCATTATCCCCTTCGCCCGGTAGAATGCGGACGAAAGGATGCGGGAATGCCTGCGGCGCTTTTTCCCATCCGTGGCTGTCCGCGTTCGTCCGTGTTGCAAAACGCCTCGATTTCCCCGGGAACCGCTTGAAGGACCCCCGTTCGTGCTACGGCTTACCAGTGGCTTGCGCCCTTATTTCCTGCTGATCGTTCTTTCCCTCGCCTTTTTCCTGCCAGGTCTGGCCGCGGTCCCGCCGATCGACCGCGACGAATCGCGCTTCGCCCAGGCGTCGCACCAGATGCTGGAAAGCGGCGATTACATCCGCATCCAGTTCCAGGACGAATCCCGGGCCAAGAAACCGGTCGGAATCTATTGGATGCAGGCCGCCAGCGCCCGACTGTTCGACGCCGAACGGTCCATCTGGGCCTATCGGCTGCCGTCGGTTCTCGGCGCCCTGGCCGCCGTTCTGCTGACCTTCGCCTTCGGCCAGGGTTTGGTCGGCCGACCGGCCGCCCTGATCGGCGCCGCCCTGCTGGCCGCCAGCCTCATGCTGGTCTCCGAGGCCCATCAGGCCAAGACCGACGCCGTCATGCTGGCGACGATCGTCGCCGCGCAAGGGGTGCTGTCGCGCTTCTACATGGCCGGCAATGGTGCTGCGAAACGCCCCGGACAAGGCGCCGTTCTCACCTTTTGGCTGGCCCAGGGCCTGGGGATTCTGATCAAGGGACCGATCGTGCCGCTGATCAGCCTGCTCACCGTGGCCGCTCTTTGGATCGCCGACCGGCGCCTCGGCTGGCTGCGCGGGATTCGCCCCCTGGCCGGCCTGCTCATCGTCGCGGCCATGGTCGGGCCCTGGGTCGCCGCCATCAGCACGGCGACCGGCGGGCAATTCATCGGCCAGGCGGTCAAGAGCGATCTGCTGCCCAAACTGCTGGGCGCCCAGGAAAGCCATGGCGCGCCGCCCGGATATTACCTGCTGCTGGTGACCGCCACCTTGTGGCCGGCCTCGCTGTTCGCCCTGCCCGGCGTCGTCCGCGCCATCAAGGCCCGCCAGGCCGCCGCCTTGCGCTTCTGCCTGGCCTGGATCGTTCCCGCCTGGATCGTCTTCGAGGCGGTCCCGACCAAATTGCCCCACTATGTGCTGCCGACCTATCCCGCCCTGGCCCTGTTGGCCGGCATTGCCGTGGCCGCCGAGGACGGCGTGCTGCGCAGCGGCTGGGCCAGGATTTTCTACGGCCTGTGGGCCTTGGTGGGGCTCGGGCTGGCCGGCCTGTTCGTCTTCGCGCCGCTTCGCCTCGGCGAAGGCCTCACCTGGCTGTCGGCGCCGGCGGCGATCGCCGCCGTCCTCGGCGGCGTCCTGCCGGCCGCCCTGGCCTGGCGCGGCCGGGCCCAGGCCGCCGTCGCCGTTTCGCTGGCCGGCGCCCTGCTCACCTATGGATTGGCCTTCCACACCCTGCTTCCCAGCCTCGACCGCATGTGGGTGAGCCAGCGCATCGCCGCCATGCTGCCGCCCGGAACGCCGGTCGCGGCGGCGGGCTTCCACGAACCCAGCCTGGTCTTCCTGCTGGGAACCGAAACCCGCCTGACCAACGGACCCGAGGCCGGCCGCTTCCTGCTCGCCACCCCCGACGCCGTGGCGGTGGTCGAGGCCGGCGACGAGCCCGAATTCCATGCCACCATCGACGCCGCCGGACGGAAGGTCCGTCTGATCGGCAATGTCGACGGCTTCAACTATTCCCGCGGACGGCCGGTCCGTCTCGACGTGTGGGATCTGGAAGGGAAACCGTGATCGTAAAAGCCGTGCCGCCATCGCATTTCAACTAGAGCGATTTGCGATCGGACTGGATCATCGATTTTTCTCGTCATTGCCTTGGATCAGCCGGAATCCAGGGGGCACCCCACGGGCGTTTCCGAGACTCCCGGATCCCCGCTTTCGAGCTTGTGAAATAATCCCAGTGGC
>JAATGN010000164.1 GCA_015654615.1 Rhodospirillales bacterium
GCGGCCTTCACGGCGTTGCCGCGGCGGATCGACAGGGCCAGGTTATACTTCTCCGAGCCGGCGGCGTCGGTATAGCCGGTCAGGGAGATGCTGGTGGCCTTGTTGGCCTTCGCATTGCTGGCGGCCTGGTCGATGATCCGGTTGGCTTCGGGCGTGATGTCCGACTTGTCGAAGTCGAAGAACACCAGATAGTTCTTGGCGATCGGCGCGGCCTGGACGGGCCGGGGAGCCGGGGCGGGAGCCGGAGCGGCGGCGACGGTGGTCGTCGCGGCGACGGTCTTCGTCGTTTCGCCGAACTTGTAGGTGAAGCCGACCAGGATGGCATGGGCGGAATAATCGCCCTTGCCCTTGCTGCCGGCGACGCCGTTCCAAGAGTTGTCCTCTTTCAACGAGGCCGAGGTGGTGCGCAGGTAGCGATAGTCCGCCTTCAGCGACAGATTGTCGTTGAGGGCGTAGGACGCACCGGCGATGCCCTGGTAACCAAAGACGAACTTGTCCTTGTCGCTGAAGGTATTGTCACCGTTCCGGATCTTGTCGGCGCTTACATTGACGCCGCCGGCGCCGGCGCCGATGAAGGGGGTGATCGCCGTTCCGGTGGCGATGTCGTAATAGACATTGGCCATGACGGAAGCGGCATCCAGGTCGCCCTTGCCCGAGGGGTTGGCGGTCTGCTTGAACTTGTCGATGCCGTTGTCGCGCCAGCCCAGTTCGCCTTCGACACGGACCGGGCCGAAGCCGTAGCCCACCTGGCCGAGGACGGTATAACCTGGGTCGGTGCTAAACTTCGCGTTGGGCGCGTCTTTGAACTTGGTCGTTGGGACCAGGCTGACACCGGCCTCCGCGCCGGCATACCAGCCGTTGGTCTGGGCTTGTGCCGCGGAGGCAATGCCGACAGCCAAGCCGGCAGTGAGAATGCCCGCAAAAATTCGCATAATATAAGCTTTCCTTCGTTGGGAAACGCAATTAGAGGGTGAGGTTCTTTTAAACCAATATACCTGTTAACTCAATGGCAGGGCGCCATCCGGGAGGACAATTCGCGTCTATTTGGAAACAGTGTTGCATTGCTGCAACATTTCCACGGCCGCGTTATGCTACCTCCCGATCCGAACCCGGCCTTTGAGCTCCGGAAGACCGTAAGGCTCGTCAAATAACGCATTGAATTATGGCGAATGTATGACAGGCCGGAAAGTGTGACATTTTTGCGGGACGTCAGGTCGCGCCACTCGTGTCGGTTGTGATCGTTTCCTTGGTCCGCAACTCATCGGCCTGTTTCTTCAGCTTGCGGAAAGCCCGCGCGCTGATGGGAATGCTGCTGGCATAAATGATGCCGATCAGCGTGATGGTGGTCCACGGTTCCGTCACCAGGAACGCGGCCAACACGCCGACCAGCAGCAGCATCGGCAGGACATATTCATGGGGGACGCGGAAACGTTTTCCCGAATAGGTCGGGATCTTGCTGACCATCAGGAAGGAAACGCCGACGAGGACCACGGCATTGACGGAAGGGCTGGCGAAAAAGCTGTCGCCGTCCGATTGGAAACTGATGACCATCGGCAGCAGAACCAGTCCGGCGGCGGCCGGCGCGGGAACGCCGGTGAAGAAGTTGTAGGCCCAGGGCGGCAGGTCCGGTTCGCCCAGCATGGTGTTGAAGCGGGCGAGGCGAAGCGCGCAGCAGACCGAGAACAGCAGGACCAGGGCCCAGCCGAGCCCGCCCGCCCCCTGCATGGTCCAAAAATACAAGATCATGGAGGGGGCGACGCCGAAGCTGACGAAGTCGGACAGCGAATCGAGCTCCGCGCCGAATTTGCTGGTGCCGTGCAGCAGCCGGGCGATCCGTCCGTCCAACCCGTCGAGCACGCCGGCCAGCAGGATCGAAATGACCGCAAGGTCCCATTTTCCATGCAGGCCGAAGCGGATCGACGTCAGGCCGGCGCAAAGCGCCAGCATGGTCAGGATATTGGGAATCAGCTTGTTGAACGACAGGCCGGAAATGCGCGGCGGGCGCCGATGGGGAAATTTCACCGCGTTTCTCCCTGGCGTACGGGCTCGGTGCCGGCCAGATCGGCCAGCACGCTTTCGCCGGCCACCATCGTCTGGCCGACGACCACCAGGGGCTGGACGCCTTCGGGCAGATAGACGTCGACGCGGCTGCCGAAGCGGATCAGGCCGAAACGTTCGCCCGTCTGCACCAATTGGCCGTCGCCGAGATCGCAGCGGATGCGTCGGGCCACCAATCCGGCGATTTGCACGAAGGCGATGTCGCGGCCATCGGCCGTCTCCAAACGGATCGCCATGCGTTCGTTGAAGACGCTGGCCTTGTCCAGGGACGCATTGAAGAACTTGCCGGGCGAATAGACCCGCCTCAGCACCTTGCCGCTCACCGGGGCGCGATTGACGTGAACATTGAACACATTCATGAAAACGGAAATCCGCGTCAATGGTGCGTCGCCCATCGCCAGCTCCAGCGGCGGCGGGGCGGCGACGATCATCTGCACGACGCCATCGGCCGGGCTGACGATCAGGCCGTCGCGGGTCGGCGTCACGCGCTCGGGATTGCGAAAGAAGAAGGCGCACCAGAGGGTCAGCACCACGCCGAGCCAGCCCAGCGGAGACCACAGCCAGAACAGCAGCAAGGTGGCGGCGGCGAACAGCGGAATGAAACGCCATCCTTCCGGATGGATGGGCATGGCCAAGGATCTGAATATCGAATTGTCTTGCGTCTGCACGCTGCTATCTCCTTGCGGGGAGCCCCATATTAACCGTTTGCGATGCGCCGGGTAAGGCGGCAGTCGCGTGATGTTTTTCCTGACCGCCCTGCCGTGATACTCTCCGCCCCAGCGGGAAAAGGCGGCAAACGGCACAAAGGCGGCAGATGCAACATTCGTCCAATCTGATCCTCGGCGCGCTCAAGCTTCCCTTCGATGCGCAATGCGGCGTCGACACGATCGAACGGCGGGACTTCGATTTTCGCTTTTCCTACCGCCAGATTCCCTTTGCCGCACATTTTCGGACCCGTGGCGGGATTTCCGCGATCGAGATTTCCGGCGATATCGGTCCGATGCCCTTCAGCGCCGAGTCCGCCCTGGCCCGCGCGGAATTGCAGGCCGTGCTGGATGCCGCCAACGCGCATTTGGGAGAGGTCTTTCTGCTGCGCGAAGGCCGGATCCGCATCGTCGGCGCCGTGCCGGTCGTTCCGCCGATCACCGCGGTCGGATTGGTTACCGCGATTACCCATTTTCTTCTCAAACGCCGCCCTTACCTGGAAACAATCGAAGTTTTTCTGTTGCCGCCCGGGGTGGCCCTGACCTCGGGCGAGGCCGCCCTGCGTCCGGGATGGCGGCGGCCCGGCGGGAAAGGCCGTCCACAGCGGTGACGATGCGCCGTTTCGGTCAGTGCGGCGCCGGAATATTGAAGACCTGACCCGGATAGATGCGATTGGGATCGCCGATCTGGCCCTTGTTGGCCTCATAGATGATCATGTAATCGTAACCGCTGCCGTAGGCGCGCCGGGCGATTCGCCACAGGCTGTTGCCGCGTTCGACGGTGAGCTTGCCTTCCGCCGGCGCATTGCCGCTGGGAGAAAAGGAAATTTCGGCCCGCGCCGTCACCTTGCCGTCGGCATCCAACTGGTCGATCCGCAAGGAATGGTCCCCGTTGCGCAATTCGGCCTTGGTCGACAGATGCCAGTGACCCTGGGCGTCCGCCTGGGTCCGCCCCAAGGCGCGGTTGTCCAGATAGACCTGCAGCGTCGCCTTCGGACTGGCCTTGCCGGTCACCGACAGGCGGCCCTTGTCGTCGTATTTGATCCCGGCGACCGCCAGGGCGGATTGGCCCTCCGTGGTTTCCGGGCCCTGCAGGATTTCGATCGAACCGTCGGGATTGACCTTGACGGCCAGCGACGCGTCCTTGTTTTTCGTGCGGTCCGGAACCACCAGGACGACCGGGCTGTCGGTTTCGCGGACGCTGCCGTCGGGATTGGAGGCCCGCAGCGACAATTCGCGGCTGCCCGGGGGCAGGGGCTGGTCGGGGACGAAAACCCATTCGCCGCGATTGTCGGCGACGACCCGGCCGATTTCCTTGCCGCCGTCCAGGATGATCACTTCGGCCTTAGGCATGGCCCGGCCGGCGATCACGGTCTCGCCTTGCGGGTTGATCCGCACGATATCGAAGCTGGGCGTTCCCGAGGCCTGGGCCGGCGTGTCGGCGGCGGCGGGCGGGGTGGTGGCGACCGGCGGGGATATCGACGATTGCTGGTCGCCCTGTCCCGTCCACAGGCTCATGGCGATAGCAATGACGATGACAATGAAGCCCGCGAGGGCGATGATGACGGGCCGGGACAAGTCGCCTCGCTCGCTATGAATGGGCGGTTGCGGCGTACCCTAATACGGCCCCGGCCGATAAGCAACCAACTCCCGCCGAAAAGGTTTTCATTGGCCCACATGAAAGTGTCAACAATGAAAACCGCCGACAATGCTATAACCGGGCGCCGCCGGCGGGGCGGATCCGATCGTTGATTTCGCGCAGCATTTGGAGAGTTGAATGACCAAAGAGCCATCGTCCCGACTGAACGCCTTGTGTGTGTTCTGCGGTTCTTCGCTGGGGGCCGAGCCCGGCTACCGCCAGGCCGCCGAACGACTGGGGCGCCATTTGGCCGAGGCGGGGATCACCTTGGTCTTCGGCGGCGGCCATGTCGGTCTGATGGGCGTCGTCGCCGGCGCGGTGCTCAAGGGGGGCGGGCGGGTGGTCGGGGTGATTCCCGATCATCTGCTGAAGGTCGAATCCCCCTTCCGCGAGATTTCCGAATTGATCGTCGTCGACAGCATGCACACCCGCAAACGCCGGATGTTCGACCTCGCCGACGCTTTCTGCGTCCTGCCGGGCGGTTTGGGAACATTGGACGAGACGTTCGAAATCCTCACCTGGAAACAGCTTCATCTTCATAACAAGCCGATCGTCCTGGCGAACGTCGAGGGTTACTGGACGCCGTGGATGGCGCTGTTCGAAGCCACCGTCGCGAAAGGTTTCGTCCAGCCGGGCGCCCAAAGATTGTTTTCGATGGTCGACAATGTCGACGACGTCCTGCCCTGCGCCCAGCGCGAAATCGACGCGGCGCTGGCGGGGGAGCCCAAGTTGTTCTGACCGGGCCGCCCGTATCGCCTTCCCGAAACCGCAATGCCGACGGTGACAGTCGGGCAAAGGCGCGTTAAGGTTCGCCGTCCGTCGCGTTAGCCGCTTGGGCCGGCCGTTTGTGCTTGGGGCGCACCCCAGCGGACAAGGGTAACGTTCCTTCTCAAAAGCAGGAAGCCAGCGATGACGAAAATCAAAGTCGCCAATCCCATCGTCGAGCTCGACGGTGACGAGATGACGCGAATCATCTGGAAATTCATCAAAGACAAACTGATCCTTCCCTATCTCGACGTCGATTTGAAATATTACGACCTCAGCATCGAACATCGCGACGAAACCGACGACCAGGTGACGATCGACGCCGCCAATGCCATCAGGAAATATGGCGTCGGCGTCAAATGCGCCACCATCACTCCGGACGAGGCCCGCGTCGTCGAGTTCAAGCTCAAGAAAATGTGGAAGTCGCCGAACGGCACCATCCGCAACATCCTGGACGGGACCGTCTTCCGCGAGCCGATCATCTGCAGGAACGTGCCGCGCCTGGTGCCCGGTTGGACCAAGCCGATCGTCATCGGCCGCCATGCCTTCGGCGACCAATACCGCGCCACCGATTTCCGGGTGCCGGGCGCCGGCCGGCTGTCGATCAAATTCGTCCCGGCCGACGGCGGGGCGCCGATCGAGCATGAGGTGTTCGATTATCCCTCGTCCGGCGTCGCCATGGCGATGTACAACCTCGACGAATCCATCCGGGGATTTGCCCGGGCGTCCTTGAATTACGGCAAGGACAAGAAGTGGCCGGTCTATCTGTCGACCAAGAACACCATCCTCAAAGCCTACGACGGGCGTTTCAAGGATATTTTCCAGGAGGTGTTCGAGCGCGAGTTCAAGGCCGATTTCGACAAACTGGGCATCACCTACGAACATCGCCTGATCGACGACATGGTGGCCTCGGCGCTGAAATGGTCCGGCGAATTCGTCTGGGCCTGCAAGAATTACGACGGCGAC
>JAATGN010000069.1 GCA_015654615.1 Rhodospirillales bacterium
CATCGCGGCCTTCACGGGGATCGACCGCCAGGGCCGCGACCGGGACCGCACCCCGAACCTTGGTGAGGGGCCGCAGCAAAGCGGAGGAGACCGGACCCGCGCTTTCTTGTTCCGCGCGGAATGCCGCCGCAGGCGGCAGGGGAAGAAAGCAAGCGGGCCGGCCTTGCGGACTCCCGGCCCGGCCCCTGGCAGATCCCCCGCACGGGAAGGCCGTGGGCGTGGCCTCTCGGCCAAATGAGGAGCCCCAGGGACACCCCCTTCCCTCGTTCCGGCCCGACAGCGGGAAACCGCTTTCGATCAGGTCCCATCGCGCCGCACCCGGAACCGCCGCCAATCGTCCGGGGCCAGTTGATCCGCCAGATCCGCCCGCAAACCGTCCGGGCCGCGCAAAAGCAGATCGTCGTTGAAATCGCCGGCGGCCGGGACCAGAGGACGAACGTCGACGCCGCTCATCCGGCCCCGCGCCGTCAAGCGTTCCACCGCGCGACGACCGGCGGCATCGTTGTCGCGGGCGACATAGAGCCGGACCAGCGATGGCGCAAAGAGCAGAGCGGCGAGGTGGCCGGCCGACAGCGCGGCGACCATCGGCAGGTCCGGCAGGACGGATTTGAGCGCCAGCACGGTTTCGATGCCTTCTCCCGCCGCCAGGATGTCGGTGGCGCCGCCGAAACGGACGCCATTGCCGAGCAGAGACCCCAGCGCCCGGCGCGGATCGGCCAAGGACGCCTTGCCGCGGCCCGAGGGGTCGAGCCAGGTCCGCTGGAGTCCGGTGAGACCGCCGAGGTCATCGGTGACGGCGGCCAACAGGGCCGGTCCGGCCTCGCGGGGGGCCTGGGCATGGGCGCGATACCAGACGGCGGGATGGAACCGTAAGGCCGGCCAGGCCAGCGGCCCGAGAAGACCGCGTGTCCGCAGATAGGTTTCCGCCAGGGTGCCGGAGAGCGGAGATCCTGCGCGGAACAGCCGACGGGCCGCTTCGATTGACCCCGCGGGCACCGGATCGGCGGAGGGAATCGGGCGTGGCAAGGCGAGGAAAGACCGGGCCTCCTCGCGGGCGGCACGGCCATCCAGTCCCCGGTTGAGGGCGATCAGATCGAGCAGGTCGCCATGTTCTCCCGTCGCCGCGTCCCGCCAGTGACCTGCTGCGCCTTTGCCGCTGTCCGGCCCGGTGAGGCGGACGAACATCGATCGCCCCGGCGTATTGAGGACATCGCCGACCAGCCAGTAACGCCCCTCGCGATGGCCGGCCGAGAGATAATGGCGGCACACCGCCTCGGCCTGCCGGCCGAGACGGCGCGCCAGATCAGACGCTGATTCCATCATGATGCGCCTCCGCAAGAAAAGGCCCGCCGTCGCCAGCGGGCCAGTCTCATCCAGTCGGTCGATGGGCTATTCGGCCGCAGCGGTGCGCTGTGCGCCGTCGGCTTCGCCGGTGTCCACGACGCCGTCTTCTTCACCTACGGGTTCCGGCACGTCCTCGGCCTCCGTCCGGCCCGGCGTGCGCAGCGGCTCGGGCAGCCAGCCGGTACCGGCCAACAGGGTTTCGGCTTCGCTGGCCATGTCGCCCTTCTTCAGATGCTCAATGCGATCGGCGGCGCGCTGGCCCTTGGCTTCCGCCACAGCCTGAAGGATGCGGGCCTTGGTGACACGGCCGAGGAAGGTGTCGACGGTCGGATTCCAGCCCATCGCCGCCATGTCGAGATCGACCGCCTGGGCCAGCCGATCGGCATGGGCGAGTGCGCGGGGCCGCCGGTTCCAGACCTCATGCACGGCATTGACCGAGAGGCTGACGACATGGGCGAACAGCGCCAACCGGCTGTCGCCGTCCCACGCCTGGAGCGCGTCCCAGAGGTCGGCGGACTCTTTCGGCAACGCCTTGACCCAGCCGTCGTGCCGGGTCCGGATCGCCTCGGCCGACACACTGTCGTTCAGGCCCGGCGCCTGCGTGCCGAAACCGACACTCTTCAGATCCAGCTCCAAGCAGCTCTCCGAGCCATAGTGGTAGAAGACTTTCAGCGTCAGGACGTGCAACGCCGCCAGGAAGGCGATCTCCGGCCGTTCGCCCAGCGCCTGGCGCAGCCCCAGCGTGCGGTGTGCCGTCAGCTCAGTCATCAGCCGGTCCGAAATCGGCGACAGACCCTCCTCCTCGGGCTCCGGCAGCGGCGCGTCGGCTTCAATGGCGACAGTGTCCTCGCCCTCAATGCTTGCCGCCTGTTCCGCTTCGGCCGGCTCGGGCTCCGACTCGACCGGCAGTTCGTCCTCCGGCCGGACAAAGCCGCGCTCGATCCGCAAGGTGCCGTCCTGGGCGATGCTGACGAAGGCACCGGCCCGGGCGATCTCGGCGGGTTCGAAGGCGATGGGCCGATTCTCGAACGCTTCCAGCGCCGTCTCCAACTCGGCGAAACGTTCGTCGACCGCCTCGGGCAGATCCTCGGCGCTGTCGTATTCCTCCGAGAGGCGATCGGACTCGGCCTGGAAAGCGTCGCGCGTCGCCTCTTCCTCGGCGGTCAGCGGCACCGGTAGCCCACGAAGCTGGCGCAAGCCGAAAGTGTGGCCGTAGGGGAAGTCGGGCGCGCCCTCGATCCATTTCCAGCCTTCGGCGGCGATCGCCTCGGAGTCCGCTTTCAGCTTCTCGGCGACCAGGCGATCGACCAGGGTCACGTCCTGCAACCAGCCGCCGTCATCGCCCTGGAACAGGTCGCGCAGCACGGTGCCGCCGGCCTCGACATAGGCGTCGATACCGATGAACTGCGCCCGCTTGTCGGCGGCCCGCACCGCGTCCTCGGTCAACATGCGGCGGATGATGTAGGGTGCCTTGTCGTAGGAGGATTGCAGCCGCTCGAACACCTGCTCCTGGCGTTCAGGGTCGCCGGAAACGGTGAAGGCCATGAGTTGGTCCAGCGTCATACCGTCCTCGGCATAAATATCGAGCAGCCGGGACGAAACCGACGCCAGTTTGAGGCGCTGCTTGACGACGCTGACCGAGACGAAGAAGGCGGCGGCGATCTCCTCCTCGGTTTGGCCTTTCTCCTTCAACGCCAGGAAGGCGCGGAACTGGTCGAGGGGGTGCAGCGGCGCGCGCTGGATGTTCTCGGCCAGCGAATCCTCCTCGGGGATGCCGCCGTCGCGGACGACGCAGGGGACCGGCGCGGTCTTGGCCAAACGCTTCTGCTTGACCAGCAGTTCCAGCGCCCGGTAGCGGCGGCCGCCGGCGGGAATTTCGAACATGCCAGTTTCGATGCTATCTGCACCGACGACAGCCCGGACACTGAGGCCCTGCAGCAGGCCGCGCCGAGCGATGTCCTCGGCCAGTTCGTCGACCGAAACACCAGCCTTGATTCTCCGAACATTGGATTGGGAAAGGACCAGCTTGTTGAAGGGGATGTCGCGCGAGAGTGGCAGGATGATTTTCTGAACAGGTGCCATCGGATGGTACTCCGCGACGGGCGGCCGAAA
>JAATGN010000253.1 GCA_015654615.1 Rhodospirillales bacterium
AGGGAAAGTGGCACCGGCGTCCCTGCCGGTGTCCGCCGCCCCGCGGCGGAAACGTTCCCTTCAAGATCGATCCCTCGGCCGCTCTTGCGCTGCCGGCTTCGCCGGCACACCGGCGGGGACGCCGGTGCCACTGGGATTATTCACAAGCTCGAAAGCGAGGATCCGGGAGTGTCGGAAACGCTCGTGGTGCGCCCTCTGGATTCCGGCTGATCAAAGGGAATGACGAGATAAAGTGAGCGATCCAATATGAACGCAAACCGCTCTATCCCATCGGGTCCCGGTGAATCCGCTCGCCGCAATGCGGACAATGCAGCGGCCCGCCCTTGACGCCATACTCCAGGATCCGGACGGCTTCCTCGTGCGACAGGCCAAGCGCGGTCCGGGCCTCCTCCAACAGCCGTTTTTCCCGCCGGGTCACCCGGCCGTCGTGAATCGTCTTGTCGACGGCGTCCAGATAGTTTTCCCGCCGTTGCCGCAACTGTTCGCTGAACCCCGAGGCCAGCACGCCGGCCGGAAGGGCGATCATGCCGACGCCGATCACCGCGGTACAGGCCCCCAGGGCGCGGCCGATCACCGTCGCCGGCACCATGTCGCCGTAACCCAAGGTCGTCATGGTCACCACCGCCCACCACATGGCCGAGGGAATGTCGGAAAACACATGCGGCTGTTTCGGATGCTCCAGCATGTACATCAGGCTGGAGACGAACACCAGGATGACCAGGAAGACGAACAGCATGGCGCCGATGGAGCGGGCCTCCTGGCGCAGCACGTCGATCATGATGCCCATCGCCTGGGAATAGCGGGTCAGCTTGAAGACCCGCAGCAGCCGGAAGACCCGCATGGCCCGCAGATCGACCTCGAAGAAAAATCCCAGATAGAAGGGCACGATCGCCACCAGGTCGACGATCGCCATCGGCGTGAGGACGAAATGCAGCCGGCCGAAAAAGGGATGGCGGTAGCGCGGCTGGTCGATCTCCACCGCCGTCCAGACCCGCAACGCATATTCGATCGAGAAGACGACGACGGAAAGACGATCGAAAGCATGGAAGATGTGGCCATGGACGATGGCCAGATCCTCGACCGATTCCAGCACCGAGAAGATGCAATTGACGGTGATCAGGCTGACCAGGGCATAGTCCACCAGCTTGACCCAGGGATCGATGTGCCCTTCGCCGCCCAGCATGTGATAGACGCGCCGGCGCATCTTGAGATAGGGCGTCGTCGGACGGCGTGAAGAATGGGGGCTTGCCGCTGGAATCATCATCCGCTTTCAAGGCTGAACCATGCCCGGCAGTCTACTGCACGGCAGACGGGTGGGAAATGGGTCGGGACGCCAAAGCGCGACGAATATATCCCGCCAACCGTCCGACATCTTCGTTCGTCCGGCTGTTTTATTCACCACGGAGACACCGAGGACACGGAGAAGAAAAAATGCCTCGAGCCATCCCCGTCGTGGATGAAGCCCCCCTCCGTGTCTCCGTGGTGAAATCCTCTTTCTTTTCCTGCAGCGTCGGGCGATTTACTTTTCCGGCGGACGCCACCGCAAGACCGGGGTGCGGGCGGCGGTGGTTTCGTCGAGACGGCGGCGCGGGGTATGAACGGGCGCCGCCTTGAAATCGGCGCCGTCGCCGGCCTTGGCCCGCCTGGCCAGCCCGCGCACGCTGGCGATGAAGCGATCGAGGGTATCCTTGCTTTCCGTCTCCGTCGGCTCCATCAGCAGGGCGCCGTGCACCACCAGGGGGAAATACATGGTCATCGGGTGGAAGCCCTCGTCGATCAGCGCCTTGGCGAAATCGAGCGTCGTCACCCCGCTGTCCTTCAGGAAGCGGTCGTCGAAAAGCGCCTCGTGCATGCAGGGCCCGGCAAAGGACGGGGTCAGATCGGACGAGAGTTCCGCCAGCAGATAATTGGCGTTCAGCACGGCGTCCGAGGCGGCCTGGCGAAGTCCGTCGGCCCCCATCGACATCATATAGCTGAGGGCCCGGACGAAGACGCCGAATTGCCCATGATAACCCTTGATCCGGCCGCAGGGCCTGGCCCCCGATCCGGCGGCATGTTCGACCAGGCGGAACCCCCGGTCGTCATGAACGACGGCCGGCAAAGGAGCGTAGGGCGCCAGAGCGGCCGACAGCACGGTCGGGCCGGCCCCGGGACCGCCGCCGCCATGCGGCGTCGAGAAGGTCTTGTGCAGATTGATATGCATCGCGTCGATGCCGAGGTCGCTGATCCGCACCCGTCCGACGATGGCGTTGTAATTGGCCCCGTCGCAGTAGAAATAGCCGCCGGCCGCATGAACGGCGGCGGCGATCTCCAGGATGTCCCGCTCGAACAGGCCGCAGGTGTTGGGATTGGTCAGCATGACGGCGGCGACGTCGCCGCCCAGCTTGGCCTTCAGCGCCGCCAGATCGACCCGCCCGGCGGCCGTGGCCGGGATCGGGTCGACGGTGAAGCCGCAGGCGGCGGCGCTGGCCGGATTGGTCCCATGCGCCGATTCCGGAACCAGGACACGGAACCGCTTTTCGCCGCGATCCTCCAACGCCGCCCGGATGGTCATCAGGCCGCAGAACTCGCCATGGGCGCCGGCGGCCGGACTCATGACGACGGCCGGCATGCCGGTCAGGGTCTTCAGCCAATGCGCCGTCTGGTCGATCAGTTCCAGCGCCCCCTGCACCGTGCTTTCCGGCTGGAAGGGATGGATGTCCGCCAGGCCGGCCAGGCGCGCCATCTTTTCGCCCAGCCTGGGGTTATGCTTCATGGTGCAGGAGCCCAGCGGATAGAACACCGAATCGATGCCGAAATTCTTCTGGCTGAGCCGGGTGTAGTGGCGCACCACGGTGGGCTCGGACAGGCCGGGCAGGCCGATGGGATTCCGGCGGCGCAGGCCTCCCAGGCGATCGTCGACGGGCTCGGGCCCCTCCGGCAGGTCGACGCCGCTCTGGCCGGGCGTGTCCTGTTCGAAGATCAGGGGTTCCTCGATCGACAGCCCGCGGCTGCCGCTGATCGTCTCGCTCATGACAGCACCTCGGAGAGTCCGGCGACCAGCGCATCCATGTCCGCTTCGGTGGTCGTCTCGGTGGCGGCCAGCAGCAGAACCTCGGCCAGCTCGGGATAGGAGGGATAGAAGCGCGAGGCCGGCACCCCGGCCAGGATGCCGCGTTCGGCCAAAGCCTCGACCACCGGAGCGGCCGGCTTCGGAAGGACCACGGCGAATTCGTTGAAGAAGGTTTGGCTCAGCACGCGCAGCCCCTTCACCCGGCGGAGCTTGTCGGCCAGGGCGACGGCATTGGCGTGGTTGATTTCGGCCAGCCGGCGGAACCCCGCTTCCCCCAGCAGGGACAGATGGATGGTGAAGGCCAAGGCGCACAGGCCCGAATTCGTACAGATATTGCTGGTCGCCTTTTCGCGGCGGATATGCTGCTCGCGGGTCGACAGGGTAAGCACCCAGCCGCGGCGGCCCTCGGTGTCGACGGTCTGGCCGACCAGGCGGCCCGGCATCTGGCGGAGATATTTGTCGGTGGTGGCGAACAGCCCCAGTCCGGGGCCGCCGAAGTTCAATCCGTTGCCGATGCTCTGTCCTTCGGCCACCACGATATCGGCCCCCATCTCCCCCGGCGGCGCGATCAGGCCCAGGCTGACCGGCTCGGTCACGGCGACCACCAGCAGGGCGCCTTCGGCATGGCAGGCGGCGGCCAGGGCCGAGAGATCCCTGACGCGTCCGAAGAAGCCCGGATTCTGCACCACCACGCAGGCGATGGCGGGACCGATCCGGCCGAGCAGATCCTCGATGTCCAGCGGATCGGGGTCCAGGGCCTCGACCTCCAGGCCGCTGTACTGCAGGGCCGTCGCCGTCACGCTGCGGTAGTGGGGATGCAGATCGCCCGACAGCAGGATCGTCTTGCGCTTGGTGATGCGGCAGGCCATGGCGGCGGCTTCGGCGGTCGCCGTCGCCCCGTCGTACATCGAGGCATTGGCCACATCCATCCCGGTGATCAGCGCCACCTGGGTCTGGAACTCGAACAGATATTGCAAGGTGCCCTGGCTGACCTCGGGCTGATAGGGCGTATAGGAGGTCAGGAATTCGCCGCGCTGGATCAGCGCGTCCACCGTCGCCGGCACATGGTGGCGATAGGCCCCGGCGCCGATGAAGAAGGGGGCGCGCCCGGCCGACAGATTCTTCTCGGCCAGGGCGGCGAGACGGCGCTCGACCTCCATCTCGCCGGCATGGTGCGGCAGGTCGACCGGGCCGTCCCGCCTGGCGGCTTCGGGCACGTCGACGAACAGGTCATCGACGCCGGCGGCGCCGATGACCTTCAGCATGGCATGGCGATCGGCCTCGGTGAGCGGCAGATAACGCATCGGCGATCACTCCAGGCCCTTGACGAAGGCATCGTAGGCGGCGCGATCCATCAAGGCGTCGAGTTCCTCCGGGGCGCTCAGGCGGACCGAGAAGAACCACGCCGCGTCCTCGGGCGATTGGTTGATCAGCGCCGGCTGCTCGATGATGGCGGCATTGACCGTCAGAACCTCGCCGCCGACCGGCGAAAACACTTCCGAGGCCGCCTTGACCGATTCGACCACCGCCGCCTCGCCGCCCCTGGCCAGAAGCCTGCCGACGGCCGGCAATTCGACGAACACCACGTCGCCCAGCGCATGCTGGGCATAATCGGTAATCCCGACCACGCCTTCGGCGCCGGTGACCTTGACCCACTCATGTTCCTCGGTGAAATAGACTTTGCTCATGGAAATCCTCAACCCAATCAGAATTTGCGATAATGATGCGGAACGAAAGGCATCGCGGTGACGACGGCGGGGCGCGGCGTGCCGCGAACCAGCAGACGGACCTCCGTTCCCGGCCGGGCGAACGGCGTTTGCACATAACCCATGGCCACCGGTCCGCCGACCGAGGGACCGAAACCGCCGCTGGTCACCTCGCCGATCACCCGCCCGTCCGGATCGGCGATCGGCGTATGGGCCCGGGCCGGCGCCTTGTCGAGGGATTTGACGCCGACCCGCAGCCGGCCCGGACCATCCCGCAGCTGCCGCTGGATGATCGCGGCGCCGGGAAATCCGCCCTGCTCGCGCCGCCGCTTCGAAATGCTCCAGACCAGGGCCGCCTCGACCGGCGTCGTCGTCTCGTCGATGTCGGAACCGTAAAGGCACAAGCCCGCTTCCAGACGCAGCGAATCGCGGGCGCCGAGACCGATCGGCCGCACCTCGGGTTCGGCCAGCAGGCGGCGCGCCAAGGCCTCGGCATGCCCGGACGGCAGGGAAATCTCGAAACCATCCTCGCCGGTGTAGCCGGAACGGCTGACCAGGCAGGCGATTCCGCCGACGTCGAGGGGACGCCAGCTCATGAAGGGCATCGCCGCCGCCTCCGGCGCCAGCCGCTCCAGCACCAGGGCGGCCTGGGGGCCCTGCAAGGCCAGCAGGGCCCGGTCGGTCAATTCCTCGACGATGGCGTCGCCGCGCAGTCCCGTCTTCAGATGGGCGATGTCGGCGGCCTTGCAAGCGGCATTGATCACCAGGAACAGATGGTCGCCGGCCTGGGTGACCATCAGGTCGTCCTTGATGCCGCCCTGATCGTTGGTGAATTGGCTGTAGCGAATGCGGCCTTCGGCCAAGGCCTGCAGATCGCCGGGCAGCAGCGCCTCCAGGGCGGCGACCCGGTCGGCGCCGCGAACGACCGCCTGGCCCATGTGCGAGACGTCGAACAGCCCGGCGGCCTGCCGCGTATGCTGATGTTCGGCCAGCACGCCGGCCGGATATTGCACCGGCATGTCGTAGCCGGCGAAAGGCACCATCTTGGCGCCGAGTTCGAGATGCAAGGCATGAAGCGACGTATGGGCATGATCTGGAATCACGCGAGGACCTCCCTGGATGAGCCGCACCACCTCCGAATCGGACGTGGCCTGCCCCCCTCTGTCCTTAAGACCTGAAAGATTCGCCGGCGAGATCCGCCGGCTTTCATCTTCGGTGAGACGCCGGAAACCGATCCGACGCCTGCTTTCCAGAGAGCCATCCCCCCGCGGTCCTTTTGCCTGAGAGTTTCCAGGGGCGGTTGCTCCTTCGGCGCCGGCCTCGCGGCCGGTCTCTCCCACGGGGATCATCTGTATGTAAGGATCAGTTTACCTGCCCGACGGCGGAGGGCAAGCACCGAACGGTGCCCGCCCTCCTTTTTTATCGCCTCCGAACGCGCGCGGTCCGGGTTGTCCTCATTCGGAAGGTTCGTCCGTCCCCCCCAACCCCTCCCCATCAGGGGGATGGGGAGAAAAATTACGGCTCCCTCGCGTCAATGCGCTAGAAGCCGAAGCGCGTGCGGAATTCGAAGCGGTTGTCGACCGCCGTGGTGCCGGCGTCGCGGCCCCCGCCTTGCCTGCCAAGAGAAACGGTCTTGCGCCCCGTGACGAGGATGACGCTCAGCGTGGGCCTTTCTGCTGGCGATTGAAGGCGAGTTCCTCGGGCGTCAGCTGCAATCCGACGAAAACCTCGTATTTGGGCAGGTCCTTCATGTCGGCCATCGGAATGGAAATCTCGACCTCGCC
>JAATGN010000067.1 GCA_015654615.1 Rhodospirillales bacterium
GGCGTCACCGCACTGGTGCCCTATCATCGGCCAGGCGATCCCGCGGTCGCGGAGGCGATCAAGGGGCTCGCGGGGAAGTATTCATCGGTGCTGCTGGCCAATCACGGCCCGGTGGTGGCCGGGGACTCGCTGGAGGCCGCGGTGTACGCTATGGAGGAACTGGAAGAGACGGCGAAGCTGTATCTGCTGCTGCGCGGGCTGAACCCGCGTTTCCTGTCGCCGGCGCAGGTGAAGGATTTGTCGGAAGTGTTCGGGCTGGGACTGTCGGAGGAGCCGCACGGGCACGATTGATCTTACGGCACGGCCTCTCCACGTCATTGCGAGGAGCCCTTGCGACGAAGCAATCCAGTCTTGCCGAGCTTGTGGCTCTGGATTGCCGCTTCGCTTCGCTCCTCGCAATGACGGGTAGATCGACGGTGAGGAGGGACGCGGTGAAGGAACCCTGCGTTTACATCATGGCCAACCGGCGCAACGGTACGATCTACACTGGCGTCACGAGCCGGCCGTTGCAGCGCTTTCACGAACACCGCGAAGGTCTTGCTCCCGGATTTTCGAAACAATATGGCTGCAAGATTCTCGTCTGGTACGAGGTCCACGAGACCATGATCTCGGCGATCACCCGCGAAAAGCAGATCAAGGCCGGCAGCCGCGCCGACAAGCTGGCGTTAATCGAGAGCCTCAATCCGGAATGGAAAGACTTGTACGACACGCTGTTCTGACGCGGTCGTCCTCGTATCGAGGCACACCGGCCTCTCCCCGTCATTGCGAGGAGCGAAGCGAAGCGGCAATCCAGCAGGCACCGTGTCACCCTGGACTGCTTCGGCTCACGCTCGCAGTGACGGCATTTTCATCCAGGAGAGTCGGCCGCCCGGCCGATGCGGAACTCGCAATGACGCCGTCATTTTTTACGAACGCTCCGCTCCGCTGCGATGGGTCAGGCGCCGTTCGGTCATGTCGGCACGCGAACTCCGACCACTTCGAAGAGGCTCATCACCTCCTTGGCACCGAAGAGACGATTGGAGCGCGCCGTCCCTTCGAGCTCGACGATGCCGATATCCCTCAGGCGAGCGATGGCGATATTGATCGCCGCAAATGTTGTCCTATCGCCGTTCAAGGCGGTGAATGCCGTCGCGTCTCGCACGGTAAAGCGCGGGGTGACAAGAATCCACGGCAGTAACCGATGGGCGACACTGTGGGAACGGATGGGTTTGGCACGACTCAGCCAGTCCTCGTAAAGTTCGCCCAATTTTCGCAGCCGCTCCAGGTTATTCCGGGCCGTTTGGTTCACGAGGAAGCTAAAGGTGCGGCACCAAGCCAACATGTCGCCGCTCCGCCTCGCATTTTTCAAGGCTTCGATGTAGATGTCCTTGTCGTGGTAAACAGACTCGCCAAGAAAGGCGCAAGCATTGTTCAAGGCACCCTTCTGTTTCATCAGCAAAGGCACAAGCAGACGACCAATACGCCCGTTACCATCGTTCATGGGATGAATGTGCTCGAACATCCAGTGTGACAGAGCTTGCCGCAACAATTCGGGCTTGCCGTCGCTTCCCAGCGTCAGCTCGCGCCATTCGGTCAGGGCACCTTCGACGGAATGCGGGGCGCAATAGTGAAAAATGCCATTGGCGGCATCCGGGTCCATCGTGCCGTTCGGGTAGGTTTTAAGCCGCCCGGCCTGTTCTTTTTTCATCTGGTCGGTCGAATGCTCAAACAGGCGCTTGTGTATTCGCTTGATGGCGGTGATTGGTTCGGTCGAATCAAGTGCCAGATCGTCAAACGCCACCGCTGCCGCCTCGACCTGTCGAGCATCGCCCACGTCCGGCGCACGCTTCAAAACCGTCTGGTACTCCATCAAGTCGGTGAATGTCGTCGTGCTGCCCTCAGCCCCCGATGAATGCACCGCATCCAAGCGAGCAAAGAGCTTCCCGACCACGTTCCGCACCGGGAACGCATCGAGAGCGCGGTCAAATGCCTGGGTAGACAGGTCGGCCGCTTTCAATGCATCCCAAACGTCATCCAATTTTGGAAACGAGGGGACCGGCGGCCGATAGCATTGGCGATGCGCGACAAACTCATAGGTGCCGAAAGCGATCATTGCCCCGCTCCGCGTTATAGCTTTTATGGAAAAAGCTATAACGCGGAGCGGGGCAATTCAAGCTTCCTGCCTAGAACCTATAACCGACGCACTACCGGCGGCCGAACAGCTTCTCGATATCGGCCAGCTTCAGTTCCACATAGGTCGGCCGCCCGTGGTTGCACTGGCCGGAATTGGGCGTCGCCTCCATCTGGCGCAGCAGGGCGTTCATTTCCGTGCCGTTGAGCTTGCGGCCGGCCCGCACGCTGGAATGGCAGGCCATGGTGCCGCAGACATGGGCCAAGCGGTCCTGCAAGGCCAGCGCCTCCCCCCATTCGGCCAGTTGATCGGCCAGGTCGCGGACCAGGCCTTGCACGTCGCAATCGCCGAGCAGGGCCGGGACCTCGCGCACCACCACCGCCCCGGGACCGAAGGAATCGAGCACCAGGCCCAAGGCGGCCAGTTCGGGGGCCCGCGGCAGAAGCCGGGCGCAGGCCGTCTCCTCCATTTCGACGACCTCGGGAATCAGCAGTCCCTGGCGGGCGATGCCGCCCGCCGCGATGGCGTCCTTCATCCGCTCATAGACCAGCCGCTCATGCGCCGCATGCTGATCGACGATGACCAGGCCATCCGTCGTCTGGGCGATGACATAGGTATCGTGGACCTGCCCGCGGGCCACCCCCAGCGGATAGGAAACCGCCGGATCGTCGGCCGGGCCGGGCACGAAGGGCCGCCCCTCGGGAGCGATGTCGGAAAAGCCCAGGGGCGCCTGGGCCGTCGAAGCCAGATCGAAATTGCCCTGCGGTGGCCTGGAAGGCGGCTGCCAGGCGTGGCTGCTTCCCCCGCCGTGCGCCGGCAGATGGACCTCGGGCGTCCGGAACGCCCCCAGGGCGCCGAGATTGCCCGAGGGACCGGCGGCCCGGTGCCCGGCCCCGGCCAGCGTATGCTTCAAGGCCCCGACGATCAGTCCGCGCACCATCCCCTGGTCGCGAAACCGCACCTCGGCTTTGGCCGGATGCACATTGACGTCCACCGCATCGGGCGGCAGATCGAGAAACAGCGAGACCACCGCATGGCGGTCATGGGCCAGCACGTCCTGATAGGCGGCGCGCACCGCGCCCGCCAACAGGCGGTCGCGGACCGGCCGGCCGTTGACGAACAGATATTGCGCCGCCGAGGTCGCCTTGTTGAAGGTGGGCAGGCCGATTCGTCCCGACAGGCGGATCCCTTCGCGGTCGGCCACGACCTCCAGGGAAGCCGGACCGAAATCGCGCCCCAGCACGGCGATCAGGCGTTCCAGCCGCGCCGTCTCGTCGTCGCCGCCGCAGGCCGGCAGCTTCAGGATCGACCGCGTCTCGTCGGCCAGACTGAAGGAAAGGCGCGGATGGGCCATCGCCAGACGCTCCAGCACCTCGCGGGCATGGATCATTTCGGTGCGCGGATGCTTGAGAAATTTGAGGCGGGCCGGCGTGGCGAAGAACAGGTCCCGCACTTCGACGCGGGTTCCCGGCGGATGGGCGGCCGGCTCGGGCTCCCCCTTGGCGCCGCCTTCGACCAGCACGGTCCAGGCGGCGTCGGCCCCTTTCGGACGGCTGGTCAGGCGCAACCTGGCCACCGAGCCGATGGAGGGCAAGGCCTCGCCGCGGAACCCCATATGCCGGATGTGGGCGAGATCGTCGTCGGGCAGCTTGGAGGTGGCATGCCGTTCCAGCGCCAGGCTGATCTCGTCGGCCGTCATGCCGCAACCGTCGTCGGTCACCGCGATCAGGGCTTGTCCGCCTTCGGCCATCACCACATCGATGCGCGACGCTCCGGCATCGATGGCGTTTTCCACCAGTTCCTTGACCGCCGAGGCCGGCCGCTCGACCACTTCGCCGGCGGCGATCTGATTGACGAGATTGGAGGGAAGAAGGCGAATGGACATCGGCTTCACCGCAGCGCCTTGTAATGCCCGATCAGACCGTTGGTCGAGCTGTCATGGGTGGCGACCGCCTGCGGCCCGGCCAGTTCCGGCAAGATGACCTTGGCCAATTGCTTGCCCAGTTCGACGCCCCACTGGTCGAAGCTGTTGATCTGCCAGATCACGCCTTGCACGAAGATCTTGTGTTCGTAAAGGGCGATCAGGCGGCCCAGCGTGCGGGGCGTGAGTTCGCCGTAAAGCAGGGAATTGGTCGGCCGGTTTCCGGAAAACACCCGGTGCGGAATGGCCGCCTCCAGCGCTTGGCCCGAAAGGCCTTGGGCGCTCAGTTCCTTCCGCACCGCATCGGCCGATTTTCCGGCCATCAGGGCTTCGGTCTGGGCGAAGAAGTTGGACAGCAGCAAACGCTGGTGGTCGCCGATGGGATTCCGGCTGCGCGCCGCCGCCAGGAAATCGGCCGGCACCAGCCGCGTTCCCTGATGGATCAGTTGATAGAAGGCATGCTGTCCGTTGGTCCCGGCCTCGCCGAACAGGACCGGCCCGGTCTGATAATCGACCGCCAGGCCTTCCCGCGTCACGCTCTTGCCGTTGCTTTCCATGTCGGCCTGCTGCAGATAGGCCGGAAAGCGATGCAGATATTGGTCGTAGGGCAGCACGGCATGCGTCGTGGCGCCGAAGAAATCGATATACCAGACACCCAGCAGGGCGAGGATCACCGGCATATTGGCGGCCAGGGGCGCCGTGCGGAAATGCTCGTCCATATCGAAAGCGCCGGCCAGCAGTTCCTCGAAGCGCTCGAAACCGATGGCGATGGCGATCGACAGGCCGATGGCCGACCACAGCGAATAACGCCCGCCGACCCAGTCCCAGAAGGCGAACATATTGTCGGTGTCGATGCCGAAGGCGGCGACGGCGTCGCGGTTGGTCGACAGCGCGACGAAATGCCTGGCCACCGCATCCTCGCCCAGGCCGGCCACCGTCCAGGCCCGCGCCGTTTGCGCGTTGGCCAGGGTTTCCTGCGTGGTGAAGGTCTTCGAGGCGACGATGAACAAGGTCGTTTCCGGCCGGCAGCGCGTCAGCACCTGGTGAATGTGACTGGCGTCGACATTGGAGACGAAGTGGCTGTTCAGTCCCTCCTGCGCGAAGGGCTTCAGGGCTTCGGTCACCATCACCGGCCCGAGATCGGAGCCGCCGATTCCGATGTTGACGACATCGCTGATCGGCTGGCCGCCGGCCCCGCGCCAGGCCCCGCTCCGCACGGCGTTCGAGAAGACGCGCATCTGATCCAGGACGCGGCGCACGTCGGGCATCACATCGGTGCCGTCGATCGTGATCGGCCGACCGGCGCGATTGCGCAGCGCCACATGCAGCACGGCGCGATTTTCCGTGGAATTGATCCGCTCGCCGTCGAACATCGCCTGCCGGCGGTCCTCGACACCGGCTTCGCCGGCCAGGCGCACCAGCAGATCGAGGGTCTCGGCGGTGATGCGATTCTTCGAGAAATCGAGCAGCAGATCGTCGAGACGCAGCGAAAACCGTTCGAAACGTCCCGTATCGGCGGCGAACAGATCCTGCATCCGGAGCGTTCGGGCCGTCTCGAAATGTCGGACGAGGGCCTGCCAGGCCGGCAGGGAGGTCAGGGTGCGCATGATGGGTCCGCCAAGATGATGGGACCGGGAGAAGGTAGCAGACAGCTCCGGCGCCGGCCATCCCTTCCCTGTTCGGCGGCCGGACGGAAACGCGGACCGGCCGTGTGGCCGCCGTTATTGGAATCCCAGGCGAGACGGCAGCCACAGGGAGATTTGCGGCACGAAGATCAGAACGAGGATGCCCGCCGCGAGGACGCACAAATATTTGATCATGGCCCGCGAGACGTCCTCGATCCTCGTCTGGCTGACCGCGCAGGTGGCGAACAGGCCCATGCCGACCGGCGGGGCGAACATGCCGAACCCCATCGACAGCACCATGATGACGCCGAATTGGAACGAAGGGATCCCCAGGGCCTGCGCGATGGGAACGAACAGCGGACCAAAAATGATGAGAGCCGGGGCGCCTTCCAGGATGGCCCCGAAGAAGATCGTGATGACGACGGTGACGATGACGAAGGCATGGACGCCGTAATCGTGCCCCAGCGCCGTCATCGATTCCGACAGATATCTCGGAATCTGCTCGATCGTCAGGGCGAAGGACAAGGCCGAAGCCGTCGCCACGATGAACAGGATGCTGCCGGCGATCGAGGCCGAGCGGACGAAAAGATCGACGACCAGCTTCGGGGTCAGCTCGCGGAAGGCGAGGCCGCCGACGACGAAGGCATAGACCACGGCGAAGGCGGAAATTTCCGTCGAGGTCGC
Source organism: Rhodospirillales bacterium (assembly GCA_015654615.1). Taxonomy (GTDB): domain Bacteria; phylum Pseudomonadota; class Alphaproteobacteria; order Rhodospirillales; family Magnetospirillaceae; genus Telmatospirillum. The sequence goes on from JAATGN010000067.1 coordinate 6,341, forward strand.
CACGCCGGCGACGACGCCGCGACCGATCATGAACACCATGACGAAGGCGATCAGGGCGCCGCCGATGAGCCGCGGGAGCGGCGTCCGGTGCGGGAAGGCGTCCTTGACGTCGACGCGCTGGCCGCCGATCACGGCCACCGTGCCAAGGCCGATCGCCAGGAAGACCGCCGGTACGATGCCCGCCATGAACAGGCCGCCGATCGAAATATTGGCGACGAATCCCAGCACGATCAGATTGACGCACGGCGGTATGGCCTCTGCCATCACCGCCGTGCAGGCCAGCAGGCCGGCGGCGTGCTCCGGGCTTTGCCGGGTGCGGCGGACCACCGGAATGACGATGCCGCCGACGGCCGCGACATCGGCCAGCTTCGAACCGGAAATACCGGAGAAGATCATCGTCGCCACGATGACGATGAGATTGAGGCCGCCGCGCAGATTTCCCAGCATGCGCAGCAGCAGTTCGAACAGGCGGGTCGACATGCCGTTGGCTTCCATGGCCAGGCCGGCGAGAATGAAGAACGGAATGGCCAGCAGGACGAAATAGCCGCCGCCGGCCACCACCTGCTGCGAAAAGATCATGATCGTCACCGAACTGTCGGCGATGAAATAGACCATCGCCGAGAAGGCCACGGTGAAGGCGATCGGCACTCCCAGCGCCAGGCACAGGAAGAAGCCGCCGACGAGCAGGAAGATCGGGGCGATCTGGGAGGCCGGATCCGCCCAGGAATTCCATCCGGCGACGGCGCCCACGACGACGGCGCAGAAGGCGAAAGCGGTCCAGACGCACTTCGACGGAGCGGTGAAAACATTGGCCACGGCAAAGACCACCATGCCGACGCCGCCGATGATGGCCGGCCAGACGAAAATCCACCCGGGCAAGCCGAGCGGCGTCGTCTGGTCGGCCGAATCGATGAGGAGCTGGCAGGAGGAGGCCAGCATGACGCCGCTGACGCCCAGCACGACCCAGGCCGCCATTCGCTCCATGACGCCCTGCCAGGCGGCGGGGAACATCTGGCGAAATGTGGTGATCCCCATGTGCTGGCGGCGTCCGAGCACGGTGGCCGCGCCGAGAAAGATCAACACCCCCATCAAGGCGCTGGCGATTTCCTCGGTCCATTCGATGGGATTGTGCAGAAAATACCGGTAGATCACCGAAATGAAGACGATGACCACGTCGATGGCGAGCACGGCGGCGGCAATATGCTCGATCACCCGCAGGAAGATCGCCAGCGGCCGCATCGCGCCGGCGGGCGGAGCGGATACGATTTCGGGAACTGAAGAGGTCTGAGCATCCATTTGTGAGCGCCTCGTCGGTCGAAGAATGCACCGGGCCCGGCGCGTCTCGGCGGCGGTGCCCGGCGGCGGAATCCCGACGGCGGATCGTCCGGTGCCGCCTGACGCTTCGGCACCGGGACGAAGACCGCCGTCAAGCCCGGCTGCTGTCGATCTCGGAGACCAGCGGCTTGGTCAGTGGATATTTTTCGATGAAGGGCTGCCATACCTTGTGAAGGACCGCCTGGCGCGCCGTCGTCCGATCGCCGGCCGACATCGCCGTGAAGGTCACGCCGCGCTTGACCAATTCGTCCGTCGCCTGCCTGACCTTGTCCGGCGTCTGGGCGAACTGGTAGGCGCAGGCCTCGTCCGCCGCCTTGCGGAAGGCCGGCATCAGGCTGGGGGGGACCTTCGACATGGCTCGCGCGCTGGCCGCGATCGACATCGGCGTGAACATATGCTCGGACAGATAGCAGTTTTTCGTCACCTCGAAGAACTTCATGCCGAGCACGGTCCCGGCGTTCTGCTCCAGCGCGTCGACGATGCCGGTCTGCAGGGAGGTATAAAGTTCGTTCATCGAGATGGGAGTGGGAATGGCGCCGATCGCCTCGATGGACTGCAGGAAGATCGGCACCGGCAGCACGCGCATCTTGAGGCCCTGGATATCGGCCAGCGAGGCGATGGGTTTCTTCGCATAGATATTGCGGGCCCCGAACAGCGACGACCACCCGAGGATCGTCACCTTCGTGCGGTCGAAAACCAGCTTCGACAACGTCTGGCCGACATTGCCGGTCAGTTGTTTCTGGACATGGTCGTAACTGTCGAACAGATAGCCCATGTCGAGCATGCCGACCTCGGGCACGGCCGACGCCCAATAGGAGGAACCGCTGACCATGATGTCGACGGATCCGACCTTGACCAATTGGACGACGTCGTTTTCCTTGCCGAGTTGGCCGTTGGGGAAATAGTCGAGCTGGATTTGATCGCCGACCGCCGTCTTCAGATTGTCGGCGAAACGCCTGAACCAGAAATAATGCTCGGAATAGTCGTCTGTCGAAAGACTGGAAGAAACTCGTAAGCGAATCGGCTGGCTCGCCTGAGCCGACGCCAGATTCGGCGCACACAAGGTCCCTGCCGCGAGCGCGGCCATCTTAAGGAAGTCGCGCCGGGAGCTGGTAATTTCACTCATGAACATATCCTCCATTTGAGCTTTGATATTTTTATTATCACCGCGTTTCGCAAGACCCAAAAAACGATCCGCATCTTCGGAGCAAGAGCGGCACGCCCCATCCTTCCCCACCCCCAACCCCTCCCCACAAGGGGGTGGGGCGGCTCGTTCCTTATGGGTCGCCGCTCGAGAGTTTCTTCGCCCAGCACATGATGTGATCGGCCACGGCGACCAATTCGCCGCGCTGGTTGACGATCTCGACCTTGGCGACGTCCCGTCCGCGCTGCCGATCGATCGACTTGATGACGTAATGGACCGTGATCGTATCGCCGAGCAGCACCGGGCGGATGAAACGAACCTTGTCGTAACCGGCCGAAACCGGAAAATCCGTCAGATCCGGCTGATGAATGATATGGGCGATGCTGAGGGTCGAGGCGGCGGACATATAGCCGACCATCAGCGCCCCATGGGCGATCCGCCCGCCCAGATTCGATTTCTCCCGCACATATTGATCGTTGATATGGTTATCGCCGAAGTCGCCGGTGATGCCGGCGAACAAGACGATGTCGGTCTCGCCGACGGTCTTGGCGAACGTAAACTCCGAGCCGACCTCCACGAAGTCCAGACCTGAACGAGCCATCTCACTCATCTCCTCTTGACGTCATTTTTCGTTGAAACGAAGCCCGACGGCCTTTAGAGAGGCGCCGGCACCGAACCGAGCGCCGCCACCCTGGGATGTTTCGGCCACGCCTGTCCCGCCATGTCGTCCTTCAGATTCATCGGTTCGGGGCGGAACAGGCGCGCATCCATCCGGCGCAATTGCCCGGAGATTTTCGGCCGAAAATCCATCTGCGCCAGGATATCGCCCTCCAATTCCACGCCCGGCGCGATCTCGATCACTTCCAGCCCCTCCGGCACGGTGCGGAGGACGGCGCGCTCCGTGACGAACAAGGCGGTCAGGCCATGCTGGCGGGCGAAGGGACCGTTGTAGCAAAGCTGCTGCAAATGCTGGACGAACTTGCGGTGGCTTCCCTCGCGAAGGATCTTCAAGCGGCCGTCCGGGCAGGCGACCTTGAGGCCGCCCGTGGTGAAGGTGCCGCCGAACACCATCGTCTTGGTATTCTGGCTGATGTTGATGAAGCCCCCCGGACCGACGATGCGGTCGCCGAAGCGGCTGACGTTGACGCTGCCCTGAGGATCGATTTCGGCGGCCGACAGAAAGGCGATGTCGATCCCGCCGCCGTCGTAGAAATCGAACTGATAGGGCTGGTCGACCATCGCCCAGTAATTGCGGGCGGCCCCGGCATCGTAGCCGCCGGCGCCGGCCGGGGCGCCGCCGATCAGCCCCTGCTCGTTCGTCAAGACGATCCTGTCCAGAATGTCCTCTTCGGCGCCGACCTGACCGATCCCCGTGCAGATCCCCGCCCCGACATTGCAGACGGCGCCGGTCCGCAGTTCCATGGCGCAGCGGCGCGCCACGATCTTCCGATCGCTCAGGGGAAACGGCGGAAAGTCGTCCAGCGGAATGCGCAATTCGCCCGAATAAGCCGGGTCCTCGGCCGTATGGTAGGTCTGCATCTGATTGGGCTCGACCACCACCAGATCGACCAGCATGCCCGGAATCTTGACGAGCTTGCCGGGCAGGGTGCCCCGGCGCGCTATTCTTTTCACCTGGACCACGACAAGTCCCCTGTTGCGCCGGGTCGCCTGCGCCATCGACAGCATCTCGCCGAACACCGCCTCCTGCTCCATCGAGATATTGCCGTCCTCGTCGGCGGTCGTGCCGCGCAGGAAGGCGACGTCGGCCGCGAACGGCTTGTAGAACAGCCACTCCCGGCCGGCCAGTTCGATCACCGAGACCAGGTCCTCTTGGCATGTCCGGCTCTGCCGGCCGCCGCCCAGCCGCGGATCGACGAAGGTGTGCAATCCGACGTGGGTGATCAGTCCCGGCCGCCCCGCCGCCATCTCGCGGGTCAGTTGCGACAACACGCCCTGCGGCAGGGTATAGGCTTCCACGTCGTTCCCGGCCGCCATCTCGCCAAGGCGCGGCGAATCGACGAGCGCGCCGCAGACCACCCGCTTCAGAAGTCCCTTGTGGGCGAGATGGGCGGCGCCGAGATCGGCCTTGTCGCCCAGCCCCACCGGATGGACGGTGGTCAGCTGCCGCGGTTGGCCGCTTTCGAGGAATCGGCGCTCCACCGCCGCCAGCAGCGCCTCCGGCACGGCATGCCCCGACCCCGATCCGCCGATCAGCAGGGTGTCTCCGTCCCGCACCAGGCTTGCCGCCACGTCCGCCGTTACAATTCGCATTTCCACCATCCTCTGCTGGTCATGGTTTTCGCATCAACGTCATACGGCCGACCAAAGGAATAGTGATGAGAACAAGACCGATATAATCGCTCGATGTTTCATTGCATATTTCCGATATCTTCAGACAAGGCAAAATATATCTCGTTATTTTCTCTTTTACTTTGAGAAAACGATCACGCTACGTCGACTTTATCGCCGAACGACGACGTTTCTAACGTTGCATTGACTTATCCGATTGGCATCCGTCTCCTCCGGATCGCGCTCCTTATTTACGAGCTTGCTGAGAAATCGTTTTCTCATATTTTCTCAGAGACTGTCAAGATGACAGTTGCAACCGGCGGCGGAGTCGCATAGGAAATCTTTTTTGCTGACGGCCGGGCCCATCGGACGGCATGCCGCCACCCTGGTCCGGCGCCTTGAGTCGGGGCGTTCCGCACAGGGGACATGGGCGGGAAATCCTTTTCCGAGGCATGGTGCCGCGGCGACCCGTCCCCTTGAAAGGAACGATATGGCGAAGACGAATTCCGGCCCGACCAAGCTGCTCGACGTCGCACTACGGGCGCAGTGTTCCGCCGCCACGGTGTCGCGCGTGCTCAACGGCAATCGGACCGTCGCGCCGGACATCCGGGATCGGGTTCTTCGCGCGGCGGCGGACCTCGCCTATGTGCCGAACGGTTCCGCCAAAAGCCTTCGCTCGACGAAAAGCCGCCTGGCCGGAGCGATCATCCCGACGCTGGACCACGCCATCTACGCGGCGATGATCGAGTCCCTGCAAGCCCGGCTGTCGGAACGCGACATATCCCTGATCCTGAGCACGTCCCTGTATGACATCGATGTCGAGCTGGAACAGATAAGACTGTTCGTCGAACGCGGCGCCGAGGCCGTCGTCCTGGTGGGCGCCATTCACCGGGCCGAGGCGATAAAGCTGCTCGAGCGGCACAACATCCCTTATGTGTTCACCCACACCAACCAGCACGGGCCCAAGGGAGCCGCCGTCGGGTTCGACAATTACCAGGCCGGGGTGATCGCCGCGAAATTTCTTTTCGACCTCGGCCATCGGCGGCTGGGAATGCTGGCCGGCATCACGGACAACAACGACCGCGCGACCGCCCGCGTGAAGGGATTCACCGAGACCCTGGCGGGACTGGGCGTCGCCCGCGCGGCGATTTCCGTGATCGAATTGCCATACCGGATCGAAGAGGGCCGGGCCGGCATGCAGACCCTTTTCGAGACGGTTCCGCATGTCACGGCGGTCTTCTGCGGAAGCGACATTCTCGCCGCCGGAGCGCTCAAATACTGCAACGCGGCGGGCATCGCGGTGCCCGGCGACGTCTCCGTTCTCGGCTTCGACAATCATGAACTGGCCGGCCTCACCACGCCCGAACTCAGCACGCTCGAAGTGCCGGCCAAGGAGATGGGACGGCTTGCCGCCGACTTCATCGTCGCCGAGCCGGGGCAGCGGATTCACCTGCGCCAGCCGCAGCCGGAAGTTCGCCTGGTCATCCGGGGATCCACCGGCCCGAGCAGAGCGGCGACGACGGCGTCGGACGCCGAACCCGCCCCGCCTCTGGCGAAAAGGTGACGGCGGGTCCCGCCGCTTATGCCTCGGCCGATGGCCGCGGAGGGCCGCCGCCGAGGTCGAGGGGATCGAAGGGGCAGAGATTGTCGAGGAATTGGTGGGTGCAGGCTTCCCACGAAAAAGCCAGGGCGTGGGCCCGGCAGACCTCGGCCGGAATGGCCTGCGCCGCCCGGGCCGCCGTGGCCAGATCCTCGTCGAGGACGCCGGCCGGCGAATCGCCGATGACGTCGAGCGGGCCGGGCACCGGATAGGCGGCGACCGGGATGCCCGAAGCCAGGGCCTCCAGCAGCACCAGACCGAAGGTGTCGGTCCGGCTGGGAAAGACGAAGACCGAGGCGGCGGAATAATGGGCGGCCAGGTCTTCGCCCTGCTTGGCGCCGGTGAACAGCACATCGGGATGCTTGCGCCGCAGATCCTCGATCTGCGGACCATCGCCGACCACCACCTTGGTGCCGGACAGATCGGCGGCCAGAAAGGCCCCGATGTTTTTCTCGATGGCGACGCGGCCGACATAAAGAAAGATCGGTTTCGGCAGGCTCAGCAGTTGCGGCACCAGGGCCTGCAGTTCATCCCGGCTTCGCGGGCGGAACAAGGTGGTGTCGACCCCGCGCGACCAACGCCTGATCCGCTGGAACCCCCGGTCCTCCAGTTCGCTTTGAATGGTCTGGGTGGCCACCATGATGGTCGCCGCCGGCGCATGGAACCGCCGCATCACCTTGTAGCTGAGGCGCAGCGGAACGCGAAAGCGAGCCCGGATATATTCGGGAAATTTGGTGTGATAGGCCGTCGTGAAGGGCACCCGCCGCTTCAGGCAATAGCGTCTGGCCGCCCACCCCAGCGGACCTTCGGTGGCGATATGAATGGCGCAAGGCTGATTGGCCTCGATGGTCCGCGCCATGCGCCGGCCCGGCCGAAGGGAAAGACGGATCTCGGGATAGGTCGGACAAGGCAGGGAGCGGAATTGGTCGGGCGTCACGAACACCGTCTCGTGACCAATCCGCGACAATTCGTCGCGCAGCGTTCCCAAGGTGCGGACGACGCCGTTGATCTGTGGATACCACGCATCGGTCACGACCAGAATTCGCATGAGGGATCCAAACTTGAGAGCTTCAGGAGGACATCGCCAAATGCTCGTCGAACAGCGACAGTTGGCGGGATTCGGCCCAGCGGAGGATTTCCAGCCGGCCGTCGAAATGTTCGACCAGCGCCGTGCAGCTTTCGACCCAATCGCCGTCATTGGCATAGCAGACCTCGCCGAACTGCCGCAGTTCGGCATGGTGGATATGTCCGCAGATCACGCCGTCGACGCCGCGATGGCGCGCCACGTCGGTCATCGCCTCTTCGAATTTGGCGATGAACTGCACGGCGTTCTTGACCTTGTGCTTGAGATAGGCCGACAGGGACCAATAGTCGTAGCCGAGGTTGCGGCGCGCCCAGTTGAACCAATGGTTCAAGGCCAAGGCGATGGTGTAGGCGTGGTCGCCCAGGTGCGCCAGCCATTTGGCATATTTGACCACCCCGTCGAACTGGTCGCCGTGCATGATCAGGAAACGCCGGCCGTCGGCCGTCTGGTGGATGGTTTCGTTCAGCACCACCACTTCGCCGAAGCTGAAATCCAGATAACCCCGGGCGAACTCGTCATGGTTGCCCGGAATGAAGAAGACCTTGGTGCCCTTGCGGGCCTTGCGCAGCAGCTTCTGCACGACGTCGTTGTGCGCTTGCGGCCAATACCAGGAGCGTCTGAGCCGCCATCCGTCGATCATGTCGCCGACCAGATAGAGATAGTCGGATTCGGTATTTTTCAGAAAATCGAGGAGAAATTCGGCCTTGCAGCCCCGTGTGCCCAAATGCACGTCGGAGATCCAGATCGCGCGGTAATTCTGCACGCCGGAAATCACCGTCATCGCCATCCACATTCATTCACTGTCGTCTTGGTGCTCTGGAATCTTCTTATAGTGTGTCGCACCACCACCTGTACATAAACATGGTGGGTATAGACTTGCAATTTCACAAAACAGCCCCAATATTGTCATGTAAGTTTCATGCGGGCATTGACCCGGCCGCAGGTATAGACGGGGCCTATGCATATGACCTCAGCCCAAGCCGGATCGGCGGACGGGACAAGCCGGCGGCGCATCCTGGTGATCTACAATCCTTCCGCCGGCCAGTGGCGCCGCCGTCGGCTGAAGGCGACCCTGCATGCGCTCGAGGTTCTCGGCTGCGTTCTCACGCTGCATGAAACGACCCATCCCGGTGACGCCGAAGCCACCGCGGTCGGCCTGTCGGCCAAGGATTACGACGCGGTCGTCGCCGCCGGCGGCGACGGCACCATCAATGAAGTGGCCAATGGCCTGATCAGGGCCGCCGGCCCGATCCCGCCGCTGGCCATCATTCCCTTGGGCACCGCCAATGTCCTGGCTCAGGAAATCGGCTTGCGCGGCCCGCCGGCCGCCGTCGCCCGGGCGATCACCGGAGGCCCCCGGCAACGCGTTCACCTGGGCAGGGCCAACGGGCGCCATTTCATCATGATGGCCGGCGTCGGCTTCGACGCCCATGTGGTGGCCAATGTCGATCTGGCCTTGAAACGCCATACCGGCAAAATCGCCTATGTGCTGGAAATGCTGGTCCAGGCGCTCCGCTACGGTTTCCCCCCCTGCCACGTTACGATCGACGGACGGCCGTTCGACGCGCGCTCGGTGGTGGTCTGCAACGGCCGTCACTACGGCGGCCCCTTCGTCGCCGCCCCCGAGGCCAGCCTCGGAACGCCGGCCTTCGAAGTCTGCCTGCTCGAACGGGGCGGCTGGGCGCATGTGCTGCGCTACGGAGCGGCGCTGGTGCTGGGCCGGCTGTCGGCCTTGCCCGACGTCCGCATCCTGTCGGGCCGCCTGATCCGGATCGAAGGCCAGAAGGGGCTGCCCGTCCAGGGCGACGGCGATATCATCGCCGCCTTGCCGGTGGAAATCGACGTCGCCGAGACCACCCTGGACCTGGTCGTTCCCTGACCATCACGCCCCGGCCACGGTCATTCCGTCGATCCGCAGAGTCGGCGCATCCATGCCGTAGCGGAAGACCAGATCGTTGGCCGGCGTCAGATGCAGGAACATGTCCTTGAGATTGCCGGCCACGGTCACCTCGCTGACCGGATAGACGATCTCGCCGCCCGAAATCCAGAAGCCGGCGGCGCCGCGCGAATAGTCGCCGGTCACGCCATTGACCCCCATGCCGAACAGTTCGGTCACATAGAAGCCGTCGGCGATGTCCGAAACCATCTCGTCCGGCGTGATGGCCCCGGGCTCCAGCCACAGATTGGTCACCGACGGCGAGGGCGGCGAGCCGACGCCGCGGGAGGCGTGACCGGTGGTCTCCAGACCGAGCTGCCGGGCCGAACGCAGATCGAGCAGCCAGGTGGTCAGCACCCCGTCCTCGACGACGGCGCGGCGGCGATTGGCCACCCCCTCTCCGTCGCAGGGCTTGGAGCGCAGCCCCCTTTGACGATGCGGATCGTCGATGACCGTCACATCGGCCGGAAGGATGCGCTGGCCGAGACTGTCCTTCAGAAAGCTGGTGCCGCGCGCAATGGCTCCACCATTGATCGCTCCGGACAAATGGCCGAGGAAGCCGCGCGACACCCGCGGGTCGAAAATCACCGGGACCCGGGCCGTCTTGACCTTCCGCGCCCCCAGGCGGCGGACGGCGCGATGGCCGGCCCCATGGCCGATGTCCTCCGGCGTGCGAAGATCGCCGGCATAGACGGCCGAGGAATAATCGTAATCGCGCTCCATGCCGCCCGTCGCGTCGCCGGCCAGCACGGCGGCGGAAACCTGCACGCTGCTGACGCTGTAGCTGTGCGCCAGGCCGTTGGACCCGGCCAGGGCGACGAAGGAGCGGCCCCACCCGGCTTCCGCCCCTTCGGAATTGGTGACGCCGGGCACGGCGCGGGCCGAATCCTCGGCGCGCTGCGCCCAATCGACCAGGACGCCGGGCAGCGGCTCGACGGGATCGCAGATGTCGAGAGCGGGCAGGTCGCGGGCCAGTTGCGACGGTTCGGCCAAGCCGCAGAAGGGATCTTCGGGAACCGTTCGCGCCATCGCCACGGCGCGTTCGACCAGTTCGTCGAGCGCCGGCCGGCTGCGGTCGGACGAGGACACCAGGGCCTGGCGCTTGCCGATGAAAACCCGAAGGCCGACATCGCCGGATTCCGAGCGCTCGACCTTTTCCGGCCGGCCAAGCCGATAGGCCACCGACAGCGAGGCCTGGTCGACCAAGAGGGCGTCGGCGGCATCGGCGCCCACCGTCTTGGCCTTGGCGATGAGATCGGTCAACAGGCTGAGAGCATCCTCGGCGACCATTTTTGGCTCCTTCCTATACGAAATGTCGGTGATATGAGTGGAACCCAGCTACTTCCAGATCGGGCGGCCGCTTCCCGGCAAACCGTACCGGGCCCATTTACGGCTGACCTCCTCGACCACCGCCTCGTCCATCCGGATCTTGCGCCCCCAGTCCCGATGGGTCTCGGGCGGCATCTTGTTGGTGGCGTCCATCCCGAGTTTGCCACCAAGTCCCGACTCCGGCGACGCAAAATCCAGATAATCGATGGGCGTCTTTTCCACCACCATGATATCGCGGGCCGGATCCATGCGCGTCGAAACGGCCCACATGACATCCTTCCAGTCGCGCGCGTCGATGTCGTCGTCCACGACGATGACGAATTTGGTATATATGAACTGCCGCAGGAAGGACCACACCCCCATCATTACCCGCCGGGCGTGACCGGGATAGGACTTCTTGATGGAAACCACGGCGATCCGATAGGAACAGCCCTCCGGCGGCAGCCAGAAATCGACGATTTCAGGGAACTGCTGGACCAGCAGGGGAATGAACACCTCGTTCAGCGCCTCGCCCAGCACCGAGGGTTCGTCCGGCGGCCGGCCGGTGAAGGTCGACAGATAGATGGGGTCCTTGCGCATGGTGATGGCCGAAATGGTGAACACCGGGAAAGGCTCGATCGCATTATAATAACCCGTATGGTCGCCATAAGGTCCTTCGTCGCCGTAATCGGTCAGCGACACATGGCCTTCCAGGACGATTTCGGCTTGGGACGGGACCTTCAGCGGAACGGTCTTGCAGTCGACCAGTTCGACCTTGCGCCCACGCAGCAGCCCGGCGAACTGATATTCCGACAGGGTGTCCGGCACCGGCGTCACCGCCGCCAGAATGGTTCCCGGATCGGCCCCGATGACCACGGCGGCGGGAAAGGGCTCCGCCTTTTCCCGTCCCCAGCGCTGATGATGCTGGGCGCCGCCGCGATGGCGCAACCAGCGCATCAGGGTGGTGTTCGGCCCGGTCACCTGCATGCGGTAGATGCCGAGATTGTAGGCGTCGCGACGGTCGGCGCCGGCCCCGGCGGCGCGCGGTCCCTGGGTGACCACCAGGGGCCAGGTGATCAGCGGCGCCGGCTCGCCGGGCCAGCAGGTCTGGATCGGCAGACGGGCCAGATCGATCTGGTCGCCGGTCAGCACCACCTCCTGGCAGGGCGCCGATCCCACCGTCTTCGGGCGCATGGCCATGACGGTCCGCAGCAGGGGGAACATTTCGACGGCGTCGCGCCAGCCGCCGGGCGGCTCGGGCTGCTTCAGAAAAGCCAGGGTCTCGCCGATCTCGCGCAGTTGATGCGGCTCGCGGTCCATTCCCCAGGCCACCCGCTCGACGGTCCCGAACAGATTGACCAGCACCGGCATGTCATAACGCCGCCCGTCGGCGCCGACCACATTCTCGAAAAGAACGGCCGGGCCCCCTTCCGCCAGCAGACGGGTCTGGATCTCGGTGATTTCCAGCGCCGGCGACACCGGCTCGGCGACGCGCACCAGGCGGCCGTCCTTTTCGAGACGGGCAAGGAAGTCACGCAATGAGGAATAAGGCATGATTGTCGACTAACGGCTTCGGGGGGAGACCATTGGAGGGCCAATGGGCGCCGTCGTCAAGGGATGCCTTGGAATTCCGCGCGGCGGTTCCTAATTACGAGATAACTTGCTGCGACCATGGCGTCTGGAAGGGGGAACGCAATGACCTCGCTGGAGACGGGACGGGACGCCGATTCACGGGACATCCGGTATCGGCGTCTGATCGAGCTCGGCATCGCCCTGTCGGCCGAACGCAATCACAACCGGCTGATGGAAATGATTCTGGTGGGGGCCAAGGAACTCACCAATTCGGATGGCGGGACCCTCTATCTGACAACCGAGTCGGGCCGCGAATTGCGCTTCGAAATCGTGCGGACCGACAGCCTGGGCATCGCCCTGGGTGGCACCACGGGACATCCCGTTCCGTTCCCGCCGGTCCGGCTGTTCGACGATGCGGGCGAACCGAACCATAAGAACGTCTCCAGCCATGCCGCCCTTTCCGGCAGCACGGTCAATATCGCCGACGCCTACGATTCCGATAAGTTCGATTTCACCGGGACCAAGGCCTTCGACGCCAAGAACGGCTATCGTTCGACCTCTTTTCTCACGGTTCCCTTGAAGAATCACGACGGCGACGTGGTCGGCGTGCTGCAATTGATCAACGCACGCGATCCGTCGGGAAGGACCATCGCCTTTTCGTCGGAAAACACGCCCTTGATCGAAGCCCTGGCCAGCCAGGCGGCGGTGGCGCTCGATAATCAGATGCTGCTCGAAGCGCAGAAGAATCTGTTCAAGGCCTTCATCCAGGTGATCGCCAACGCCATCGACGCGAAGTCGGCCTATACCGGCGGGCATTGCCGCCGCGTCCCCGAGTTGACCAATATGCTGACGCGGGCCGCCGCGGCGGCGACCGACGGTCCCTTCGCCGATTTCCATCTGTCCGACGACGAATGGTACGAGCTGGAGGTAGCCGGCGGGCTGCACGACTGCGGCAAGGTGACGACGCCGGAATATGTGGTCGACAAGGCCACCAAGCTGGAAACCCTCTCCAACCGCATCCATGAGATCCGCACGCGCTTCGAGGTGGTCAAGCGCGATGTCGAAATCGCCTGCCTGAAGGCCGTCGCGGCGGGAGGCGACGGGCCGGCCCTGACCGCCGAACGGGACCGCCGGCTGGCCGAACTCGACGCCGACTACGCCTTCGTCGCCGAATGCAATGTCGGCGGCGAATTCATGGCCCCGGAAAAGATCGAGCGGCTGAAGAGGATCGCCGCCGTCACCTGGCAACGCACGCTCGACGACGGCATCGGCCTGTCCTGGGAGGAGGCGCGCCGCAAGCCCACGGAGCCGACGGCGCTGCCGGTGATCGAACATCTCCTGGCGGACAAGGCCGAGCATATCGTTCCGCATGACAAGCCGGCCCTGACCCCCGACAACCCCTGGGGCTTCGTCGTCAAGCCGCCGCCCCACAAATTCAATCTGGGCGAGCTTTACAATCTGTCGATCGGACGCGGCACCTTGACCGCCGAGGACCGCTTCCATATCAACGATCACATCGTCCAGACCATCATCATGCTGGAGGCCCTGCCCTTCCCCAAGACCTTGAAGCGCGTCCCCGAATGGGCCGGCGGGCATCATGAGAAGATGGACGGCACCGGCTATCCGAGGGGCCTGAGGCGCGAGCAGATGAGCGTTCCGGCCCGCATCATGGCCATCGCCGACATCTTCGAGGCCCTGACCGCCCGCGACCGTCCCTACAAGACGCCGAAGACGCTTTCCGAATGCGTGAAGATCATGTCCTTCATGAAGAAGGACAATCACATCGACCCCGAGCTGTTCGAGCTTTTCCTGAGTTCGGGCGTCTACAGGCAGTATGCCGAGGCCTTCCTGCTGCCCGAACAGATCGACGAGGTCGATATCGCGCCATATCTGCGCAAGGCGGCGGAATAGGAAAGCACATTGCGGGGAGCAAAGCGACGACGCCCCCTGGACGAAAAAAAAGCGGCACCGGCGTCCCTGCCGGTGGAAAAGACTCCGCCACAGAGCGGCGGACACCGGCAGGGACGCCGGTGCCACTTTTCCTTTTTCATTCCAGACGGGGATTACCGCCCTTCCTTCCTCGCCAGAAAGGCCAGGCGTTCGAGCAGATGGACGTCCTGCTCGCTCTTCAGCAGGGCGCCGTAAAGCGGGGGCAGCAAGGTCTTGACGTCCTTAGCCCGCAGCGCCTCGGGCGGCAGATCCTCGGCCAGCAGCAGTTTGATCCAGTCGAGCAGTTCCGAAGTCGAGGGCCGCTTCTTCAGACCGGGAATCTCCCGCAGATCGAAGAACACGCGCAGCGCCTCGCCCAGCAGACGCTCGCGAATGTCGGGATAGTGGACGCGCACGATGCGCTCCATGGTCTCGGCGTCGGGGAAGCGGATATAGTGGAAGAAGCAGCGGCGCAGAAAGGCGTCGGGCAGTTCCTTTTCATTGTTCGAGGTGATGATCACCACGGGACGGCGCACCGCGGTGACCGTGACGCGCGTCTCATAGACATGAAATTCCATGCGGTCGAGTTCGAGCAGCAGATCATTGGGGAATTCGATGTCGGCCTTGTCGATCTCGTCGATCAGCAGCACCGGCGGCCCGGCGGTTTCAAAGGCCTCCCAAAGCTTGCCTTTGCTGATGTAATTGGCGATGTCGCCGACCTTGGGGTCGCCCAGTTGGGAATCGCGCAGGCGCGACACCGCGTCATATTCGTAAAGCCCCTGCTGCGCCTTGGTGGTCGATTTGATGTGCCAGGCGATCAACGGACGATCGAGAGCCTGGGCGATCTCCTGGGCCAGGACGGTCTTGCCGGTTCCCGGTTCGCCCTTGATCAGCAACGGGCGCTCGAGCGTGATCGCCGCATTGACCGCGACCATCAAATCTTCCGTGGCGACGTAACGGGCGGTGCCGGTGAACTTCATCGCATCTCCTCGTAGCCGATGCTCCCGATGGCCGCGTTCATTTTACATTGAAGCGCCCGGCGGACGAGATCAAGCGAGGCCTGACGGCTACAACCTCTGCGCCAGATGCACGAAGGCCCGATGCTGGCGGCACACCGGGCCTTCGGTACGCAATCCCGAGAAACGGGGCGATCAGGCGGTCTTGAAGATGCCGGACAGGGCTTGCACGCGGGCGTTCAGCGGAGCGAAGCTGCTGGTCACGATGCTGTTGGCCAGTTCCTGAAGCTTGCGGCTCTCCGAAACGAAGGATTCGAAGTTGGTCTTGGCGAGATTGGTGTAGATGCTTTGGAATTCGGTGGGGCTCTTGGCCGTCGTCAGGGCCTTGACGGCGCTCGACGTCTGCTCGATCGACTGGTTGGCCAGGGTCGAATAGACCTTGGCCAATTCCTCGATGCCCTTGACGGCCAGGGTGCTGCTCTTCACCACGGCCTCGACGTTGTCTTTGCCGAAAGCGACGATCTGATCAAAATTCTGGGCGGTCATGGCGATCTCCTCTCAGGGGGATGACGGGTTTGGAAGCGTGCCGATCGCCGAGGGCGATTGCTGCACTGCAACAAAACGGAGAATACCGATTCCCTTTCGGGTTGCAAGAAGATTTTTGTGCAGTGCACAAAAATCTTCTTGCCCCAAAAATCGACCTCGGATCGTCAGGCGGCTTTGCCGGACAGGGCCGCCTCGATGGCCGAAAGCGCCCTTTCCACCTGGCCGTTGTCCGGTCCGCCGGCTTGCGCCATGTCGGGCCGGCCGCCGCCGCCCTTGCCGCCCAACGCCTCCGATCCGGCCCGCACCAGATCGACCGCCGAAAAACGGCCGGTCAGATCGTCGGTGACGGCCACCACCAGCGAGGCCTTGCCTTCGGCGGTGCTGACCAGCGCGACGATTCCCGAACCGATCTGCTTCTTGATCTCGTCGGCCATGCCCTTCAGATCCTTGGCCGGCACGCCTTCGAGCTTGCGGCCCGCGAAGGTAACGCCGGCCACCGTCTTGTTTGCCGCACCTTGCGTCCCGCCGGTCGCCATCTGGCGGCGCAGATCGGAAATCTCGCGCTCCAGCCGGCGGCGCTCTTCGAGCAAGGCATCGATGCGTCCCGGCAGTTCGGCCGGCGTCGCCTTGATGGCATGGGCGGCGCGGCCCAGCAAACCGGCCTGTTCGGCCACCCAATTCTCGGCGGAGGCGCCGACCACCGCCTCGATCCGGCGGACACCGGCGGCGACGGCGCTCTCGGCGACGAGCTTGAACAGGCCGATGTCGCCGGTCCGCCGCACGTGGGTCCCGCCGCACAGCTCGACCGAATAGTTCCGCCCCCCCTCGCCCATCGAAACGACGCGCACCTCATCGCCGTATTTTTCGCCGAACAGGGCCATGGCTCCGGTGGCGATGGCTTCCTCCGGCGTCATCAAACGCGTCTCGACCGGCAGATTGCCGCGGATATGAAGATTGACGTCGTCCTCGATCTGCCGAATTTCCTCGGCCGAAAGCCCCTTGTGATGGCTGATGTCGAAACGCAGGCGGTCGGGGGCCACCAGGGATCCCTTCTGCGTCACATGCTCGCCCAACTGATGGCGGAGCGCCGCATGCAGGAGATGCGTGGCCGAATGGTGGGCCCGCAAGGCGGCCCGCCGCACGCCGTCGACCGAAAAGTCGGCGAAATCGCCGAGCCCGATCTCGCCTTCGGCCACCACGCCCATATGGACGATCAGGTCGCCCAATTTCTTATGGGTGTCGCTGACCGCGACGCGGCCCTTGCCGGCCACGGCAATCGTTCCGGCGTCGCCCATTTGGCCGCCCGACTCGCCATAGAACGGCGTCTGATTGGCGATCACCGCGACCGTCGTCCCGGCGCCGGCCCGCTCGACCGGCTTGCCGTCGACCAGCAGGGCGACGATTTCCCCTTCCGCCCGCTCGGTGTCATAACCGAGGAATTCACTGGCCCCGACCTTTTCGCGGGTTTCGAACCACACCGCCTCGGTGGCGGCTTCGCCCGACCCGGACCAGGCCTTGCGCGCTTCGGCCCGCTGGCGGTCCATCGCCTTGTTGAATCCCTCGACATCGACGCCGATCCCCCGGGCCTTCAAGGCATCCTGGGTCAGGTCGAGCGGGAAACCGTATGTGTCGTAAAGCCGGAAAGCCACCTCGCCGTTCAGGCTGTCGGCGGTGCCCAGCCGGGCCGATTCCTCGTCGAGCAGCTTCAGTCCACGTTCCAAAGTCTGCTTGAAGCGGCCCTCTTCGAGCTTCAGGGTTTCAGCGATCAGCGCCTGGGCGCGGACCAGTTCGGGAAAGGCCTGTCCCATCTGGGCGACCAGGGCCGGAACCAGCTTCCACAGCAGCGGCTCGGTACATCCCATCAGATGGGCATGCCGCATGGCGCGGCGCATGATGCGGCGCAGCACGTAGCCGCGGCCGTCGTTCGAGGGCAGAACGCCGTCGGCGATCAGGAAACTCGACGAGCGCAAATGATCGGCGATCACCCGATGCGACATGCGGAACGGTCCGTCGGACGCGGTCCCCGAGGCGTCGGCCGAAGCGGCGATCAAGGCGCGGAACAGGTCGATGTCGTAATTGTCGTGCTGTCCCTGCAGCACGGCGGCCAGACGCTCGAGACCCATGCCGGTGTCGATGGAGGGGAGCAGCAGGGCAATCCGCTGCTCCGGGGTCACCTGCTCATATTGCATGAAGACCAGGTTCCAGATCTCGATGAAGCGGTCGCCGTCGGCGTCGGGGCTGCCGGGCGGGCCGCCGGCCACTCCCGGACCATGGTCGTAGAAAATTTCCGAGCAGGGGCCGCAAGGGCCGGTATCGCCCATCGCCCAGAAATTGTCGGACGTCGGAATGCGGATGATCTTCGATTCCGGCAGGCCGGAAATCTTGCGCCACAGGGCGAAGGCCTC
Source organism: Rhodospirillales bacterium (assembly GCA_015654615.1). GTDB lineage: Bacteria > Pseudomonadota > Alphaproteobacteria > Rhodospirillales > Magnetospirillaceae > Telmatospirillum. The sequence continues at coordinate 24,445 of JAATGN010000067.1, forward strand.
GTCGTCGGTGTGATAGACCGTGACCAGCAGGCGTTCGTCGGACAGGCCGTATTCCTTGGTGATCAGATTCCAGGCGAATTCGATGGCGCCTTCCTTGAAATAGTCGCCGAAGGAAAAATTGCCCAGCATCTCGAAGAAGGTATGGTGGCGGGCCGTATAGCCGACATTGTCCAGGTCGTTGTGCTTGCCGCCGGCCCGCACGCATTTCTGCGACGTGGTGGCCCGCACGTAATCGCGCTTTTCCATGCCGGTGAAGACATTCTTGAATTGCACCATGCCGGCATTGGTGAACATCAAGGTCGGATCGTTGCGCGGCACCAGCGGACTGGACGGCACGGGGGTGTGGCCGTTCTTGGCGAAGAAGTCGAGGAACGTGCTGCGGATGTCGTTTGCTGTCTGCATGACCTTCTTTGTACCCACACCGACGGAGCGCTGATGCGCCGATCGTCTTGCCCAACCGAACGGCTGTTGTAACAAGCCCTTTGGCAGGTGTCCATCGCATCGGAACAATACAAGGGCAGCCACCTTCCCCGGCTTGCCCTTTAGCTTTCGACGGCGGCGCGCCCGCCGGTCACCCGATCGTTCGCCGCCGGGCGCTCTTCGACGCGCTCAACCGGCGACGGAAGTCTTCCCCGGCAACGCGACCGGATGTCCGGCCGCCGCCGTCCGTTTCGCCACCTTGGGATGCATCTGGGCGCGCAGCTCGGGGTCGCGATAGGCTTCGCCCAGCCAATCCCACAGCTCCTGTCGCGTCGCGAAGATGGTCCGCCAGGCATCGTCGGCCTGCTCGCCGAGATAGAGATTGACCGTTTTCACGCGATTGCTGAGGCCCATCCGGCGTAGCGAATGGGCCATCTCGGCGAATTCGACGGCGTCGCCCGGTCTGCACATTTCCCGAACCAGACGCCGCACGACGGGCCAGAGGACCAGGGTGATCCCCACCAGGCCCTGCATGAGATGCTGGTGCCGCCCATCCATCAGCGGGGGGTGAGCGGCCGCACCGGTCGTCAGCAAAGTCCCCGCCAAGGCGGCGAGAAGGAGGCCGCCGGCGGACAGCGCGACGACATCGGCGGTGAGCGATAATTTGGCCATGGACATCCTCCTGGTGCCGCTCGAAAACGCGGGTGGCCTTGATCTCAAGGAAACCACGCGCGGGGCGTTTCCGATGTCGTCAGGATTGGCCTTTCGAAGGATGCGGAACATCCCCATTTGGGGACTGAGTTCTTATCGATCGAGAAGAAGCGTCGACCCGTCCTGAATGAAAAGTGGCGCCGGCCTCCGTGCCGGCGCCACTTTTCATTCAGGACGGGGGGCCGCCGTTATCGATAAAAATCAGTCTTCGGCCACGACGCCATCCGCATCGACCACCACGGCGCCGCCCAGGACGTCGGCGATCTTTACGGTGTTCTGGCGGATCGCGGCTTCGATTTCCGCCGCCACGGCCGGATTGTCGCGCAGGAAGCTCTTGGCGTTCTCGCGCCCCTGACCGATGCGCTGGGAATTATAGGAGAACCAGGCGCCGGACTTCTCCACCACGCCGGCCTTGACTCCGAGATCGACCAATTCGCCGGTCTTGGAAATACCCTCGCCATACATGATGTCGAACTCCACCACCTTGAACGGCGGGGCCAGCTTGTTCTTCACCACCTTGACGCGGGTCTGGTTGCCGACCACTTCGTCCTTGTCCTTGATGGAGCCGATGCGGCGGATGTCCAGCCGGACCGATGCATAGAATTTCAACGCGTTGCCGCCGGTGGTGGTCTCCGGGCTGCCGAACATCACGCCGATCTTCATGCGGATCTGGTTGATGAAGATGAC
>JAATGN010000156.1 GCA_015654615.1 Rhodospirillales bacterium
CGGCGACGGCGGCGAACTGCGCCTGGTCTGTTCGGATGCGTCGCGGGGCATTCAGAAGTTGATGGACATCGCCAGTGCGATCATCCACGGTAGCGAGAGCCGCTTCGACCAGCGGGAAATCGACGGGCTGCTCAGTCACTGACGGAACATCGCCTTGCGGTTGATGGTGTTCTCGCCGCTCCGGGACTGTTCCGGCGCCGGAAAACTTCGGCGATATGCCAATAATCGATCGACCGCGAAGAATCTCCTCAAAGATGATGGGTGCTTAGTTGGGGATTGAAGAGTCTTTTCCGCCGGATGTGATATGACGAGGTCTTTCGTCGGCAGTTCAATGCTGACGTTGCGTTTGCTCATGCCAATGCTGCCATTGACCATCCGCAAGAAGAAGAAGCGGATGCCAAAGCCGGTTTTTAATGTTATGATTTGACGTTTCGCTGCCATGCGGCGCTTTTTTGCGGTTGGTTGGCTGGGCGGCGGCCAAGAGGGTTGGGTAAGGAAGAGGCTGACTTTGTATTGATATCGAGGGCAACCCGGCGGTGGCACCGGGACGACTGGAGGGCGCCACGGTGGACGAAAGTCGCCAAGCCTCTGGACATATTTCATCGACGACAACTGAACGGAAAGAGCACTACACATGTCATGGCAGCGTGATAGGTCTGAGCACCGCCGACGCACCGGCGGTCAGCGCCGCGACGAATTTGGCGATTTCGGTGGTGGGTTCGAACCCGCGCCAACGACGACACAGCGCCCCCGGGCGGATTTCAACCGTCCGACGGTGGAGCAAGCCAATATTTCGGCGACGGTGAAATGGTTCAATGCCACCAAAGGCTTTGGCTTCGTTTCTCCCACCGACGGTTCCCCGGATGCTTTTTTGCATATCTCGGCCTTGGAGCGGGCCGGGGTCGGTGAAGTGAGCGAAGGCGCCACCGTGGTTTGCGATCTGGGGCCGGGGCAGCGGGGCCCGCAGGTGGTGACCGTGCATTCGGTCGATATCACCACGGCGGCGCCGCGTCGTCCGGCCAGCAGCCCGCGCGACGGCGCCGGCTTTGCGCCGCGCGGCGAGCCGGGTCCGACGGTCGAGGGCCGGGTGAAGTTTTTCAGCGCCGACAAGGGATTCGGCTTCATCGCCGTCGACGATGGCGGGAAGGATGTTTTCGTCCATATCCGCGCCCTCGAAAAATCCGGGTTGCGCAGTCTGGAGCCCGACCAGCGGGTCCGCCTGACCATTACGCAGGGACAGAAGGGACCGCAGGCCGAGACTGTCGCCATTATTTGACGGTCCGGGCGGCGAAGACCGAACGGGAAGAAGAAAGGGGCGGCCCGGCGGTGGGGTCGCCCTTTTTCGTTCGCGGCCGTTCATCCCAGCCGTGGGGCGGGCCTCCGCGCCCGCCTTTTTCGCAGGCCCGGGACGCCCGCGCCGCCGGGGCCTTCGGCGGACAGCGTGGGGGCAAGGGCGGCGCAAGCGGGAAGCGTCTCCCTGTCATATATCGATGATGCTATCATCGTGGCGCTGAAGTTTCAGTCGGGGGTCGGGAATGGCATCCGCCACGTCTGCAGGCGAGAACACCGATGACAGCCGGCGCGAGAGCGCCGAGCGGCGATTGGAGCGGCTTGAGCAGATATGGAGCGCCGACCGGCGGCAGCTGCAGCAGCAAATCAGCCACGCTTCCGGCGAGGCGGCGCAGCTCCGCGAGACCATCCAGTCGCTTCGCGACAAATTGGAGATGGACCGGATCGGCGAGCAGGAACGGGTGCAGAAGGCGATCGCCACGGCCAATGAGGACATCGTCCAGCTCAAGGAGACCGTTCAGGCCTTGCGGGACGCCCTGGAAGGCCAGCGGATGGGCGAATCGGAGCGGACGCAACGAGCACTTGCCGCGGCCCATGCGGAAAACCTGCAACTCAAGGAAACCCTTCACGCATTGCGCGACCAATTGGATGCGCAGCGCCGGCAGGCCATCGACGCGGCGGGCGCCCGGGAGAACCAGCATGAGCGCGAACTGGCGCAACTTCGCGAGACCATTCGGCACCTGCGCCTGACATTGGAAGCGGCCCATGCTCGACCTGCCTGATCACGTCAAACGCCCGCGGCGCGACAAGAGACGGTCGTCCCGCATGACCGAATTGCTGTTGGAGGTGTCGAACCGCCTGGCCCTTTCCAACAATTTGGACGAAGCCTTGCGGACCATGCGCGACATGGCGACGCAGGTCATCGGGACCGAACGCGGTTCGGTCTTCCTCAACGATCCGACGACCAACGAGCTCTATTCGCGGATCGCCGGGCGTTTCGCCCGGGAAATCCGCATCCTGAACGGCGCCGGCGTCGCCGGCGCGGTGTTCACCAGCGGCAAGGGCGCCATCATCCACGACGCCTATGCCGACGACCGATTCAACCGGGCCATCGACCAGCAGACCGGCTTCGTCACGCGCACCATTCTTTGCGCCCCCTTGCGCACGCTGAAGGGCGACATCATCGGTGTCGCCCAGCTTCTGAACAAGGTCGACGGCCAGTTCACCGAAAGCGATCTGGCGCTTCTCGAAGCGATCATTTCGCAGGCCTCGGTGTCGTTGGAAAGCTTCCGCACCATCGAGTCGATCGAAAAATCGCGGCGCCAGGAATTGGACTTCCTGGCGGTGGTCTCGGAAATCAGCTCGGAATTGAAGCTCGGCCCCCTGCTGCAAAAGATCATGGCGGCCATCACCCGCATGCTCGACGCCGAGCGTTCGACCCTGTTCATCAACGATGAAAAGACCCGGGAACTCTATACCGAAGTCGGCCAGGGCCTGGGCGCCACCACCATCCGCCTGCCGAACCATCTGGGGATCGCCGGAACCGTCTTCACCTCCGGCCAAAGCGTCAATATTCCGCATGCCTATGCCGATCTGCGCTTCAATCCCGCCTTCGATCGCAAGACCGGCTTTTTCACCCGCTCGATCCTCTGCGTGCCGGTGACCAACAAGGCCGGCAAGGCGATCGGCGTCACCCAGGTGCTGAACAAGCGCGGCGGCAGTTTCTCGGCCGACGACGAGGCGCGGCTCAAGGCCTTCACCTCGCAGATCTCGATCGGCCTGGAAAACGCCAAATTGTTCGACGACGTGCAGAACATCAAGAATTACAATGAAAGCATTCTGGAATCGATGACCAACGGGGTCATTACCCTGAACGAGGACGGCAGGATCGTCACCTGCAATGCCGCCGGCTGCCGGATCTTCAAGGTCGGTCCCGACGATATCCTGGAAAGACCGTCGGCCGAGTTTTTCCAAGGCGACAATGCCTGGCTGCTCGAGAAGATCGCGGCGGTGGTCGAGACCGGTCATGACGATGTCCTGGTCGACGCCCCCCTTTCCGTCGGCGAGGACCGCCTGTCGGTCAATGTGACGGTGATGCCCCTGGCCTCGGCCAACGACAAAAAGCTGGGGTCGCTGGTGATGATCGAGGACATTTCCAGCGAGAAGCGCATGAAATCGACCATGTCGCGCTATATGGACCCGGCCCTGGCCGACCAGCTCCTGGCCTCGGGGGCCGATCTGCTGGGCGGCCATTCGGTGGAAGCCACCATCTTGTTTTCCGACGTGCGCAGTTTCACCACGCTGTCCGAGGAACTGGGGCCGCAGGGAATCATCAGCCTGTTGAACGAATATTTCACCCTGATGGTCGATTGCATCACCGAGCAGGGCGGCATGCTCGACAAATTCATCGGCGACGCCATCATGGCGGTGTTCGGCACCGCCCGCCGCCATGACGACGACGAGGACCGCGCCGTCAGGACGGCCATCGGCATGATGGCCGAACTGACCGGCTTCAACCAGCGGCGCCTGGCCGACGGCAAGCGGCCGATCGACATCGGCATCGGTCTCAACACCGACGTGGTGGTTTCCGGCAATATCGGTTCGCCGAAACGCCAGGACTATACGGTGATCGGCGACGGGGTGAACCTGGCGGCGCGTCTCGAATCGGCCTGCAAGCAATATGGCGCCCACATCCTGGTCAGCGAATATACGGTCAAGAAGCTGCGCGGCACCTATCGGGCCCGCGAAGTCGACCGCGTCGTGGTCAAGGGAAAGACCAGGCCGGTGGCCATCTTCGAAATCGTCGACTATCACACCGAGGAAACCTTCCCCAACATGATGGGGGTGCTGCAGGCCTTTCAATACGGCCTCAAAGCCTATCGCGACGGGCGTTTCGAGCAGGCCCTGAAAGCCTTCGCCGAGGGTGAGGGGCTGCATCCGACCGACGCGGCCACGCAGATATACATCGAACGCTGCCGCCATCTGCTCGCCGAACCCCCGGGCGACGATTGGGACGGCGTCTGGGTGATGAAGTCGAAGTAGCGGAGCGGCCGGGACCTTTCACCTATTCCGACTGATCTCCATCGTTCCGATGCGCCCAGGATTTTGGCGGTTCCCCTTCGGCCTTGGGTGACCGCGATGCCGCCGGGATCGTCGCGGCAGCGCCGGCATCGCGACGGTTCGACGATGGATCAACCGCCAAGGCGGCGCGAATTTACGATCACCCGCAATCATGGACTGGCGCTTCAGGACGCGTCTCGATGTCTTGGCGGTTCAAAATGTCCAGGGCAGGATCATTCACGGTATTTGCGTCGCGGGTTCGTTCGGCCGATGGGCCGTCGCGGCGTCGAGGAAGTGGCGGACGGCGGGGCGCGAATCGCCGTTTCGGTGGGCCACGGCCAGTGTCATGGTGGCGTCGGCTTCCCGCAGCGGGACGAAGCGCGCGCCGTCGACGTGGATGCGCCGCATCGCCTCGGGCACGACGGAGACTCCGAGACCGATCGCCACCAGGCCGACGATGGTCGACACCTGATGGGCCTCGAGCGCCACCTGGGGCCGGAAGCCGGCGGCGGCGCAAAGGCTCATCACCTTGTCGTAAAGGCCGGTGCCGACGTGACGGGGATTGAGGATGAAAGCTTGCCCGGCCAGGGCGGCGACGGACAAGGACGCGCAGTCGGCCAGCCGGTGGTCGGCCGGCAGGACGGCGAACAGCGGTTCTTCGAGCACCGTTTGCAAGCTCACCCCTGCCGCTTCGCCCGGTTCGCCGGGACGGACGAAGCCGATGTCGAGGATTCCGGCGACCAGCGAATCCAATTGATCGCTGGTCGACATCTCGCGGAGCGTCATCTTCAGATCCGGCCAGCGCTTGCGAAAGCGGCTGATGATTTGCGGCATGGTCGTGTTGAACGGGGCCGATCCGGTAAATCCGATGTCGAGACGTCCCAACTCGCCGCGGGCCGCCCGCAGGGCCGTCTGCCGGGCCCGTTCGGCCTGCGCCAGGGTGGCGCGGGCTTCCGGCTGGAACAGGCGTCCGGCGTCGGTCAGCGCGACATGGCGGCGGCTGCGCGCGAACAAGGCGACGCCGAGACTGGCTTCGAGGGATTGTATCTGCAGGCTGAGCTGCGGCTGGGCGATGCCCAGGCGCAGGGCGGCATGCCCGAAATGCAGTTCTTCGGCAAGGACGGTGAAGGCGCGAAGATGCTTGAATTCCATCGCTATGATATGGAATCGATATCAAAATCGGTCAACATATACATTGATCGAATGATTCGCCGCCGCCATGCTTGAAAATTCCTGAGGAGGAATCGTCATGATTTTCGACCGTGCGCGGGCGGCCGTCACCATTGCCGGCATCTGCGCCTTTCTCGACCTCTATGCCCCGCAGGCCGTGCTGCCGCAGCTGTCGGAGACATTCCACATTTCCCCGGCCGGAGCCGGCACGACGGTGGGCATTTCCACCCTGGCGGTCGCCCTGGCGGCTCCGTTCGTCGGGATCCTGGCCGATCGCATGGGGCGCAAAAGAACCATCGTGACGGCGGCGCTTCTGCTTGAGATTCCCACCCTCATGCTGATTTTCGCCCATGGGCTCGACGAGATTCTGATCTGGCGGTTCGTGCAGGGACTGCTGCTGCCGGCCATCTTCTCGCCGATGGTCGCCTATGTGAACGAAGAGTGGCCGCCCGCCCAGGCGGCCGACGTGATGGGCCTCTATATCGCCGGCTCGGCTCTCGGCGGCTTCGCCGGACGATTCGTCACCGCCCTGCTGGCCGAACATTTCGGCTGGCGGGCCGGATTCGCCGTGCTGACGGTGATCACCCTGGCCTGCGCCGCGGCCATCTGGGCCTGGCTGCCGGCCGGGCGCCATCAGGCCAAGACGGCTTCGGCGTCGCTGGGGGGACTGGAGGCGCTGGCCCTGCATTTGCGCAATCCGGTCCTTCTGGCCACCTTCGCCATCGGTTTCGCCGTCCTGTTCTCGCAGGTGGCGACCTTCACCTATGTCAATTTCCATCTGGCCCAGGCCCCCTATTCGCTCGGTCCCTCGCAGCTGGGCATGATCTTCCTGGTCTATCCGATCGGCGCGGCGATCACCCCGGCCAGCGGCTTCCTGATCCGCCGGTTCGGCCGGCGCCAGGCGACGGCGCTGGCCGTCGCCACCGCCTGTGTCGGCATGATCGCCAGCCTGCTGGCCAGCCTGCCGATGATCGTCCTCGGCCTGGCCCTCTTCGTGACGGGGACCTTCACCATGATGTCGGCCGCCATGGGCTTCGTCGGTCAGGCGGCGCGACAGGCCAAGGCGACGGCGATCGGCTGCTACGTCTGCAGCTATTACATCGGCGGCAGCGTCGGCGCCGTGCTGCCGGGCCTGCTGGTCTGGCATGCCGCCGGCTGGCGCGGCTGCGTGGCCCTGATCGTCGTGACGCTGTGCGCCGCCCTCAGCCTGGCGTGGCGCGTCTGGCGCGAGGAGGCCGGGCGCGGCGCCGCGCAAGTCGGCGGCCAAGCCATCGATTGACAAACCGGGACCGGAAGGGGGACCATCCCGCTTCCACCAGATACGAGGTTTCTCATGACGTTCGACCGTCCCCCCTTTGTGTTGCAAGATTCCTCCCTGCTGGAGTCGCGTGCCTTTCTCGACGGCGCCTGGGTCGAGGCGGAGTCGGGACGGCGTTTCCCGGTGACCAATCCGGCCGACGGATCGCTGCTCGGACATGTGGCCGATCTCGGCCGCGACGAGACGCGCCGTGCGATCGCGGCGGCCGATGCGGCCTGGCCGGCCTGGCGGGACAAGACGGCCAAGGAACGTGGCCTGATCCTGCGCCGCTGGGCCGAATTGATCCTGGCCAACCAGGCCGACCTGGCCGCCCTGATGACCGCCGAGCAGGGCAAGCCCTTGGCCGAGGCCAAGGGAGAGGTGGCCTATGGCGCCTCCTTCGTCGAATGGTTCGCCGAGGAGGCCAAGCGTATTTATGGCGAGACCATCCCCACCTTTGCCGCCGACAAGCGCCTGCTGGTCCTCAAGCAGCCGATCGGCGTGGTGGCGGCGATCACGCCTTGGAATTTTCCCCTGGCGATGATCACCCGCAAGGTGGCGCCGGCGCTGGCCGTCGGCTGCACGGTGGTGATCAAGCCGGCCGAAGATACGCCCCTGTCCGCCCTGGCCCTGGCCGTCTTGGCCGAGCGCGCCGGGATACCCAAGGGCGTGCTGAATGTGATCACCACCCATGATCCGGCCGAAGTCGGGGACGAACTGGCGACCAATCCGACCGTTCGCAAGGTCTCCTTCACCGGCTCGACGGAAATCGGCAAGCTGCTGATGGCCAAGGCTGCCGGCACGGTGAAGAAAATCAGCCTGGAACTGGGCGGCAATGCGCCCTTCATCGTCTTCGACGACGCCGACCTCGACGCCGCGGTGGCGGGAGCCCTGGCGTCCAAATACCGCAATGCCGGACAGACCTGCGTCTGCGCCAATCGGCTGCTGGTCCAGGACGGCATTTACGACGCTTTCGCCGCCAAGCTGGTCGAGGCGGTCAAGACCATGAAGGTCGGTCCGGGCCTGTCCGGCGAGACCCAGCAGGGCCCGCTGATCAACGAACAGGCCTTGGAGAAGGTCGAACGGCACGTTGCCGACGCCCTGGCGAAAGGGGCCAGGCTGCTGTTGGGCGGCAAGCGCCATGCCCTGGGCGGGACCTTTTTCGAGCCGACGGTGCTGACCGAGGTGACGCCGGCCATGGCGGTCGCCCGCGAGGAGACCTTCGGCCCGGTGGCGCCGCTGTTTCGCTTCGCCGTCGAGGATGAGGCCGTGGCCCTGGCCAACGACACCGAATTCGGCCTCGCCGCCTATTTCTATGCGCGCGATATCGGCCGCATCTGGCGCGTCGCCGAACGATTGGAATATGGATTGGTCGGGGTCAACGAAGGACTGATCGCCACCGAGGTGGCGCCCTTCGGGGGAATCAAGGAATCGGGCATCGGACGCGAGGGGTCCAAGCACGGAGTCGAGGACTTCCTGGAGATCAAATATCTTTGTTTGGGCGGCCTCGGCTAGAGGCGGATGGGCGGAACTCCGCCGGATTTTGCGGTGGTTCCGCCGCTCCGGCCTCTCATTCCGCCACTGGTCTTATGAATTTGGCATGGACTGGTGCTACCATTTCCGGCCGATTTGGCGCAATACCCACAATCCGGTGCCTCCGCGACCTTAAGGATAGGCATCGGTCATAATGTGCCAGGTTGATTTTTGGGGGGGTCTATGAGACTCGCGAGACTGACTGCCGTCGTGGCGGTGATAGGGGCCTTGATGGGGATGTCCTCATGGGCCCTGGCGGCCGACTCGGGTTCGGGCGACGCCGATGCGGATGCCGCCAAGAAGGCGCAGCAGGAAAGGGCGGAATGCCTGACCTGTCATAGTGCGCAGGGACTCCAGAATCCGCCTCGCCAGGGAATGGATCTGGCCAAGCTCGGCGAACTTCTGGTCAGCAACGACAGGCTCCAGAAGTCGGTCCACGCCGACTTTTCGTGCGAGGACTGCCACGGGGCGGTCGTCGCCACCTATCCGCACGGGGCCGATGCCCGCGCGCAGGTCAAGTCCTGTCCGGAATGTCATAAGCCGATGGCGCGCCGGATCGTTCCCGAGTTCAAGGACAGCGTCCACGTCGTCGCCCATCTTCCGAACTTCACCTGCAGCAGCTGCCATGATCCTCATACCTGGCAGAAGGTCTCCTCGCTCGGTTCGGCCCGCCTGACCGTCCGGCAGGACAACGCCATGTGCCGCAGCTGCCACGAGAACGACGCCCGGTTCGCCCAGTTCACTCCCGTGACGCGTCATGATCTGGCCGACAGCCACAAATGGCTGCCGAACCCGGACCTCCACTGGACGGCGGTGCGCTGCATCGATTGCCATACGGCGGCGAAGGACGACGGCGGCGTGTCCCACGTCATCCTGCCGGGGACCAAGGCCGAACGCCGCTGCGTCGAGTGCCACAGCGCCAATTCCTCCCTGAGAAGCCGTCTTTATCGAAGCAAGGTGGAAGAGGCGCAGGTCAACACCATCGGCTTCCTCAACGCCTATATCCTGAACGAAGCCTATGTCCTTGGCGTTACCCGCAACCAATGGCTGGACTGGGCGAGCGTCGCCATCCTCGCGCTGCTCGTCGCCGGTCTCGGCGGCCACGGTTTGCTGCGGTTCGCTTCGAACATGCTGCGCAAAGGGAGAAAATAATGTCACATCGCGCCTATCTCTTCCCGCTGTGGATTCGCCTTTGGCATTGGACCAACGCGGTGCTCTTCCTTTTGCTGCTGATTTCCGGCTTGAGCCTGCATTTCTCCAATCCCGGGGCGGCCGTGCTCGATTTCAACCTCTCCCAGCGCATCCACAATATCTGCGGCATCCTGCTGTGCATCACCTACAGCGTCTTCGTCATCGGCAACATCATCACCGGCAACTGGTGGCAGTTCGTGCCGAAGCCGCAGGGTTTCGTCGGGCGGGTCTGGCTGCAGACGCGCTTTTATCTCTGGGACATTTTCCTGGGGCGGGACGCGCCGTTTCCGGCCACTCCGGAAAATCACTTCAATCCCATGCAGCAGGTCGTCTATTGGGTGATCATGTATCTGGCGATGCCGGCGCTGCTGATCAGCGGCCTGATCTTCCTGTGGCCCGAATTCGCCCCCGATCGGCTGTTCGGGGTCGACGGACTGGTGCCGGTGGCGATGGCTCATTACATCATCGCCTATGGAATCATCCTGTTCGTCATCTCCCACATCTATCTGGGGTCCTGCGGCAAGAAGGTGTCCACCCACTACAAGTCGATGATCACCGGCTGGCACGAGGAATGAGACGGACGAACGTCCGGCTCTGAGACCAGACATCCCCGGCGAAAGCCGGGGTGGCGACCGGAACCCGGCGCGATGTTGTTCGCGCCGGGTTTTTTTTAAGACGGGCCCGGGCGGCGGTCGGCCGGACGGGCCCTTTCTTCCATTGATGCGTGACCCTATATTAGGGAAAACAAATCGATGGAGTCGATGAATGGCAGCCTTGCCGACCCTTCGCCAACTGCGTTACCTGGTGGCCCTGGACGACCACCGGCACTTCGGACATGCCGCCGAGGCCTGCGCGGCGACGCAATCCACCCTGAGCGCCGGTTTGCAGGAACTCGAAGCGGTGCTGGGGGGCAATCTCGTCGAGCGGACCAAGCGCCGGGTTCTGATGACGCCCCTGGGCAACGAGGTGGTGGTCCGGGCCCGCCAATTGCTGCGGGACGCCGAGGAAATCGGCGCCCTGGTGCGTTCGGCCGGCGAGCCCTTGTCCGGCCCCCTGCGTCTGGGGGTGATTCCGACGGTCGGGCCCTATCTCCTGCCCAAGGTCATGCCGCATCTGCGGACTATGCATCCTCACCTGCGCCTCTATCTGCGCGAGGATCAGACGGCGCGTCTGCTGGACCGTTTGGGCAGCGGCGATCTCGATCTGGTCTTGCTGGCGCTGCCCTATCGGGCCGACGAATTCGAATTCGAAACCCTGTTCGAAGACCCCTTCGTGCTGGCCTGCCCGCCGGGGCACCCCTTGGCCGGGACCGCATCGATTCCCGGCGCGCGCGCCATCGAAGAGGATCTGTTGCTGCTCGAGGAGGGGCATTGCCTGCGGGAGCACGCCCTGGCCGCCTGTCATCTGTCGATGGCGCCGGGCAAGGCGGGCGGATGGCAGGAACGACTGCTGGCCACCAGCTTGACCACCCTGGTCCAGATGGTCGCCGGCGGCCTGGGGGTGACGCTGCTGCCGCAGATGGCCCTCGACAGCGGCATTCTGGCCGGAACCGATCTGGTCAGCCGTTCGCTGGGGAAAGAGGCGCCGGCCCGCACCATCGGTCTGGCCTGGCGCGCCTCGAGCCCCCGCAAAACCGAATTCCGCCTGTTGGGCGAGGCGATCCGGCGCATTCACGGTCAGGCTTGCGAGGTGCCGAGCGAGGCGTCGGCCCAGCTGGTCTGAAACCCGCGTGGAACTCCGGAGTCCCCAATCCGCTGAGCCCGCCAGGAATCGGATCTTTGCCTAAACCCACAAAAAAATTATAAGTATTACTGTGGCCTTGCGACTACAGCCACAGAATGCAAATGTCATAATACCAGTTTCAGCCGGACCCATTTCTCTGTCAGTCAAGGAAATACGCAAACACTCATAAATTAATCGCGCCCTCCGGCGCCCCCGTTTCGGTTGAGACAAGTAATCAATTCTGTTGAACATGGCCATGATCTCTATAAGGTATCCGGTGATCGGCATGGCCTTGGATTTCGGGCCTGCGCATTTTGTCGAGATGCCATCCGTTCGTGCCGTCCCGCGGTGGTCCGTTGTCGACACGCGGTTTCGGATTGATGGGGATGGCGCTACGGAGAAAGACCATGATGAAGAAACTTCTAGGATTGTCTGCATTGGCATCGGGCGTTCTGCTCGGCCTGTCCCTGGCCACCGGCGCCATGGCGGCCGATCTGACCACCTCCTGTAACGGCTGCCACGGTCCCGACGGCGCGAGCACGGATCCGAACATTCCGACCATCGCCGGCGCCTCGGCCGCCTATCTCACGGCGACCATGAACGACTATAAGAAGAAGGAACGCCCCTGCGCCGAGGTGACGGTGCCGGGCGGCGACAAGAAGGGGACCAAAAGCGATATGTGCAAGGCCCTCGCCGATGTGAGCGCGGCCGACATCGACACCCTGGCCAAGGCCTATGCCGGCAAGAAGTTCGTCCGCTTCAACCAGACCGCCGACGCGGCGCTGGCCGCGAAAGGCAAAGCCGTTCACGACGCCCAGTGTGAAAAATGCCACTCCGAAGGCGGCAGCGTGGCGGACGACGACGCCGGCATCATGGCGGGCCAGCCGCTGGCTTATCTGAAGGCCCAGCTGACCGACTACAAGAGCGGCAAGCGTCCCGCTCCTTCGAAGATGAAGCCGAAGACCGATGCCTTGCAGCCGGCCGACATCGACGCGCTCGCCCAGTATTATGCCAGCTTCAAGTAAGCCGGGACCGGTCTGACCGGACGATCCGCCGCCTTGCGGCCACGGATCGCCCGGTTTCCGGAAGGGGTGTGGGACGAATCCGTCGTTCCGCACCCTTTTTTTGGTCATGAGTTCTCTTTGAATCCAAGAATCATAATCGAAGTAATCTCATTAGGCCGTTCGTCTTGGTCATAGGATAGATGTCATATATGTGAATATTTTGACTTTTAAAGGCCGTATATTCTTTGTAGCCTTCCCTGAAGATTAATCCCATGCGGGGATGGGTGATGATGCTGGGTTGCGGGGGCGCTGCCTTTGGGCGGCGGGTTGAAAGCGGTTTGGTCCGGCGTTTGGTCTGGGGGCTGTTCGGGGGAATATTTCGGGTATTGGCGGCGATCGGTCTGGCGACCTTTTTCGGTGTTGCCGGCGTGATGTGTCCCGTTGCGGCGGATGCCCAGTCCGTCGCCCTTTCCGGCCAGTTCGATGTCACTCCGACAGGGGCGGCCTATTATAAAATTCCTATCGCCGTGGCGCCGGGAACGGCGGGAATGATGCCGGCGCTGACGGTCGAGTATTCGAACCAGGCGGGGGACGGCATCCTCGGCATCGGCTGGTCGCTGGGCGGATTGCCGTCGATCGGGCGTTGCGCCCAGACCTTCGCCCAGGACGGAGTGCGCGGCGCGGTCACCTACACCCTGTCCGATCGCTATTGCCTGGAAGGGCAGCGGCTGATGGCGATCAGCGGCAGCGACGGGGCCGACGGCAGCGAATACCGGACCGAACTCGAAGGCTTCAGCAAGATCGTGGCGCATGGAGCGGCCGGCAACGGTCCGGCGTGGTTCGAAGTGCACACCAAATCGGGCCAGGTGATGGAGTTCGGCAACACGGCGGATTCGCAGATCCTGGCCGCCGGCACACCGACGGCGCGGGCCTGGGCGGTCGACAAGGTGACCGACAGCAAGGGCAACTATCTGACCGTCAGCTACACCCAAGACGGTGCCAATGGTCAGGCTTATCCGGCCCGCATCGATTATACCGGAAACGCTGCGGCGGGCCTCTCACCCTACAACTCCGTGCAATTTACCTATGCGGCCCGGCCGGACGTGACGCCATTCTATCACGCCGGTTCGCTGATCCGGACGGCGCAGCGTCTGACCGATATCCGGGCCTATGCCGGGACGACCTTGGTCAATGACTATCAGTTCGCTTACCAGCAAAGCGCGGCGAGCAAACGAAGTCAGCTCGTTTCCATCACCCAATGCGTCACCGTCGCGGCCTGCCTGCCGGCCACGACCTTCACCTGGCAAAGCGATGGGACTGCGGCGGGCACTTTTTCCGCGCGACAGTACATGGCCCCGTTTACGGGTGATCCTTTGATCCCATTGACTGGGGACTTCAATGGAGATGGAAAAACCGATTTTATATTTTATAATAAATATCTTTATTTGAGCAGTGGTGATGGAAATTTCACCAATGCGACAAATATTTTGCCTAATTGCTGTGGGGCCGTTACCCCAATTATTGGTGATTTTAACGGTGATGGGCAGACGGATGTCCTCGCCAGTGGGGCGTCCGGTGACGGAAACGCTCTGTTGTTTTTAGGAAATGGCAATGGTGCTTTTGCGGTCCAGGAGGTTCCCAATTCGGCAGGCTGGGTCAACAATTGGACTGGCGGGAATTATGGAAGCTACACGATAATTGGCGACCTTAATGGAGATGGAAAAACTGATTTTGTCCTTGTCAGCGGAACAAATTATTACTCATTGTTAAGTAATGGTGACGGAACATTCGCGTATCAAGCCAACGTCTTTCCCAATGGATGGAATTTCGGAACACCGGGAAGCTGGCAGACGATTTCCGGAGATTTCAACGGGGATGGGAAGACTGATTTCCTGCTCTATAACGGCAGCGGTTACTATGTCTTTCTGAGCAATGGCGACGGCACTTTCAACGGTCAAGCCTATGCTTTCCCCAACGGTTGGAGTTTTGCGGTCAACCAGTGGATGCCGATCGTCGGTGACTTCAATGGGGACGGCAAGACGGACTTTCTGCTGTCCAACGGCACCTCTTTCTACGTGTTTCTGAGCAAGGGCGACGCCACTTTCGTCTCCACGGCCAATGCCTATCCCAATGGCTGGAACTTCACGGCCTGGATGCCGATCGCCGGTGATTTCAACGGGGACGGAAAGACCGATTATCTATTCTATAACAGCACCAGTTACTATGTCTTTCTGAGCAATGGCGACGGCAGCTTCGCGTCGCAGGCCTACAGCTTTCCCAATGGCTGGAATTTTGGCGAGCCCGGCGCGTCGACACCGATTTCCGGCGATTTCAATGGTGATGGCAAGGCCGATTTCCTGATCGTCAATGGCGGAAATGCGTCGGGTCTTTTCTTGGCGAATGGTCCGGGGGATTTGCTTTCTCAAATTACCACGGGGCTGGGCGCCACGACCGCGATTACCTATCAGCCGTTGACCAGGAACGGCAAGGTCTATGCCAAATACAGCACCTTGGGCTATCCGACCCAGGATCTCGATGCGCCGCTTTTCGTCGTATCGCAAATCGACGCGAGCAATGGCATCGGCAGCTATTACAGCTCGACCTACAGTTATGCCGGCGCACGGACGGATCTGAACGGGCGGGGCTTTCTGGGTTTGCGCCAGATGACGGTGACCGATCTGCAGACCGGGATCCAACAGATCAACACCTATCGTCAGGACTTTCCCTATATCGGCCTGATGGCCGCTGGAACCAAAGTGCTGGCGAGCCAGACCCTCAATCAGACGGCCAATACCTATGGGGCGAGCAATCTGGGCGGAACTCGCAATTTCGTCTCGCTGCAAAGCCGGGTGGAAAGCAGTTGGGATCTCGATGGCTCGGCCTTGCCGGTGGTGACCACGACCTATCAGTACGACAACTATGGAAATCCGACCCAAGTGGCGGTCTCGACCCCGGATGGCGCGAGCCAGACGACGAACAACACTTATACCAACGATACGACCAACTGGTATCTGGGACGGCTGACGGCGGCCTCGGTGACCAGCGTCGTTCCGTCGACGAATACTCCGCCTCCACCACCACCTCCTCCGCCGCCACCACCTCCGCCGCCAGCCAAGCCAACGATCACGGTGACCTATGCGGCGAGCGATAACAACGGCCACAACGTTTACAACGATGCCCAGAATGCGGCCTATGCCAGTCCGGTGTGGGATGGCGCCGCGGCAATGACGCTCAACATCGTCGTCAATGGTGGTGTCGTTCTGGGGGCGCCGAATATCTACAGTTATGCTCTGACCATCCCTGACGGCTTCACCTATGGCAGCACCATCAACCTTATCAACAACGGCACCATCGTCGGGGCTGGCGGGGCCGGAGCGGACGGGGCGATTCAAGGCATCAACGGCGGCAATGGCGGCAACGCCCTTTATGTTGGGTCCGCCGTCAATCTCACCAACAATGCGGCCATCTGGGGCGGCGGCGGCGGCGGCGGCGGCGGGAGTGGCCCATGGGACGACGGAACGGTCGTCGGGAGCGCGGGCGGCGGCGGCGCGGGAGCCGTTCCCGGTGCCGGAGGGGCGCAGCTTGCCTCTTCCTGGATGCCGCCGGGTCAGCCTGGTTCTCTCACTTCGGGAGGGGCGAGCGGCAGCGGGACTCCCGCCGGACAGACGGGCGCCGCGTCGCAGATGGAGCGTGGCGCCGGCGGCGGCGGCGGCGGCGATCCGGGGCAAGCCGGCGGGGCCGGCGGGCCAGCCGACGACACAGGATATGGCACTGGGGCCGGCGGCGCCCCCGGCAACTATATCGTGGGTAACGGCAATGTGACCTGGAAGGCGACAGGGGATCTGCGGGGAGGCGCGCAATGAGCGTCGGGGAGAGGCGCCGGGGGGCGTCGGCATGGGGGTGTGGCGCGGCGCTGGCGGTGCTGGTTCTGTCGCATTCGCCGGTTTTCGGGGCGAGTGCGACCCGCAGTTCGTCCTTCGCCTACGACCCGGGCTCGGGTCTGCTGACCCAGGAGGTGGTGGAGCCCAATACTCCGGCTTTGCGGCTGGAAACGGACACCCGTTATGACGCTTTCGGCAACAAGGTCGCGGTGACGGTGAGCGGGGTCGATATCGGCAGCCGGACCAGCACCACGACCTACGACGGCAAGGGGCAGTTCGCCATCGGTCAGGCCAATGCCCTGGGGCAAAGCGAGAGCTGGATCTATGACGCGCGCTTCGGATTGCCGACCAGTCACACCGGCCCCAACGGTCTGACCACCACCTGGAGCTACGACGTCTTCGGTCGCAAGACCTTGGAGGTGCGCCCCGATGGCACGCGGACCGGTTGGAGTTACTTCTATTGCGCCGGGGTCACGGGGGGCATGGTCACCTGTCCGACCAACAGCGCCTATGTGGTGCAGGCCATGCCCTACGCCGTCGACGGCGTGACCCAGAACGGTCCGCAGATCAACACCTATTACGACAGCCTGGGACGGGTCGTCGCCACCGAAAGCCAGGGCTTCGACGGCAGCGTCATTCGCCAGGCGACCCAATACGACGCCTATGGCCGGGTGAGCATGGTCAGCAAGCCCTATTTCCTGGCGGACGGGACGACGCCGCCGCCGCCGCCGCTCAAACCCGTCATCAACGTGGTTTATGCCGCAAGCGACAACAACGGCCATAATCTCGTCGCCGATGCCCAGAACGCGGCTTACGCGAATCCCGCCTGGAACGGGCAGACTCCTTCCGTCTTGAATGTCGTGGTCAATGCGGGTGTCGTCCTCGGCGCGCCGAATACCGGCGCTTATGCTCTGTCCATTCCGGACGGGGTTCCGGCCGGAACCATCATCAACCTCGTCAACAACGGCACCATCGTCGGGGCTGGCGGGGCCGGAGCGGACGCGGCGATTCAAGGCACCAACGGCGGCAATGGCGGCAACGCCCTTTATGTTGGCTCCGCCGTCAATCTCACCAACAATGCCGCCATCTGGGGCGGCGGCGGCGGCGGCGGCGGCGGGAGTGGCCCGTGGGATGACGGAATGGTCGTCGGGACCGCCGGCGGCGGCGGCGCGGGAGCCGTTCCCGGTGCCGGAGGAGCGGGGTGGGACCAGATAGGCTCTGCCTCGGCGTCGCCAGGTCAGGCTGGTTCTCTCGCTTCGGGAGGGGCGAGTGGCGGCGGGACTCCCGCCGGACAGACGGGCGCCGCGTCGCAGATGGAGCGTCATGCCGGCGGCGGCGGCGGCGGCAATCCGGGGCAAGCCGGCGGGGCCGGCGGGCCTCCTGGTGACGGTGGATATGGCAATGGGATCGGCGGCGCCCCTGGCTTCTACATCGTTGGCAACGGCAATGCGACGTGGAAAGCCACAGGCGACGTGCGGGGAGGGGTGCAATGAGGGCCTGGAGCGGGATGGGGCCCGCCGTCCTCGGATATCGCGGGACGGCGGCGGCGGTGGCGCTGCTGGCGATGTCGGGACCGGCGGCC
>JAATGN010000112.1 GCA_015654615.1 Rhodospirillales bacterium
CCGGACTGCGCTTCAGCATCCAGGCCAGGGCGATCTGGCTGGGCGTGGCGCCGGTCTTATGGACGATGGCGTCCAGCGCCGTGCCGGGCTTGGCCAGGTCGCCGGCGGCCAGCGGATACCAGGGGATGAAGCCGATGCCGTGGGCCGTGCAATGGTCGAGCACGTCTTCGCTGGAACGGTCGATCAGATTGTAGAGGTTTTGCACGGTGGCCACCGGAAAGACCTTTCGTGCCGCTTCGATCTCCTCGACGCTGACCTGGCTCAAGCCGGCGTGCTTGATCAAGCCCTCCTTCAGCATGGCGGCGATGACGCCGAACTGTTCGTCGCGCGGCACCTTCGGATCGATGCGGTGCAACTGCCACAGGCCGATCTGCTCGACCTTCAGGCGGCGCAGGCTCATCAGCACGCATTGCCGAAGGTATTCGGGCCGGCCGAGCGGCGCCCAGATGTTCGGCCCATGCCGGGTCAGCCCGCCCTTGGTCGCCACCAGCAGCCCGTCATAGGGCGCCAGCGCCTCGGCGATCAGATCCTCGCTGACGAAGGGGCCGTAGCTGTCCGCCGTGTCGATGAAAGTCACCCCCACTTCGGGCAGGCGCTTCAACGTGCGGAGGCATTCGGCCCGATCCTCCGGCTCGCCCCAGATGCCCTTGCCGGTGATGCGCATGGCGCCGAAGCCCAAACGGTTTATCGGACAATCGCCGCCGACGCGAAACGAACCGGAAGCAGCCGCAGACAGAGCAAGTGACATGATGTTCTCCATGGATTTGGTCATGACGTCGATATAGAGCGGTCCCGCCGTCGCGGCAACGGGGGCGCTATCGTTCGATCCCGGCGCAGCGGTGATCCTGCAGTTCCTCGCCGCTGGCCCGGTGCGCCCAGCCGGGGTCGGCGCTGTCGGTCAGAAGGATGAAGCCTTCGCCGTCGTCGTCGAAGGTGGCGCCGGTCAGCACCAGGGTCCGGCGGTCCATCTGCCGGCCGGCCGCGGGCAATCCCTCCGCCAGGAGCTTGAAGGGATTGTTGTCGCCCAAATCGGGTCCGAGGATGCGGCGGGCCCAATAAGGGTGGCCGTTCAAGGAAACGGCGAGGGGGGCCCATTCGCGGCCGATTTCGGCCATATGCCGCCAAAGGATCGCGCGGATGTCCTCGCGGATGCAATCGATATGGATATGGAGCTGGTTCTGGCTGCGGCCGAAGGCGGAATTGACCGCCAGGGCGATCTGCTCGCGGCCCAGTTTTCGCTGAAGGCGCTCCTCGACGAACCCCCTCGCCTGCCAGGCGAAAGCCCAATAGTTGGGAGCGCCCTCGGCCAGGAGTTCCGGGCTTTCCACCCCGGACAGCCTGGTGGTCGGAATGACCAGATATTGGGCGATGCCGACGCGGTCCTTGAGCACCGCGTACCCCGCCTCCGGCCGCAGATCGAGTTGAACGCAGGGACTGGGGTGGCCGTTTTCCCACTGGTGCGGCACGCACTGGCCGTCGACGATCCTCCACAGCGCGCCGGGATCCTCGGCCCGCGCCGCGTCCGGCGACGAGGCCATCACCGCCAGCCAGGAAAAGACGGCCAGTCTTTTTACCGAAGCAACCGTCGCCACAGGCATTGTCCCCCCCGGGATCGCAACATCGACGCCCTGAATTGGATGCGGGACCCGGGAAATTCGGTGAGAAATTTCGATGACAAATGCAACAAAATCCCGGTGACAGTGCACTTGTATCAGTCGCGATTGCGGATCGCATGGTCGCGGCATTTTGGATTTCGGTCCCGGCTTGACCATTCCCGATCCTGAGCCCGCTCCACAAGGCGGGCTCGCACGGAATTACGGTGACAGTGCACTTATTAATATTTTCTGGGGTGCCAAATTCAGAAAATACGAGCCATCACCACCTGATAGCAAAATGTCATGGAAACATTAAGGATTCTAGCAAAAATAACTTGAACAGTTTATGTGGCAGCCAGCTTGTCTCTGGGACGCAAGCGGTAGTTCCATTCCCCATGAAACGCATCCCGCTCGATGGCCAATTCGGCGATTTCTTCGTCCGACACCTTGAGGCCA
>JAATGN010000197.1 GCA_015654615.1 Rhodospirillales bacterium
CAGGCGGCCGGCGCGGGGGCGGTCGGTGGACAGGAAAGGATTTCGCCATCGTGACCCGCGATCCGCAGGCTGAACTGCTGGCTTGGTTGTCCTTGCCTTCGACCTTCGGCGCGGGGATCGACACGGTCGAGCGGATCGATACGCATATTTCCGCCGTCTTCCTGGCCGGCGACCGCGCCTACAAACTCAAGCGGGCGGTTCGTTTGCCGTTCGTCGATTTCACCTCGGTCGAGCAACGGAAATCGGCCTGCGAGCGGGAACTCGTCGTCAATCGCCGAACCGCGCCCCAACTTTACCTCGGGGTCGCCGCGGTGACCCGCCAGGACGATGGAAGCCTGGCCTTCGACGGGACCGGGCCGGTCCTCGACTGGCTGGTGGTGATGGCGCGTTTCCCACAGGATCGACTGTTCGATCGCCTGGCCGGCCAGGGGGCCTTGCGCCGCGACGAGGCCCGGCAATTGGCCGATGTCGTCGCCGATTTCCATCGATCGGCCGAGCGGCGTCCCGCCTGGGGAGGGGAGGCGGGAGTCCGCTTCACCATCGACACCAATGCGCTGAGCCTGGCCCGTTTCATCCCGGCCCTGTTCGATCCGGTCAGAGCCGCCGCGGTGACGGAAAAATCGCTGGCCTGGCTCACCCGCGTGGCGCCGGATCTGGAGCGGAGACGCGCCGCCGGCATGGTCAGGCAATGCCACGGCGATCTGCATTTGGGCAATATCTGCCTGTTGCAGGGCCGGCCGACCCTGTTCGACGGCATCGAGTTCAACGACGATTTCGCCTGCATCGACGTCTTCTACGATCTGGCTTTCCTGATCATGGATTTTCAGGCCCGCGGATTGCCCGACCTCGCCGCGACCGTGTTCAACCGATATTTGGAACGGACCGGCGATTTGGAGGCCTTGTCGGTGCTTCCCCTGTTCCTGTCGTTGCGGGCGGCCATTCGGGCCCATGTCTCGGCCGCCATGGCGGCCGGCGATCGAACTGGGCGGCATCACGACGATGCCCTGGCCTATCTGGCCAGGGCCGAGGCCTATCTGACGCCGCCGCCGCCCCGCCTGCTGGCGGTCGGAGGGCTGTCCGGAAGCGGAAAGTCGCGGCTGGCCGCCGATCTGGCGCCGTTGCTGGGGGCCGCCCCCGGGGCCGTTTCGCTGCGCAGCGACATTCTCCGCAAGCGCCTGGCGGGGGTCGATCCCGAGACGCGTCTGCCCGCCGGGGGCTATTCGGCGGAGATGACCGAACGCACCTACGCGACCCTCTGCGCGCAGGCCGAACAGGCGTTGCGTCTTGGCCATGCGGTCATCGCCGATGCGGTGTTCGCGCGACCGGACCAGCGCGACGCCATCGAAGCGGTGGCGCGTCGCCTCGACGTCCCCTTCGACGCCATTTGGCTGGACGCCGCCCCCGACGTTCTGCGCGCCCGGGTGGAGGCGCGGCGGGGCGACGCGTCGGACGCCACCGCCGCCGTCCTCGATCGGCAATTGACCTATCCGCTCGGCACCATCGGCTGGCGGCGGCAGGATGCGTCGGCCGGCAAGGCGGAGACTTTTTTGTCTGCGCGCCAGGCGCTGCGGATATGACAATCAATGACTATGCCCGCAGGCCTGGAAGGGGCATACTTGCATCGAAGTTGCTCGTGGCTTGAAAACTGGTCATTTGCGGCGAATTTCCGGGCCACCACCGCACGAGGAGAAAAGCCATGACAGGCTATCGAACGATCCTCGCCTGCCTCAGCGACGCCGATACCGCACCAGCGACGTTGGGGTTGGCTCTCATGGTGGGGCGCAATCATGCGGCCCATGTCGAGGCTCTCCATGTCCGTATCGATCCGGCCAGCGCCGTGCCCCTGGTCGGCGAAGGGATGTCGGGCGCCATGGTCGAGGAAATGCTGGCGGTCGCCGAACGCCAGGCAACCGAGCGGGCCCAGGGGATTCGCACCCTGTTCGACCGGATCTGCACCAGCCAGGACGTATCCCGGACGGAGGCGCCCTTCTCGGATCCGCAACTCTCGGCGTCCTGGCGGGAAGAGGTCGGACGGGAAGAGGAGGTCTTTGCCGACGCCGGACGTCTGAGCGACCTGCTGGTGATCGCCCGGCCCATGCCGGAAAGCGACGTGCCCTCCGTCATGACCTTGAACGCGGCGCTGATGGAAAGCGGCCGCCCATTGCTGCTGGCGCCGCCCACCGCACCGGCTTCCGTCGGACGGAAGGTGGCCGTTTTCTGGAACGGCAGCATCGAGGCGACCCGCGCCGTGGCGGCGGCTTTGCCGTTCCTGTGCAAAGCCGAGGATGTCGTCATCCTGTCGGCCCGCGAGGAAGAGGCCACGTCGCCGGGCGAATTGGTCAAATATCTGGCTTGGCACGGCGTCTCGGCAAGCAAGCAGTGTTTCGGCGCCGGCAGCGCGGCAGGCGGACAGGTCGCCCAAACGCTCCTGGACGAGGCGGTGACGCGGGGCGCGGATCTGGTCGTCATGGGAGCCTATACCCACAGCCGGTTGCGGCAACTGATCATGGGCGGCGTGACGCGACACGTCCTGCATTTCGCCAATCTGCCGGTCCTGCTTTGTCATTGAGGTATTGAAAGGGTTCACCGTTCCACCCCGCCCCGCCCCAGCCCTTCCCCCAAGGGGAAGGGCTGGGGTGGGGCGGGCAGCGGCTTTGCTTCGCGGAGGTGTGGGATGGCGGTCCGTGGCGGGCCCTTCGAATTCCATGCGACCGGCAAGGGAATCGTCTTTGCGGCCGTATTGATCGATCTGTTCGTCGTCGCCGTGGTCGGCCTGTCGATCCATCAGAATTACCTTCAGTCGCGGGGCCGGTCGGAAGCGATCGCCGGCAATCTTTCGAAGGTCCTCGAGCAAAATCTGGTCGGCACGATCGACAAGATCGATCTGACCTTGCTGGCCGTCATCGGCGAAGCCGACCGGCAGCAGAAGGCGGGCGGTTTGGACGGGGCGATGCTGGACGGTTTCCTGCGCCGGCAGAAAGCATATTTTCCCGAGATCGAATCACTGCGCATGGCCAACGCGGCGGGCCTGGTCGACAATGGCGCGCCCCATTATTCCGGACCGCTCGTGTCGATCGCCGATCGGGATTATTTCGTTCGTTTGCGCGACGATCCGACGACGGGCCTGGTCCTTTCCAAACCCTTGCCCGGCCGGATCACGCCGGTCTGGGGGATCGTCTTCGCCCGCCGGCTTTCCCAGCCGGACGGCTCTTTTGCCGGAATCGTCTATGCGGTGGTCGGGCTGGACCATTTCATGCAAATGGTCTCGATGCTCGATGTCGGCTCCCATGGCGCCGTCAGTTTGCGCGACGGCGATTTCGCCCTGGTCGCCCGCTATCCGAAGCCGCCGGGCAACGCCAATCCCGCCGGGTTGACGACGCCCTCCCGGGAATTTCAAAAGATGGCGCGCGACGGTCCGGACGGCGGCTTCTATGTGGCGCGCGCCAGCATCGACGATGTCGAGCGGATCTTCTCCTTTCGCAAGCTCGCCCCCTACGGCCTCTATGTCATCGTCGGCTTGGCGGTGGACGATTATTTCGCCGAATGGCGGGCCGGCGCCGTGGCGATGGCCGTTCTGACCATCATTTTCTGCGTCATGACGCTGCTGGCGGGAAAGTCCCTGAACCGAAGCTGGAAGACGCGGGAACTGGCCTTGCAGGAGGCCGGGGTGGCGACGTCCCGCCTGGAGGCGATCCTGCAGAATTCACCGGTCGGCCTGACGATCATCGGCCTCGACCGCGTCATTCGGCAGCTCAACAAGACCCTGGCCGACATGCTGGGCGTTCCGGCCGATCATTTGCTGGGGCGGTCGGCCGAAGTGCTGCACGGGTCGCGCGATCAGTTCGACGATCTCGGGCGCCGCGCCTATCCCGTCATTTTATCGGGAGAGACCTTTCAGGGCGAAGTCCTGATGCGCCGCCAGGATGGCGGCACCTTTTGGTGCAAGACGCGCGCCCGCCTGCTCGACCTGGGCGCGCCGTCCCTCGGCGTGGCCTGGGTGATGGAAGACGTCACCGAGCACAAGCGCAATGAACAGCAGTTGGCCCTCTATCGCAGCCTGATCGAATATACGTCGGACTGCGTCTATGTGATCAGCCCGCGGCAGGGCTTCCGGATGATCTTCGCCAACGATGCCGCCTGTGCCCATTACGGCGTTCCGCGCGAGGTGCTTCTGACCTGGTGCCTGCCGGATTGGGACACCAGCCTGCAAGACGAAGAATCGCTCGATGAATTTTGGCATCAGGTGAAGCAGAAGAAGTCCCTGCTGATCCAGACCCGCCATCGCGTGCATGCGAATGCGGTGGTCCCCGTGGAGATGTCGGCGAATTATCTGCTGCATGAGGGCGAGGAATTCATCGCCGGCTATTTTCACAATATCGTCGCACGCATGGTGTCCGAACGGGCCCTGATGGAAAAGACGCAGGAATTGGCCCGCTCCAACACGGACCTCGAGCAATTCGCCTATGTCGCGTCCCACGATTTGCGCGAACCGCTCCGGATGGTGAGTTCCTATCTGGGCTTGCTGGAGCGGCGGCTCGCCGATCAATTGACCGACGAGACCCGGGAATTCATCGGCTATGCCAAGGATGGAGCCGAGCGGATGAATCGTCTGATTCTCGACCTGCTCGACTATTCGCGGACCGGCCGTGTCGACCGTCCGCTCGAACCCGTCAGCCTCTGCGAGGTGATGGCGGAGGTGGCGGGCAACCTCAAGGCCCGGATCGACGACGTCGGCGGCCAATTGATCTTTTCCCCGTCCTTGCCGACGATCTTCGGGGACCGGCTGGAATTGGTCCGATTGTTTCAGAATCTGATCGCCAATGCGTTCAAATACCATGCCGCGGATCGCCTCCCCCGGGTCTCGGTCGAGGGACGGCGGCGCCACAAGGAATGGATCGTCACGGTGGCCGACAACGGCATCGGCATCGATCCGCAGTATTTCGAACGCATCTTCGGCATCTTCCAGCGGCTGCATGCCCGGAATGAATATGAGGGCACGGGGATCGGCCTGGCCATCTGCAAGAAGATCGTCGAGCATCACAAGGGACGGATCTGGGTGCAATCGACGCCCGGGCAGGGGAGCGAATTCTTCGTCTCCTTTCCCGCCGCCCCGGCTCAACCCTTGGACATCATGCCGAGCGCGGTCATCCTTTCATAAAGCGAGGCCCGCGAGATCGCCAGAAGCTTGGCCGCCGCCGATTTGTTGCCCTGCGACTGTTCCAGTGCGGCGGCGATGGCCGAACGCTCCGCCTGATTGACCGCCGCGGCCAGCTGCAGGCTCGGAGCCGCGATCGCCGCGGCCGGGGCGGCGGTCTGGGGGAGGATGGCGGCAAAATGCTCGGCGGTCAGCACCGGCGCCTCGACCAGCGTGCAGACGCGTTCCAATATGTTGTGCAATTCGCGCACATTGCCCGGCCAGTCGTGCGTCCTCAAGGCCTCGAAGGCCGATCGGTCCAGTTCGCGCGGGCCTTCGCCCAGTCTCAGGCGCAGGCGGTCGAGAATGCTTTCCGCCAGGACGTCGATGTCCTCGCCCCGTTCCCGGAGCGGCGGCAGGGTGATGGGCACCACATTGATGCGATAATAAAGGTCGGCGCGGAACAGATTGGCCCGGACCAAGGCGGCCAGATCGCGGCTGGTGGCCGCGATGATCCGCACGTCGATGCGCAGCACCTTGTTGCTGCCCAGGGGTTCGATCTCCTTTTCCTGCAGAGCCCGCAACAATTTCGTCTGCATGGACAGCGGCATGTCGCCGATTTCGTCGAGAAACAGGGTGCCGCCGTTGGCCAACTGGAATTTTCCCTCGCGGCCGCGCGGATCGGCGCCCGTGAAGGCGCCCGGCGCCACGCCGAAGAATTCGGCCTCGAGCAGGGCCTCGGGGACGGCCGCGACATTGATGCCGACCATCGGCTTCAAGGCCCGGACGCTGGCGGCATGGATGGCATGGGCCAGCAATTCCTTGCCGGTGCCGGTTTCCCCCATCAACAGGACGGTGCTGTCCATCTGGGCGGCGCGGCGCGCCAGTTTCTTGACCTGGCGGACGACGTCGCTGGTGCCGAGGAACTGCGAAAAGGTGTATTTGGCCTGGCGTTCGCCCGCCAATTCCTTGCGCGTCCGGTTCAGCTCTTCCTGCAATTTGGAAAATTTGAAGAACAGAGGCTTCAGATATTCGGCGCGGTCGAACAGGACCAGGCCGATGCCGCCCTGGATTTCCCCTCCCTCGCCCAGCAACGGCAGGCGGATGACCACGAAGGAACGGGCCCCGAATTCCATGATGTCGAGCAGGATCGGTTTGCCGCTGGTCACCACTTGCCGCATCAGGCTGTTGGGAATGACCTCTTCGACGACCTTGCCCGTCACATCGTCGCGGATGCCCAGCAGAAGCTTGTATTTGTCGTCCATCCAGGCGATTCGCACGTCGCGATCGACGGCGACCAGGCCTTCGCACATCGACGAAAGATGGTCGAACATCGATTGGACCGCCCTTTGGCGAATGTCCTCCCGGCCGTTGCCCCTTTTTTCCATTCCGTCCCCTGCGATGTTTGTCCGGATTTCCAGGCATACTGTCTGATTTATTGGACGATAACAATCGGAGGGTTTCCGGAAGATTCGCGTGGATGCCCGCAGGCGCTGTCCGGCTGGCCGGACAAAGCCTGCGGGCGGTCTGCCGATTGGCGCCGTGAATCCCTAGTAAAAGTGCGCTTTTTTCGATGTTCCGCTGATGGCATAAGCGTTGCAACTACCGTTGAAATGCCTGCGGACGGAGGTTTTTTCCGAAACGCCGGCAATAACAAGGCCCGACCCGAACAACGGGCATGCCAACCTGGAGGAGCGCCTGATGAGTTTCCTGATCTGTATCGGGGCACTGTTTTTCCTGATGTTCGTTGCCTATCGAGGCTTCAGCGTCATTCTTTTCGCACCCATCGCCGCCCTGGCGGCCGTGCTGCTCACCGAGCCGTCGCTGGTGCTGCCCGTCTACAGTGGCCTGTTCATGGAGAGGATGGTCTTCTTCATCCAGAACTATTTCCCGGTCTTTCTGCTGGGGGCCCTGTTCGGCAAGGTCATCGAGATGTCCGGCTTCGCCCGGGCCATCGTCACCTCGGTCATCCAGCTGGTCGGACGCAAGCGGGCGGTGCTGTCGATTGTGCTGGTCGGCGGCCTGCTGACCTATGGCGGGGTCTCGCTGTTCGTCGTGGTGTTCGCCGTCTATCCGTTCGCCGCCGAGATGTTCCGCCAGGGAAACCTGCCCAAGCGGCTGATCCCCGGCACGATTGCGCTGGGCGCCTTTACCCTGACGATGGACAGCCTGCCGGGAACGCCGCAGATCCAGAACGTCATTCCCACGACTTTCTTCAAGACCGACATCTATGCCGCGCCGATCCTCGGCACCATCGGCGGCATCTTCATCCTGATCTGCGGCGTCCTCTATCTCGAATGGCGGCTCAAGCAGGCCGAGCTGGCCGGCGAGGGATACGGCAGCGGCCATACCCAGGAACCGGACCCCGACGTCATCGCGAGCGATCCGACGGTCAATCCGGTGATCGCCATCCTGCCCCTGTTCGTCGTCGGCATCATGAATTTGGTTTTCACCAAGGTGATCTTTCCGCTCTATTACGCCGCCCCGACGGCCGACGTGAACTTGCCCGGCCTGGCCAAGCCGATCGCCGTCGCCGTGAAAACGCAGATCGGCATCTGGTCGGTGGAAGCCGCCCTGGTCCTGGGCATCCTGACCGTCGTGATCTTCGCCTTCAAGACCGTCTCGGCCAAATTCGCCGAGGGCAGCAAGGCTGCCGTCGCCGGATCGCTGCTGGCTTCGGTCAATACGGCGACGGAATACGGATTCGGGGCGGTGATCGCCGCCTTGCCCGGCTTCATGGTCATCAAGGACGCGCTTCAGGCCATCCCCAACCCATTGGTCAACGAGGCCATCACGGTGACCACGCTGGCCGGCGTGACCGGATCGGCCTCGGGCGGCATGGGCATCGCCTTGGCCGCCATGTCCAACCAGTTCATCGCCGCCGCCAACGCGGCCGGCATTCCCATGGAGGTCCTGCACCGCGTCGCCGCGATGGCCAGCGGCGGCATGGACACCTTGCCGCACAACGGCGCCGTCATCACCCTGCTGGCCGTGACCGGCCTGACCCACCGGCAGTCCTATATGGACGTCTTCGCCATCACCTGCATCAAGACGATGGCCGTTTTCCTGGTCATTCTCGTCTATTACCTGACCGGACTGGTCTGATCGTCGCGACGCCTTCGGCCCGCTCCCGTCCGGGGCGGGCCGAAGGAAGATCCCCGGCGCCCGGAGGCGCCGGTGCCGATTTCCCGACTGTCCCGCCGCGTCAAGCGGGGCGGACATGAGCCATCGAGTGAGAAATCGTCCCCGTGCGGTTTCTCCGCAAGAAAAAGGAAACCCCATGCTTAAGGGATTGACCGCCATCGTGACCGGTTCCACCAGCGGGATCGGTTTGGGTATCGCCCGGGCCCTGGCCGCCGAGGGCGCCGACATCATGCTGAACGGTTTCGGCGACAAGACGGCCATCGAAAGTCTGCGGGCCGGCCTGGCCGCGGAATTCGGCGTGCAGGTTCTCTATGACGGCGCCGACCTGTCGACGGCCGCCGGCTGCGAGGACCTGGTCGCCGACGCCGAATCGCGTCTGGGCAAGGTCGACATCCTGGTCAACAACGCCGGTATCCAGCATGTCGCGCGCGTCGAGAATTTTCCGGTCGAACGCTGGGATGCGGTGATCGCCATCAATCTGTCCTCGGCGTTCCACACCACCCGCCGGGCCTTGCCGGGCATGCAGAAACGCGGCTTCGGGCGCATCATCAACATCGCCTCGGTGCATGGTCTGGTGGCATCCGCCGAAAAGGCCGCCTATGTCGCCGCCAAACATGGCATCATCGGTCTGACCAAGGTGGTGGCATTGGAGAATGCCGAAAGTCCGATCACCTGCAATGCCATCTGCCCCGGTTGGGTCCTGACACCCCTCGTTCAGGCGCAGATCGAGGCCCGGGCCAAAACCGAAGGCAAAACCGTGGCCCAGGCGGAACGCGAACTCCTGATCGAAAAACAGCCATCGGCGCGTTTCACCACCGTCGAGCAGTTGGGGGCCGTGGCGGTGTTCCTGGCCGGCCCCGGTGGCGCCAACATCACCGGCGTGCCGCTGCCCGTCGATGGCGGCTGGGTGGCGCGGTGATCATCTTGAACTGTGGCGAACTGCCGCAAGGCAACGCCGCGAGGGGGCGTATATGAGCAAAGCTGTCTGTGTTTCCAAAGCCGTCGAGATGATTCCCGATGGCGCCTCGCTTCTGGTCGGTGGCTTCATGGGCGTCGGATCGCCGCACCGGGTGATCGCCGAACTGGTCCGGCAGGGCCGCAAGGATCTTACGGTGATCGCCAACGATACGGCGCGTCCGGGTATCGGCATCGGCCAGTTGATCGACGCCAGGCTGGTGAAAAAGCTGGTCGTGACGCATATCGGGACCAATCCCGAAACCCAGCGCCAGATGATCGCCGGCGAGATCGAGGTCGAACTGTCGCCGCAGGGCACCCTGGCCGAACGGATCAGGGCCGGCGGATTCGGCCTGGGCGGCGTGCTGACGGCGACCGGCGTCGGCACCGTCGTCGCCGACGGCAAGCGGACGATCGAGGTGGATGGCAAGACCTTCCTGCTGGAGTTGCCGGTCAAGGCGGACTTCGCCTTGATCTTCTGTCGGCGGGCCGATTACAGCGGCAATCTCGATTATTTCCTGACGGCCCGGAACTTCAATCCCATCATGGCCATGGCCGGGGAAACGGTGATCGCCGAACCCAACGAGATCGTGCCCGTCGGCGTCATCCCGCCCGACGAGGTCGTCACGCCGCATGTGCTGGTCGACCATTTTATCGAGAAGGGACTGTCCAATGGACGATAAAGTCATCATCGCCAAGCGCGTCGCCTTGGAACTGCAAAGCGATAATCTGGTCAATCTGGGCATCGGCCTGCCGACCACCGTCGCGCGTTATCTGCCGGCCGGCATCACCGTGCATTTTCAATCGGAGAACGGCATCATCGGCATGTCCCCGGTGCCCGGCACCGGCCTCGAAGACGAATTCCTCACCGATGCCGGCGGCGGCTATATCGGCGCGATCCCCGGGGCGGCGGCTTTCGACAGCTGCATGTCTTTCGGCCTGGTCCGCGGCGGGCATCTGGACGTCACCGTGCTGGGAGGCCTGCAGGTCGACGAACTGGGCCAACTGGCCAATTGGATGGTGCCCGGCAAGATGGTGCCCGGCATGGGCGGCGCCATGGACCTGGTCAGCGGCGCCCGCCGGGTGATCGTCGCCATGACCCATACCGCCAAGGGCCAGGCCAAGGTTCTGAAGCGCTGCACCTTGCCGCTGACGTCGATTCGCCGCATCGATCTGCTGGTCACCGAACTCGCGGTGATCGAGCCGACGGCGGATGGTCTGCTGCTGCGCGAAGTGGCGCCGGGTGTCTCGACGGAACAGGTGATCGCCGCGACGGAGGCCAGCCTGATCGTCCCGGAGCATGTTCCGGAAATGGCCATCGGCGAATAATCGGCGAAGACGCGGCGTTTCGTCCTGGAACGGCCGCGTCCTTGCCGCCCCTTTGTTCCGGACAAGGGGCCCGGTGTCTTACCGGCGGCGATGCGCCATTCCCTGTGAGGGACCCTGCCGAAGATTTCGGGATGGCTTCCGTCCGTGTTGCCGAACCATCCATCCGCCGGCCCGGCCCGGCGAAAGCGAGGCAGTCCGGACGATTCGTCGGCATCGTCAGGCCCCATGCCGGATCGCCGGAGAACCGTTCAATCGGAGCGGGCGGCCGCCAGCACTTTCTCGATTTCGGCCCGGCTCACGCTTTTGATGTCGCAGGACAGCATGGCGTGCACCTGGTGCAGCGCCACCCCGGATCGCTGGGCGAGAAAGCTTCCGGAATGATGGACATTGGCCAGCGCCTTTTCCAGATGTCCGACCAATGTTCGTTTCTCGATGGATTCATGAAGGGCAAGGAAATCGTCGAACGGATTTTTCATGGTCGAGGTCTCGGTGCATGGCGATCGGATGGCGCCGGATCGAAATCGGTCCGACAGGAAGGCATTGTTCACGGTGGGAATTTAGCCTGACAAGAAGTATATTTTCGCGACTTAAAAAATAAAAGAAATAATATTAGGAAGGTTATGCGACGATATGTAAATGAGAATTATCAATTTTTATAAATATAGATAATTTCCCATCTATTTTACTCTTTAAGGTGGAGATATTGAGGTTTTTGCGGATTGAGGCATGTTCGTTCACATATTTCCGCCGGGGGGCTGGCGGGATGCCGAGTCTTGAGGCATCCTAGACAGTGTTAAGCCTTGGCGGGAGCGATCACCATGAAAAATATCACCTTTCCCCGGGATTTCTTGTGGGGCGCCTCGTCATCGTCCTACCAGATCGAAGGCGCCCTTGACGCGGACGGCCGGGGACCGTGCATCTGGGACACCTTCACGGCCAAGGGCGGGATCGCCGACGGCAGCACGGCGCAGGTCGCCTGCGATCACTATCACCGATGGCCGGAAGACGTCGCCTTGATGAAGGCGGCCGGTTTCAACGCTTATCGTTTCTCCATCGCCTGGCCGCGAATCTTTCCCACCGGAACCGGGACGGTCAATGCCAAGGGGCTGGATTTCTACGACCGGCTGGTCGACGGCCTTCTGGCCGCCGGCATCCGTCCGCTGGCCTGTCTCTATCATTGGGACTTGCCGCAGCCGCTCGAAGACCGGGGTGGCTGGCAGGGCCGCGAGGTCATCGGGCCCTTTGCCGATTATGCCGCCGCCGTGGCCGCCCGGCTGGCCGATCGCGTCAAGGACTGGATGATGCTGAACGAGCCCAATGTGGTGGCGATCTTCGGCTATGGCGTCGGCGAGCAGGCGCCCGGACTGAAGCTGGGGGAAGTCGGCATCCTCAAGGCCTTGCACCACCAGAACCTGGCGCAGGGCCAGGCGCTGCGGGCCATCAATGCGGCGCATCCCGGCCTGACGCTGGGGACGGTGATCAATCTGCAGCCCTGCCGCGCCGAATCGGCCAAGCCCGAGGACGTGGCCGCGGCGGCTCGCTGGGACGCGGTATGGAACCGCGTCGCCCTGGACGGCGTCATGCACGGCCGCATCCCGCCGCTGCTCGCCGACAAGATGGCCGATTTCGTGCTGCCCGGCGATGCCGAGACCATCGGTTATCCGATCGATTTGCTGGGCATCAATTATTATTCCCGGATGACCATGAAATATGAGACCGGCCATCCCTTCGACGCCTGGTGGGGCGACGCGCATTGCGACCGCTGGACCGGCATGGGCTGGCCGGTCCAGCCGGACGGTCTTTACGATCTGCTGGCCGAATTGAAGAAAGACTACGGCAATCCCGCCGTCTTCATCGCCGAGAACGGCGCCGCCTATGACGATACGGTCGAGGCCGATGGTGAAATCCACGATGGCGAACGTGTCGCCTTCCTGCGGGAGCATCTGGCGGCCGTCGGCCGGGCCGTGGCCGACGGCTGCAACGTCAAAGGCTATCTGTGCTGGAGCCTGCTCGACAATTTCGAATGGGCCTTCGGCCTGTCGAAGCGGTTCGGCATCGTGGGCGTCGATTATCGGACCTTGAAACGGACACCGAAGGACAGCTACCGTTTTTTTCGCGACGTGGTGAAGAATGGCCGGCTCTAACGCGGGCAGGAAGCCGCTGAAACGAAAACAGACCATCCTTGCCAGGCTCGCCGCCCATCCCGGCGAGGCGTTCGCCCGGCAGTTCCTGGCCCTTGCCGGCGGCTATTGGCACAGCGAAAAGAAATGGTCGATCCGCCTGCTCACCGGCGCTCTCGTTCTGCTGACGGTCGGCCAGGTGGTCGAGCCGGTGCTGTTCAATCTGTGGAGCGAGCGGCTGTTCGATGCCCTGGAACAGCGTTCGATGGACCGCTTCCTATGGGTGGCGGTGATGATCGCCGGCATCATCTTGTTCAATATCGTCGTCCAGATGCTGCATCTTCGCGTCAAGCGCCGCCTGCAATTCGGCTGGCGCCGCTGGTTGTCGCAGCAGGTGCTGGAACAATGGCTGTCGCGCGGGCGCCATCACCAGTTGAGCTATATTCCGGGCGATCACGACAATCCCGACGGGCGGATTGCCGAGGACATCCGCATCACCACCGAATATGCCGTCAACCTCGGCCATTCCCTGATGTATTGCGCCATCTTGCTGTTCAGCTTCACCAATATCCTGTGGATGCTGTCCGGCAGCCTCAGCCTGCATCTGGCCGGCGTGACCGTCACCATTCCGGGCTATCTGCTTTACGTCGCGATCTTCTATGCCGCCGTGGGAACAAGCGTCGCCCTGGCCCTGGGGCGGCCCCTGGTCCGCGCCGTCAATCGCCGGCAGGGGCTGGAAGCCGACTATCGCTTCGGTCTGGTCCGGGTCCGCGAGCATGCGCAGCCGATCGCCCTGCTGCATGCCGAGAAAGAGGAACGGCGGCATCTGGTTTCGCTGCTGAGAGGGGTGCGGGCCGGGTGGTACGGGCAGACCCGGGCCTTGTCCATCGTGACGGTTTTCAGTTCCGGCTATTCGGTGCTATGTGCCGCCTTCCCCCTGCTGATCTCCGCGCCGCGCTATATCTCGGGCGCGATTTCGCTGGGCGTGCTGATGCAGACGGCGCAGGCCTTCCAGCAGACGGTGGCCGCCTTGTCCTGGCCGGTCGACAATCTGGGGGCCGCCGCCGAATGGAAGGCCTCGGTCGAGCGCGTGCTCGGCCTCAAGGACGCCTTGTCCCGGCTCGATCGCGCCATCGAGGACGGCGACCGACGCATCCTCGTCGAGCATTCGGAGCAGGCACGGACCTTGCTGTTTCAGGATCTGGCCGTCGACGATGCCACCGGCCGTCCGCTGATCAAACGCTTCAGCGCCGAGATCCTTCCCGGCGAGCGGGTGCTGATCGTCGGAGATCCGGCCGCCGCCGTGACCCTGTTCCGCGTCGTCGCCCGCGTCTGGCCCTGGGGCGGCGGCCGCATCGCCTTGCCGGCCCATACCCGCGTCTATTTCATGCCGCAGCGGCCCTATCTGCCGTCCGGTCCCCTGCGGCATGCGCTTTGTTATCCGACCAGCGGCGAATCCCTGTCCGACGAACAGGCCGGCCAGGCCCTGGCCCGGGTCGGGCTGAGCTATTTGACGAAGCGTCTTTACGAAAACGCGGCGTGGGAGGATGTGCTGGCCCTGGCCGAGCAACAGCGCGTCGGCTTCGCCCGCCTGCTGATCCGCCGTCCCGACTGGATCTTCCTCGAAGACGCCACCGATGCCCTCGATGCGGCGGGCGAAGCCGAGATGCTGCATCTGTTGGACGAGGAATTTCCCGAAGCCACCTTCTTGACCATCGCCAGCCATTCGGCACAGGAAGCGCGGCACAGCCGCAAGTTCGTCCTCGAACGCAACGGAGCCGGCGTCGTCGTCCATGAGGTGATTCCCGCTGCGCCCTGAAAGAATAAGGAAAAGGGACACCGGCGCAAATCCAGCGACAAGAGGGCGGCCCCTGGAGTGCCGCGCCTTCGCATCGCTTTGACCGGCTCTAGAGCGGTTTGCGTTCATATTGGATCGCTCACCTTATCTCGTCATTCCCTTTGATCAGCCGGAATCCAGGGGGCACCCCACGGGCGTTTCCGAGACTCCCGGATCCCCGCTTTCGAGCTTGTGAAATAATCCCAGTGGCACCGGCG
>JAATGN010000367.1 GCA_015654615.1 Rhodospirillales bacterium
GCTTCATGTATTGCCAAAGAATCTTTTCCTCCGCCTCGTAGAGGACGTCCACTTCAGGCAGATTGGAGATCGAGGAAAGCCATGACCTGGAATCCGGTTGATCCAAAGACTGGCCGACGATGGTTTGATAATCGGTAATTTGGGTGCGAGCATGATTGGGCATTGCGACCTCTCAATGACGATGTTCGACAGAGTTGTGAAAAAATACATATTTAGCGCGTCGCATTCGGAGCATTGGCGCATGTTCGTGCGTTGCGACGCCATGAGAAGTAGCATATCATTACGCGTACCAAATGGATAAATAAGAAGAAATATCAATTTTAAAATAAAATGAAAGATATGTAGTTCGGGGGCGATGCTTTGTCGTTTATTGTTGTGGTGGATGATCGAGCTACAAATCGCAATATATTATGTCGCCTGGCCAGGTCTTTGGAAGCCGGTGCGGAGGCGGTTGCTTTTGATCGTCCGGCGGCGGCGTTGGCCGCCATGAAAGAGCGCCTGCCCGATCTGATCATTACCGATTTCAACATGCCGGAAATGGACGGCGCGGAATTCGTGACGCGATGTCGGCGCGATCTCATGGACCCGGAGATCCCCATCGTGGTGATCACCGCTTACGAGGATCGCGATTTCCGCTATCGCGCCCTCGAGGCCGGGGCGACCGATTTCCTGCTGTCGCCGATCGATCATCGGGAATTTCGAACGCGAACGAACAATCTGCTGACCATCGGCCGTCAGCGGCGGATCATCCGCCAGCGGGCCAGCCTGCTGGAGCGTGAACTCGATGAAGCGCTGCGCCAGCAGGCCGAGGCCTTGCGGCGCAGCGAGATGAAACTGCGGCGGCTGATCGATACGGTGCCCGCCCTGATCATCACGAGCGACGGGGCCGGCCGCTGCCTGATGGTCAACAGTTTCCGCAATCTCCTGGCTTCCGGGCCGGATATCCCGGGCGGAACCATCGAGGGATTGTTCGGCGCGGCCTATTGGCATCGTCATGGTCCATTGGACCGGCGTATCCTGGAAACCGGCCAGACGCAGGTTCCCTTCGAGGAGGAATTGCCCGATAGCTTCGGGCATGTCCGCGTCTTCCTGACCACCAAGACGCCGTTGTTCTCCGACGACGGGCGGATCGACGCGGTGGTCACCGTTTCCATCGACGTCACCGATCGCAGGGAATCCGAAGAGCGTCTCGTCTATCAGGCGAACTACGATCACGTCAGCGGATTGCCCAACCGCCTGATGGCGATCGATCGGCTGTCGCAGGCGATGGTGCGGGCGCACCGCGACGGCACCGACATCGCCATCCTTTTCGTCGACCTCGACGGCTTCAAGAAGGTCAATGATACCGTCGGCCATGCCCTCGGCGACCGCCTTCTGGTCACCGCGGCGGCACGGCTGTCCGACTGCGTGGGGTCGGCCGACACGGTCGCCAGGCTGTCCGGCGACGAATTTCTGGCCATTTTGCCGGATCGCCGGCAGGACGGAAGCCTGGACACCGTGGCCCGACAATTGATCGACGTCATGAAGCAGCCGTTTCTGATCGACGGCCACGAATTCTATGTCGGGGCCAGTATCGGGATTTCCATGTTCCCCAAGGATGGGGCGTCGCCCGAGGAACTGGTCCAGCAGGCCAAGGCGGCCATATACCGGGCCAAGGCGGCCGGGGGCGGCTGCTATCGTTTCTTCTCGCCGGAAATGACCGAAAACGCCGTGCGCCGGGTCGAAATGGAAGCCTTGCTCCGCCACGCCCTCGAACGCCAGGAACTGCAGTTGGCCTATCAGCCGATCGCCGATGTCGAGACCGGCGGGATCATCGGCATGGAAGCCCTGTTGCGCTGGCACAGCCGCGAACTGGGACTGGTGCCGCCGGATCGCTTCATTCCCCTGGCCGAGGAGACCGGACTGATCGTTCCCATCGGTCTGTGGGTCCTGAAGGAGGCCTGCCGGCAAGCCGCCGATTGGCAGCGCCTGTCCGGCCGGGACTTGCACCTTGCCGTCAATGTTTCCTACCGGCAATTCGTCGGCAATGATTTTGTCGGTCTGCTCGCCGATGTTCTGGCGGAAACCGGCCTTCCTGCCGGGACGCTGGAACTGGAGATCACCGAGCGCTTATTGATGCGCGACGTTCGCCACGCGCTCGACGTCTTGAGCCGCCTGCGCCGCATGGGCGTTCGCCTGGCCATCGACGATTTCGGGACCGGCTATGCGTCCATCATGTATTTGAAGCGCTTTCCCTTCAACATCCTGAAGATCGACAAGGCGTTCGTTTCCGATGCGCCGGAAAGCGCCGACGGCGGCGCATTGGTCGCCGCGATCATCAGCATGGCCAAGGGCCTCGGTCTCGAAGTCATCGGGGAAGGCGTGGAGACGCAAGCGCAGCTGGAATTCCTTCACGCCCATGGATGCCATCACTACCAGGGCTATCTGATCAGCCGGCCGACGGATGCGCGAACGTTCGAAGCGCTGATCATGGGGCGGCTGGCTCGGGAGATACCGCCAGTGGCAGAGTGATGCTGAAGACCGAGCCATGGCCGAGATGCGAGGCGACCCAGACGTTTTGGCCGAGCAGATGGGCCGTGCGCTGAACGATCGAGAGCCCCAGGCCCAAGCCCTTGGTCTTGTCGCGCGACGGGTTGTCCAATTGGTAGAAATCTTCAAAAATCATTTGCAGCTTGTCGGCCGGGATGCCGGGACCGGTGTCGTAGACCTGAATCAGGATGCTGTTGCCGCGACGTCGGCTGCCGACCAGGATCCCGCCCTTCTGCGTGTAGCGGAAGGCGTTGTGGACCAGGTTGCGGCACATCCGTTTCGCCAATACGCGGTCCGTTTCGACCAGGGCGTCGATGGCGTGGGTCCGGAAGCTCAAACCCCGCTCGTCGGCCAGGTTGCGATATTCGTCGGCGAGTTCCCGCAAGATGGCTGAGACCGGAAACACCGTGACGTGCGACGACACCATGCCGGCTTCGAAGGCCGAAATGTCGAGCAATGCCTTGAGCAGCTCCTCCCCGGCCATCATCGAATTGCGCAGCAGGTTGAGCGCGGTCAGGGCGCGTGGTTCGAGCGGCATCATCTCGAGAACCTGAAGGTACAGGTTCATCGCCTGGAACGGCTGGCGAAGGTCGTGACTGGCCGCCGCCAGGAAGCGCGACTTGGCCGCATCGGCCAGAGCCGCCTCGGTCTTCGCCGCGACCAATTCGCGTTGGGTCAACAGCAGATCGATCTCCATCTTGGCGAAGCTGTCGGTATCGTTCGGGCGCCGTTCCGGGGCGCTGCGGAGGGACGGCGGGGCTTTTTGCTGCGCGACGCGGATCTCGGTTCGGTCGAGCGGATCCCGGGGCAGCCAGATGGTTTCGGGAATGGGATCGCTCATCTCCTGCGGCGACAGGGAGGGGGGGCGCCGCGTCCGCGCGGCCTGCGGGGACGCATTTTCCGGGGACGGCGGCCAGAGCCACGCCGCGCCCCGAACCCCGCTCGAATCCCCATATCTGGCCGGGCAAAGCACGGTGCGGACCGAATCGGAAAAGACCCATTCGGTCCATAGCCGGGGAACGGTTTCATAAAGGCGGCCGATATTGGACAAGCCGCCTCCCAGAACGATGACATGCGGATCGAGGATATTGATGACGTGGGCCAGGGCGCGGGCCAGACGCTGTTCATAGCGCGCCAGGCTGGCGATGGCCTGGGCGTCGCCTTCCGCCAGCAGCTCGACCGCCGACAACCCCCGGCCGTCGTCGCGGGCGAGGCCGGGCCCGGAGAGGAATGTCTCGATGCAGCCCGTCCGGCCGCAATAGCAGGCCGGGCCCGGGCGTTCGTCGCTGGTCGGCCAGGGAAGGGGGTTGTGCCCCCATTCCCCGGCGATGGCATTGGGGCCGGACAGCAAGCGTCCGTTGATGACGACGCCGCCGCCGACCCCGGTGCCCAGAATGACGCCAAAAACCACCGGGGCGCCCATGGCGGCGCCGTCGGTCGCTTCGGACAGGGCGAAGCAGTCCGCGTCGTTGGCGAGGCGCACCGGGCGGTTCAAGGCCGTCGCCAGGTCGTGATCGAGGGGCTGGCCGATCAGCCAGGTCGAGTTGGCGTTCTTGATCAGGCCGGTGGCCGGAGAAACGGCCCCGGGAATTCCGACGCCGACCGACGCGGTCTCGCCCAATTGCCTCTCCATGCCCTGGACCAGGGAGCGAATGGCCTCGAGGGTCCCTCGATAATCGCCGACGGGGGTCGGCACGCGGCGGCGAAAACTCTCCCGTCCCGTCTCATCGATGGCCAGAGCCTCGATTTTGGTGCCGCCGAGATCGATACCGATGCGCCAGGTCATGGTCGATTGCGGCTCATGATCTCGCGGCGGGCCGGGGCCGAGACGGCGCCGGCGTCACCCGCCGCCGGAGAGCCGCGGCGCCGGTCCGCGGCGGACCGGCCTCGACCGAAAGGCCCAGGCCTTGCACGACGGTGAATCCACGGAAGCGATCGGCGGCGGGAATCATGTTTCATCCTTGGCGAAAGGCGGAGAGAGAAAATCCGGCGGTTCGAACGCGGCGGCGGCATGGTAGCTGTCGGGGGGGCTTCGCACCAGAGCCGGCAAGATCGATTCGTCAGCCGGGGACTCGTTGCGCCCTTCGGTCCCCCCATGCCGGCCCGGTCCGGCGCGTTCCATTGTGAGGGCAATCGGCGCTTTTGACCAGGGGGAGGGCGGTGGATTCGAACGGCCCGGCGGACCCGGGAATGCAGGATGGTTGCTGGGGGGCGCCGAATTGGTGTATTGGAAATTCGACGATGAAATTTGGCGATGGCACGTGCTCTGCGGCGCCAACCGAGACGGATATTCTGTCCGAAGGTCACCGGCGTTTCCGGACGAAAATTCCGGAGAAGATGTGGTTTTCCCGACCGAGATTATCCAACCACCGAGGCGGGAGGGGGCGCCACGATGTCGCTGATTCGCTGGCAGGATTCTTTGATGATCGGTGTGGCGAGCGTCGATTCCGACCACCAGGTCCTGGTCAGTCTGCTCAATCAGCTTGCGGAAACCCGTGAAGAGGGACAGGCCCGCGACGTGGTCGGCAGCGTCCTGAATGTGATGATCGAATATGCGGTCGACCATTTCGATCATGAAGAGGGCGCGATGGCCTCGTGCGGTCATCCGGGTTTGGCCGAGCATCAGCAGCAACATCGTCGAATGATCGCGCGGCTGCAGAATTTTCGACAGCAATATGAGGACGGGCGCCACACGGCGGTAGACGAATTGCTGCAATTCCTGAAGAATTGGCTTGTCGAGCATATTATTGCCGAAGACACTCACAGCGGACCGTGGGTGGATGGGGCCGGTTTGTACCCCGAAGAATTGCCACAGGCCGTCCGGGCTTTTCCGGATCAGGGATCATGAAAGTTTTCGGCGCACCGCTGCCGATCGGTCATTCCCGTTCTTGCCACGAGGTAACGACAAGGTGACTGAAAAGAAACTGTTTACCGCGGAAATACAGCTTCTGAAGGCGATGGGAACACCGCTTGCGGCGAAGCCCGGAGGGGATTTGTCCGAGGTGTTGTCGGCGATCCACGCATTGCGCGACGAGGTCCGCAGCCTCAAGCTGGGCGTTCCTGCCGAGGATGCGGTCGAGCAGGTCGTTCCGGAAGCTCAAAGCGAACGGAGCCGGGCCGAAGTGAATATGCTGAAGAACGAGGTCCGCGCCTTGTCTTTGGCCATTCAGCATACCAAAGCCGAAATCGCCGCGTTGCGTCCGCAAAACTCCGAGGACGATCGCCTGATCGCCGTGACCAACGAACTCGACGCCATCGTGTCGTCGACGGAAAGCGCGACCAACGGCATTCTGGAGGCGGCCGAGAAGATCGACACCCTGGCCGGGCAATTGCAGGCTCAGGCGACCGACGGCTTCGCCAGCCATGTGTCCGAAGACATCCGCGAAGCGGTGGTGGCGATTTTCGAGGCCTGCAACTTCCAGGACATTACCGGCCAGCGCATCACCAAGGTCGTGAAGACGCTGCAATATATCGAGGATCGGGTCAATAAGATGATCGAAATCTGGGGGGCCGATACCTTCGAGGATCTGGAGTCCCCCCCTGAGGTCACTCCCGACGACGAGTCTCGCCTGCTCAACGGCCCGCAATTGGAAAACCAAGGCGTCAGCCAGGACGACATCGACAAGATGTTCGGTTGAGCCCGGCCGTTCGCATTCGAATCCCGCATGGCGGCATGGATATGCCCGCGTGTTTCTACCCCAGGTGAGGAATAGCGGTTTCGCGCGGGTCATGGTATCTTTGGACACGCAGATTGCACCCGAAAAAAGAGGGGGCTCTCATGTCCGACGTCCAAAAAGCAATCCAGGCCATTGTCAGTTCAATCAGCATCGCCGGCGGAGAGCCGCATCTCCTCGTCTCGGGGCGGCCGGTCGTCTGTATTTCGCGCGATCACGGAACCGATGGCGATGACATCGCCATGTTATTGGCGGCGCGCCTGGGGGTCGAAGTCTACGATCGCGTCATCGTCGAGCGGATTTCCCAGCGTCTCGACGCCGAGCCGGAAACCATGCGGGCTCTCGATGCCGGGGCCGGCAAGCTGCGGGACCTTTGGCTGTATTCCCTGGTGACGGGGCAGAATCTGAATGCCGATACCTACAAACGCCATCTGATCAATGTCATCGTCAGCATCGGGCGAAGCGGGGGGGTGATCCTGGGGCGCGGCGCGCATTTGATCCTGGCGCACAGCGGCGCGCTCCGCGTGCGGATCACCGGATCGCTGGATGTCTGCGTCAAACGGATCGCCGACAGGGAAGGCATCGATCTCGATACCGCCCGCAAGCGCGTCGAGGACGTCAATCACAATCGGGGAAAGTTCGTCTGGGAGCATTTCCAGGAACGGTCGAACGATCCGCGGACATTTGATCTGATCATCAACACCGACCATATCGTCGATCATCGCAAGGTGGTCGACATGCTGGTGACGGCGGTGGGGATGGTCCGGGCGTCGGTTCCGCTGCCCGCCTGAAAGAGGACTCCTTGGGGGGGGCCGGGCGGAAAAGCTTTGCGTGATGATGAAGGGCCCACCGTTGGATTTTCCGATCGCCGATCCGCCTCTTCCCGGTCAGACAGCGGCGCTCGCGCCAGGTCTTCTCTGGTTGCGGATGCCGCTGCCGTTCGCTCTCGACCATATCAATCTATGGCTGATCGAAGACGATTCCGCATGGGCTCTGGTCGATACCGGCGTTCCGGATCGGACGAGCCGCGATCTGTGGCGCGGGGTGTTGGCCGGGCCGATGGCGGGACGCCCTCTTTCGCGCCTGATCGTCACCCATTTTCATCCGGACCATATGGGATTGGCGGCATGGCTGATCCGCCGGTTTCCCATTGCGATGGAGACGACCCAGGCCGAGTGGCTTTATGGCCGCATGTTGAGCCTCGATAGCGGCGAGGCCTTCGGCGAGGCCTCGCTGAGATTTTATCGCGGGGCCGGCTTTCCCGAGGATTTGTTGGCCTTGGCGGTCGAACGGGGCAACGCCTACGGCGCCCGGATCAAACATATTCCCGCCACATGCTCGCGTCTCCGCGAAGGCGACGTGTTGCGTCT
This sequence comes from Rhodospirillales bacterium, assembly GCA_015654615.1. Lineage (GTDB taxonomy): Bacteria > Pseudomonadota > Alphaproteobacteria > Rhodospirillales > Magnetospirillaceae > Telmatospirillum. The sequence continues at coordinate 7,574 of JAATGN010000367.1, forward strand.
GGGCGCCCATCGATGGCGGGTGATCGTCGGGGAGGGGCATGCCCCGGAAATGGCCTGCCTTTGGTGTGAAGAGCAAAATGTGCTGATTTCCGGCGACCAGATTCTGCCGTCGATCAGTCCCAATGTCAGCGTCTGGCCGAGCGAGCCGGAAGCCGATCCACTTCGCCTGTTTCTCGGTTCTTTGGAGAAGTTCCGGCGGCTTCCGCCCGATTGCCTGGTGCTTCCTTCGCACGGCCGGCCGTTCTTCGGCCTGCACGAAAGGATCGACGCCTTGCAGCAGCATCACCGGGATCGCCTGGGCGAGACCGCGGGTGCCTGCCGTCGGCCGATCACCGCTTACGATCTGCTGACCACCCTGTTTCCCCGCAAGCTCGACAATCACCAATTGTTCTTCGCCATCGGCGAGAGCCTGGCGCATTTGCACTATTTATTGGGAAAAGGCCGGTTGGTTCGCGAAACCGACAGCGTGGGAGTCCATTGGTTTCGCCAGGTGTGACGAGATTTCAGCGGCAGGAAAGGCGGCACCGGCGTCCCCGCCGGTGCCACTGACGCTTTTTTCTTGGCGAAAGCGAAGCAATCCAGGGTCCTCGGCGGTTTCTGGATTGCTTCGCTTGCGCTCGCAATGACGGTAAAAAAAATCTGCGTTTATCTGCGGATAAACATTGCTGAAAGGTCTACGCCCGTGCCGGGGCGTGGAGGCCGGCCTGGCCCATGGTGGCGAGGACCTGGGCGACGATGGCGGCGGCGTTGAGGCCGGCCTTGTCGTACTGGGTGTGCGGCGCGTCGTGATCGAGGAAGCTGTCGGGCAGCACCATCGGACGGACCTTCAGCCCGGTCTCCAGAAGGCCGGCGTGGGCCAGGAAATGCAGCACCTGGCTGGA
>JAATGN010000278.1 GCA_015654615.1 Rhodospirillales bacterium
AATGTCGAACAGGCCGCGGCCGGCACCGCCGAGGTCAGCGGCAATGTGACCGGCGTGCAGGCGGCGGCCGACCAGTCCAGCCAGGCGGCCTCCCGGCTGCTCGGCGCCTCCGACGACCTGGCCGCCCAGTCGAAGCGCCTGAAGACCATCATCGACGGCTTCCTGGCCGCCGTCGCCGAGAATTGAAACGGCGCCATCGATGAACCCCCCTCGTCCCCAAGGGCCTGTTGATGAATAACTGCTTCGTTTTTTTCTTCGTCATTGCAAGCCTTTAGGCGAAGCAATCCAGGATCTCGCCGCCGGCTTCTGGATTGCTTCGCTAAGAAGAAAAGCGTGAGTGGCACCGGCAGGGACGCCGGTGCCACTTTCCTTTTCATTCAGGGCGGGTCGGCCGCCGGCCGGTCGGAACTCGCAATGACGCAGTTGTTTCTGAACGAACCCTGAGAGGCGAGGGGCCTTTATTCTTGAGCCGGCGCCTTGACGCCGTCACAAGGTTCACCGTTCCATCCCAACCCCACCCCATCAAGGGGAGGGGGCCATACCGGCGTGCCCGGGGCCTCGCGAAGATGGTTAGAAGAGGGTGACGCGCCAAAGATTACGTAATGAAGTCGATGGACATATATAAGTTACGTCCGCAGCGTATTTCTTGAAATAAGAACACCTGGATGGACGATTCCTTGTGACGGGCCCATATTGTTCGGAAGGTATTCATCCGGAATACCTCGTTCGGGCAAGGGCGTTTGTGGCGCTGGACGTTCGCCTTTGCCGTTCGATTTCTGCGAGAGGAGGGGGCCTTTGAAGGTATCGGTGATCGGCATGGGTGCCGTTGGCACGGAACTGGTCGGCTATCTGGTCAACCTGTCCGAAGTCTCCGAGATCGTCGCCGTCGACAAGATGCGCGAGAAAGCGGAAGCGGAAATGTGGGACTACGCCCATACGACCTCTTTCATCTATGCGAAAAATCCGTTGCTGGTGGCCGGCGATTATCCGGAGACCGAAGGCAGCGACATCGTGGTGATCACCGCCGGGGCCCAGCTCCAGAGAGGCCAGACCCGGGACGCCCTGGTCGAGATCAATGCGCAGGTGATCCGGGACATCATCGGCCAGGTCGAACGTTATTCGCCGAACGCCATCGTCCTGATCGTCACCAATCCGGTCGACGTCATCGCCCAGATCGCGCTGCGCCATTCGTCCTATCCGCGCACCCGCGTGATGAGCGCCGGGACCATCGTCGATTCGGCCCGTTTCATGCGGATCCTGAGCGATCATCTGAAAATCGATCCGAAGAACATCTTCGGATATGTATTGGGCGATCACAGTTCGACCGGATTCATCCCGTGGAGCATTTGCAACGTCTGCGGATTGGACGTCGATACCTATTGCCGGCTGAACGAGGTGCCGCCGATCGACAAGGCGGCGGTGCGCCAGGCCGTGCTCGACGTCGGAATCGACATCTTCAATCGGAAGGGAAACACCAATCACGGCATTGCCGCCAGCGTGTTCCGCATCATTCGCGCCGTCGCCTCGAACGAGCATTCCGTATTGCCCGTCGGCGTCCTCCTGCAAAATCAATACGAAGTCGACGATGTGGTGATGAGCGTGCCCTGTGTGATCGGCCGCGACGGCGTTCAGAGAATCCTGAACTACCAGTTCACCAGACAGGAACAGCATGAGTTTTTGGCCTCGGAAGCCCATTTGCGAAAATTGCTCGCCCTGGCGGCTCCGCAAGCTTCGATATGACGTCTTCGCCCCGCTCGGGCTTCGGGGCCTGGGGCGCGGTTATTCCGTCCCGGGCCTTACAGGCAAAATCCTCATGCCCTTTCGCCGGACGCATGGCAGGGTTCGTTCCGTGGCTTATAATAATGCTTGCGATTCCGGCGCTATAGGGTCATAAAGCAGCGATCTTAATGCTTCGGGTTCTCCCGCCATCGCCTGTCGGTGCCGGTTCTGGTGTTTTCCCCATGGAATTCGGGCATCCGCGCAAAAATTGCGCGGCCATTCCGGTAAGAGTTAAACCGCAGAACACAAAGGCAGACAGAGTCGATCTTGGCTAAGGAAGATCTCATAGAATTCGAAGGTGTGGTCAGCGAAGTGCTGCCCGACGCCCGTTTCCGCGTGACTTTGGACAGTGGGCATGAAGTGCTCGCCTACAGTTCGGGGCGCATGAAAAAAAATCGTATCCGCGTCCTTGCCGGCGATCGGGTGACAGTGGAAATGACCCCTTACGATTTGACCAAGGGGCGCATCAATTTTCGTCATAAAGACGAGCGGGCCCCGCAACCGGGCCACCGTCCGGCGCCACGGCGCCGCTGACGATTTGGGTTGCAGCTGGGCGATTCATTAAAGATACCCGCGCAACCCTTTACTTAATGAAAGCAAGTAGAATCAATGACAAGTTTTGTTGAGCTCGGCCTGATCGAGCCCATTTGCCACGCCGTTACCGCGGAAGGCTACGAGGTCGCGACGCCGATCCAGGAACAGGCCATTCCGGCCATTCTCTCCGGCCGCGATGTCCTCGGCGTTGCCCAGACCGGCACCGGCAAGACGGCGGCTTTCGCGTTGCCGATCCTGCAGCGGTTGTCCGAAAACAATCGCCGTCCCGGACCGAAAGGCGTGCGCGCCCTGATTTTGACCCCGACGCGGGAACTGGCGCAGCAGATCGGAAAATGTTTCGCCACCTATGGCGTCCATCTCCGCTTGAAGAAGACGGTGATCACCGGCGGCGTCGGCATGCATCCGCAAATCTGCTCGCTGCAGGCCGGGTGCGACATCGTCGTCGCCACGCCGGGCCGGATCCTCGATCTGGCCATGCGCGGCCATGTGAAACTCGACGGCGTCGAGACCTTCGTTCTCGACGAGGCGGACCGCATGCTCGACATGGGGTTCATCCACGACGTCAAGAAGATCGCCGCATTGTTGCCCTCCGAACGGCTGACGCTGCTGTTTTCGGCGACCATGGCGGCATCGGTGTTTTCCCTGGCCAGCGGGCTGCTGAAAAACCATCTGCGCGTCGAAGTGACCCCGCAGGCGACCACGGTCGAACGCATCGAACAGCGGGTCATGTTCGTCGCCAAGGACAAGAAGCGCGATTTGCTGCTCGACATCCTGCGCGGCCAGTCGGTGACCAGGACGATCGTTTTCGCCCGGACCAAACACGGCGCCAATCGCCTGGCCGAGCAGCTGGCGAAAAGCGGCGTGAAGGCGGAAGCCATTCATGGCAACAAGTCGCAAGGCGCCCGGCAACGGGCCCTGGCCGATTTTCATTCCGGCAGGGTGAGCACTTTGGTGGCCACCGATATCGCGGCCCGCGGCATCGACGTCGACGGCATCAGCCATGTGATCAATTTCGATCTTCCCAATGAGCCGGAAAGTTACGTGCACCGGATCGGACGGACGGCTCGGGCCGGCGCCGAAGGAATTGCCTTGTCCTTCTGCGATGCCGACGAGATCGCTTATCTGAAGGATATCGAACGGACCATCCGGCAGCCGATTCCGGCCGACGAAGCGCATCGTTACCATTCCGATGCCATCGCCCGCCTGCGTCTGGCTCCGGCGGTCAAGCCGAAGGCGCGTCAGGGTGCTTCCCGGCCGGCCGGCGGCAACCGCCAGCGGGGCGGCGGTGGCGGCGGGCGGACCGGCGGAGCGCGCCGAGCCGCATAATCCGGCTGGCGCGCGGATAAGCGCGCCCAAGTCCGCCTGAGCGATCGAAAAGCGCCGCCAGCGAAATGTTGGCGGCGTTTTTCATGATTCGAAGGAAAGATAAGGCACGGCAGGACAATCGCTGCGCGCATGACTTTGGCGTCAGACCCATTGCTTTTCCCTGGTTTGGTGCCAGATTTAGAGCGGCGTGCGTCAAATCTGACGCACGCCGCTCCAGCGGCCATTGAGGCCGCGGCCAAGCGCGCGGAGGCGCGCGCCCGGCGAGGGACATCGAGAAAAGCCAGAGCGTGATGCCGATTTAAGGCATCGCGCTCTAGAAGATCGGTACGGAGGAAGCGATGCGGTTTTGTCGGTATTTGGCCAGTGTCATCGCGGTCGGCGCGCTTGCGGCTTGCAGCGGTCCGCTGACCCGCGACGTGGGGAGCCCGTTCAACAAGATCGATGGCCTTTACGGCTATGGCGCGAGCGGCCGCGACTTGCGGTTGAGCGTGCGCGGCAATCCGTTCGCGCTTCCCGACGACAGCTTTGACAAAACGGTCGAGACGGCCAGCCAGGTGCAGGTATTGCGCGCCCCGACCCATCCGACTTTGACGCCGGACGCCTCGGCGCGGCACGGTTATGAATTGGCCTTTTTGTTTTCGCCTGCCGCGACTCAGGATGGAGAGGACCTGTGCCAGGGACGCATCGAAGAGCCCAGGCCGACCTCCGGCAGATCGACGGTCCATGTTCTCGCGGCGTTCTGCGTCGCCGGGCTGGCCAAGACCGAGGTCACCGGCGAGGCCGAGGCGACGGGACCGAACGACGAACGCTTTCAAGGCCTGATCCAGCAGGTGGTCATGCAGCTGTTCCGTCCCGACCTTCCCGATTCCGGCGACGGAGGCACGGGACGATAAGCAATCTTATTGCGGCCCGGGCTCCCGATCGTTTGTTTCCGGTTTCGTGGTGAGCACTTGACAGGGGCGCTTGGCTAAGGCTTGATCGACGCCGTGCACAGCGCCCGTTCCCTTCGGGAGGGCGCGTTTTTTTTTCATAGAACCGCGATCCATGGGCATCTCACGAAAAAAATCAGGTGGTATTGGCGAGACGATCAAGACGATCGTTTACGCTGTCCTCATCGCCCTCGTCGTGCGGACCGTCGCCTTCGAGCCGTTCAACATTCCGTCCAAGTCGATGGTGCCGACTTTGCTGGTCGGGGATTATTTGTTCGTTTCCAAATATTCCTATGGCTACAGCCGTCATTCCCTGCCGCTCAGCCTGCATCTGTTCGATGGCCGGATCTTCGAACGCATGCCCGAGCGCGGCGATGTCGCGGTGTTCAAGGTGCCGTCCGACAATCGCACCGACTATATCAAGCGGGTGATCGGCCTGCCGGGGGATCATATCCAGGTCATCCACCGGGTGGTTTACATCAACGGCAAACCGGTCGAACGCAAGCAGGTCGAGGATTACGTCGATCGGGATCCGCGCGGCGGCAACCAGATCTATACTCAGTTCATCGAAACCCTGCCCAATGGCCGGACCCATTTCATCCTGGAATATCCGGGCAGCGAGAACCAGGCCGACAACACGCCGGAATATGTGGTGCCCGATCATCATTTCTTTATGATGGGCGACAATCGCGACAATTCGCAAGATAGCCGCTACCTGAGCGTCGTCGGTTATGTGCCGGCGGAAAATCTGGTGGGGCGGGCCGAGATCATCTTTTTCTCGACCGATGGATCGGCTGCTTTGTGGGAACTTTGGAAATGGCCTTGGGCAATCCGGTGGGACAGATTCTTCACGTTGATTCATTGACCTCCGTGTGGCCATGGATCAGCGCCTGAACGATATCAGCCGGGCGCTCGATTATCGATTTCGCCGACCCGAAATGCTGGAAGAGGCGCTGACGCATTCCAGCGCCTGTCCGGCCCGTGGACGGGGCGGGGCTTCCGTCCGGCCGCGGGTCGCCTACGAACGTCTCGAGTTTCTGGGCGATCGCGTGCTCGGCTTGTCCGTCGCCGAAATGCTGTTCTACCGCTTCCCTCAGGAGAACGAGGGAGCCCTGGCCCGGCGGCATGCGGCGCTGGTGCGGCGCGAGGCCCTGGCGCGGGTCGCCATGACGCTGGGCCTCGACGCGGCCCTGATCATGTCCAAGGGCGAGGAAGAGGGCGGGGGACGGCAAAATCCGACCATGCTGGCCGATGCCTGCGAGGCCGTTCTGGGCGCCGTTTATGCCGATGGCGGCCTGGAGGTGGCGGCGCGGATCGTCCGGCGCCACTGGGAGCCGCTGATGGCCGAATCGGTGACGCCGCCCAAGGACGCCAAGACGGGGCTGCAGGAATGGGCGCAGGGCCGGGGAAAGCCTTTGCCGGTGTACCAGACCTTGGGCATGGAGGGGCCGCAGCACGATCCCATATTCCTGATATCCGTCACCGTCGAAGGTTATGCGCCGGTCACCGGGCGCGGCGCCTCGAAGCGCGTCGCCGAACAGGCGGCGGCCACCGCCATGCTGGAAAAAGTAACAAAATGAACGAAATCGTTACGCGTTGCGGATTCATCGCCGTCGTCGGCGCTCCCAACGCCGGCAAGTCGACGCTGGTCAACCAACTGGTCGGAACCAAGGTTTCCATCGTCTCGCCCAAGGTGCAGACCACGCGGAGCCGGGTGCTGGGCATCGCCATGGTCGAGGACCAGCAGGCCCAGGTGGTCTTCATCGATACGCCCGGCATCTTCGAGCCGAAGCGCCGCTTCGAGCGCGCCATGGTGCAGGCGGCCTGGAGCGGGGCGTCCGACGCCGACCGGATCGCCTTGGTGGTCGATGCCGAACGGGGCCTGGACGACAACAGCCGGGCGATCATCGAGCGCCTGAGGGATGCCGGCCGCCGGGCCATTCTGGTGTTGAACAAGATCGATCTGGTCAAGCGCGACAGCCTGTTGGCCCTGACCGCCAAGATCGATGCGACAGGCCTGTTCGACCGGGTGTTCATGGTCAGCGCGCGCTCCGGCGACGGCACCAAGGATCTGCTGGCCTTTTTCGCCGCGAGCTTGCCGGAAGGGCCCTGGCATTTTCCCGAAGACCAGGTTTCGGACATGCCGATGCGCCTGCTGGCGGCCGAAATCACCCGCGAGCAGGTTTTCCACCAGCTGCACCAGGAATTGCCTTACGCGGCAACCGTGGAAACCGAACAATGGACGGAAAAGGACGACGGCAGCGTTCGCATCGACCAGATCGTCTATGTGCAGCGGGACAGCCAGAAGGCGATCGTTCTCGGCAAGGCCGGCCGGCAGATCAAATCGATCGGCGAAAAGGCGCGCATCGAGCTGGAGGAGCTTCTGGAGCGGCGGGTCCATCTGTTCCTGCATGTGAAGGTCCGCGAGAACTGGCTCGACGATCGCCAGCATTACCGCGACCTGGGGCTCGATTTCGACGCGTGACGGAGGCCCATGGACTGGACCGATGAAGCCATCCTGCTGTCGCTGCGCCGGCACGGTGAAACCGCGGCCGTGGTGACGCTTCTGACCCGCGAGCACGGCCGCCATGCCGGACTGGTCCGCGGCGGGACGGGGAAGGCGGCCCGCGCCGCGCTGCAGACCGGCAATCGGCTGCAGGTGACCTGGAAGGCCCGTCTGTCGGAACAGTTGGGCAGTTTCACCTGGGAACTGGGCGGAGCGTTCGGAAGCCTTTGGCTGCACGATCCCCTGCGTCTCGCCGGATTGTCCGCGGCTTGCGCCTTGACCGAGGTCTGCCTGCCGGAGCGCGAGCCGCACAGAGCCGTCTTCGACGGCCTGGCCGCGGTGATCCGCGGGCTGAACGACGAGGACTGGCCCAGCCTCTATGTCCAATGGGAACTGGGTCTGCTGGGCGAGTTGGGCTTCGGCCTCGATCTGTCCTGTTGCGCGGCGAGCGGCGTCACCGAGGACCTGGCCTATGTGTCGCCGCGCAGCGGACGCGCCGTCAGCCGCGCGGCGGGCGCCGCCTACCATGACAAGCTCCTGGCGCTGCCCGCCTTCCTGCTCGGCGCATCCGGCGGAGACCGCCCCGACGTCATCGACGGATTGACCCTGACGGGTTATTTTCTCGAGCGCCATGTGCTGATGCCGCAAAGCAAGGGATTGCCCGCCGCGCGATCGCGACTTGTAGATCGGCTTCTGGCGTGATCTACTAGATATGGTAATCACCAGTTGAGGAAGGGTATGACCGAGACCGCCACCACCGGCGAAGTCAGAGACACGCCGCTCGCCGAAGCCTTGGGCGAGCGTTATCTCGCCTATGCCATGTCGACCATCGTCTCCCGTTCGCTACCCGACGTGCGCGACGGTCTGAAGCCGGTGCATCGCCGTCTTCTCTACGCCATGCAGCAATTGAAGCTCGACCCCAGCGGCGGCTTCAAGAAATGCGCCCGCGTGGTGGGCGACGTCATCGGCAAATACCATCCGCCTGGCGACGTTTCCGTCTATGACGCCATGGTGCGCCTGGCCCAGGATTTCGCCGTGCGTTACCCCCTGGTCGAGGGCCAGGGCAATTTCGGCAATATCGACGGCGACAATGCCGCCGCCATGCGATACACCGAAGCGCGCCTGACGGCCGTCGCCAGCGCCCTGATGGACGGTCTCGACGAGGACGCGGTCGATTTCCGGCCGACCTACGACGGCACCGAGGAGGAGCCGGTGGTGATGCCGTCGGCCTTTCCCAATCTGCTGGCCAATGGTTCGGCCGGCATCGCCGTCGGCATGGCGACCAGCATCCCGCCGCACAATGTCGGAGAAATCTGCGGCGCGCTGTCGCATCTGATCGATCATCCGGCCTGTTCGGTCGACGAACTGGTCGGATTGATGCCGGGACCGGATTTTCCCACCGGCGGCGTCCTGGTGGAAACCCGGGAGGCGGTGTTCGAGGCTTACCGCACGGGGCGCGGCAGTTTTCGCCTGCGCGGCCGCTGGGAGGTGGAAAAACTCTCGCACGGACTTTTCCAGATCGTCATCACGGAAATTCCCTACCAGGTCCAGAAATCCAAGCTGATCGAGAAGATCGCCGAACTTCTGGAAGCCAAGAAACTGCCCTTGCTGGCCGACGTACGGGACGAATCGACCGATGTGGTGCGGGTCGTCCTGGAGCCGCGCAACCGGACCGTCGAAGCCGAGACGCTGATGGAGCAGCTGTTCCGCCAGACCGATCTCGAGACGCGCGTCCCGCTCAACATGAACGTCCTCGACGCCGAGTCGGTGCCGCGGGTGATGACCTTGAAGGAGGTGCTGCAGGCCTTCCTCGACCATCGCCATGTCGTGCTGGTCCGCCGTTCGTCCTTCCGGCTGGGCAAGATCGAAAAAAGACTCGAGGTGCTGGAAGGCTTCCTCAAAGCCTATCTCAATCTCGACGAGGTCATCCGCATCATCCGCCAGGAGGATGAGCCAAAGCCGGCCCTGATGGCGGCCTTCGAATTGTCCGATGCGCAGGCCGAGGCGATCCTCAACATGCGCTTGCGGTCCCTGCGCAAGCTCGAAGAGGTGGAGATCCGGGGCGAACACGCCAAGCTGTCGAAAGAGCGGGCCGGATTGAAGACCCTGCTGGCCGACGAACCGCTGCGGTGGCGGCGGATCGCCGACGAGATCGCCGCCATGAAGGCGCAGTTCGGCCAGAACGACGCCCTGGGACGGCGCCGGACGGAATTGGGCGACGCGCCCTCCGCCGTGGTGGTGCCCATCGAGGCTTTCATCGAACGGGAGGACATCACCGTCATTCTTTCGGAGAAGGGCTGGATTCGCGCCGTCAAGGGACATGCCGAAAATCCCGACGATTTCAAATTCAAGGATGGCGATCAGCTGAAGGCGACGATTCGCGCCCAGACCACCGACAAGCTGCTGTTTTTCGCCACCAACGGACGATTTTTCACCATCGGCGGCGACAGGTTCCAGCGGGGGCGCGGCCACGGCGAACCGTTGCGCCTGATGGTCGACCTGCCCAACGATGCGGAAATCGTCACGGTCCTGCCCTATCGGCCGGAGACCCGGCTGTTGGTCGCCTCGTCGGGCGGCCACGGTTTTCTGGTGAAAAGCGAAGAGGTCGTCGCGCAAACCCGGGCCGGCAAGCAGATCCTCAATCTCGGCGAGGGCGAGCAGGCCGGCTTCTGCCTGCCGGTCGAAGGCGATGCGGTGGCCGTCGTCGGCGAAAATCGCAAGCTTCTGGTCTTCAAGCTGGAGGAAATCCCCGAGATGACCCGTGGACGCGGCGTCATCTTGCAAAAATACCGCGACGGCGGCGTGGCCGACATCAAGCTGTTCGTCCTGGCCGAAGGCCTGAGCTGGAAGATGGGCGAACGCACCCGGAGCGAGACCAATCTGCTGCCCTGGCTGGGCAAACGGGCGACGGTCGGCCGCATGCCGCCCACCGGCTTCCCGCGCACCAACAAATTCACCTGAATTGCGAGTTCCGCACCGGCTGGCGGCCGACCCGCCCTGGATGAAAAGGAAAGTGGCACCGGCCTCCGTGCCGGTGTCCGCCGCTTCGCGGCGGAGTCTTTTCCACCGGCAGGGACGCCGGTGCCACTGACTCTTTTCTTTCTAGAGCGATTTGCGATCAGACTGGATCATCGATTTTTCTCGTCATTGCCTTGGATCAGCCGGAATCCAGGGGGCACCCCACGGGCGTTTCCGAGACTCCCGGATCCCCGCTTTCGAGCTTGTGAAATAATCCCAGTGGCA